>DAOULE010000079.1:0-23431 GCA_034420575.1 Dehalococcoidia bacterium
GCATGGGCGAGTCGGGGACGCCGGAGTCCGTGCTCGCCCCCGGCACCGACATCCACCTCCACTACGAGATCCGCATCGGCGACTCGTTCCTCGGCGCCGACCTCCCGCCGGACGTGGTGCGAGGGCTCTACGAGCGCCTCTTCAGCGATCCCTCGGGCGAGGGCGCGGCCGGCGAGCCGCCGCCCGTGCTCCACGTCTACACGGTGCGGGCGGGCGACACGCTGCGGTCCATCGCAGACGAGTTCGGCATCGCCGTGGAGTACGTCGTCTGGAACAACGACGCCATGGCGGCCGTGGACGATGCGCTCGAGGAGGGGACGCTGCTGCGCATTCCCGGCGTTGAGGGCATCGTCCACCGGGTCGCGCCGGGTGAGACGCTCAGCCTGATTGCAGAGCGTTACGGCGCGAACATCGGCGCGATCGTCAACTTCGCCTCGAACGGGCTCAGTAACCCCAACCTCCTGCAAGTCGGCGCGACGATCCTCGTGCCGCGCGCCCGCCTCGAGGCTCCGGCGCCCGAGCCAACTCCGGAGCCAACGCCCGACCCGACGGAGGCGACCGAAGGGGATGACGAGGGCTCCGAGTAGGCGTCCGTAGCGGCCCTCGCGCGTAGCATGGGCGGGGGACGGCAGGGGGCTGCGGCGTGCCGGTGCTGGCGATCGAGATCGGCTGGGATCCGAACCTCGCGCGGATCGGGGGGCTGCTGCTCACGTGGCACGGCCTCTTCACCGCCCTCGGCATCCTCGCCGGCGTGCAGCTCTCCCTCCAGCTCGTGAAGGTCACCGGGTACGACTACGACGACGCCTACGAGCTCGCCCTCGTTGGCATCCCGTCCGGGATCATGGGGGCGCGCCTGCTGTTCGTGGCCGAGGCGTGGGACTACTACGGCGCCAACCCGGGCGAGATCATCCGCATCACCGAGGGCGGCATCTCGATCTGGGGCGCGATCCTCGGGGGCGTCGGAGGCGCGCTCGCCTGGGGGCTCTGGAAGGGCTACCCCGCCGCGCGAGGGCTCGACCTGGCGGCGTTCGGCATCATCCTCGGGCAGGGCATCGGACGGCTCGGCGACCTCGTGAACGGCGAGCACCTCGCCAAGGCGACCGACTTGCCGTGGGGCGTGATCTACACGCACTCCGACTCGCCAGCGTTCGTCCACTCGCTGACCGTGGGCGCGCATCACCCAGCCACGACGTACGAGATGCTCGGGGACTTCGTGATCCTCGCCCTGCTGTTCGTGGTGCTCTTCCGGGTGTTCTGGCACAAGCCGGGGCTGACGTTCTGCTTCTACATCGTGAGCTACGCGGTGATGCGGTTCCTCGTCACCGAGCTGCGCATCGACTCCTCGGACACGTTCCTGCTCGACCTCAAGGTGCCGCAGCTCGTCGCCCTGCTCGTGGTGCTCGGCGCGCTGCCGGTGATCTGGTACTTCGTGAAGCAGCCACCGCTCGAGGAGCCCGCGCCGCCGCTGCTCCGCCGCGGCTAGCTCGTGTCGGAGCGCGTTCCGCAGGTCGTGCTCTACACGCGCGAGGGCTGCCGCCTCTGCGCCCACGCCCGCGACGCCCTACGCCGCCTCGGCCGAGACGTCGCGTTCGAGCTGCGCGTCGAGGACGTCGACGCGGACGCCTCGCTCGCCGAGCGCTACCGTGACTCGGTGCCGGTGGTGGCCGTCGACGGCGTCGAGGTGAGCACGGGGCGGATCGACGTGGCTGCGGTGCGACGGGCGCTGGTGGAGGTGCGGAAGGCTTGAGAGCAACAGAAGTGTTGTGTAGGGTAATGTGCAGGTGAACTCTCGCGAGTTTCAACGATGGCTGCGACGGCAGGGCTGCACGTTCGAGACGCGCAAGGGCGGGGGCGGGCACATCACGGTGCGCTTCGGGAATCGGAAGGCCTCGCTTCCGAGGCACGGCAGCAGAAAAGAACTAGGGACGGGGTTGGTCGAAAAGATCAAGAAAGACTTGGGGTTGAGCTGATGTTGGAGTACCCGATCGTCCTGGAGGAAGATGACAACGACACGTTGCTCGTCACGGCGCCCGACTTTCCGGAGTTGACCACGTTCGGGGACGATCGCGACGAAGCGATTGCGCGCGCGAGTGACGCGCTCGAAGAGGTGATCGCGGCACGCATGTACGACCGAGAGGACATTCCGACGCCGTCGCGCGGGGATGTCTATGCGCTGGTCCCCACCCTCACGTCGGTCAAGGTCATCCTGTATCAGGGCATGCGCGATGACGGCGTCGGGAAGGCGGAACTCGCGCGACGCCTCGGGTGGCACATGCCGCAGGTGGACCGCGTGCTCGACATCAATCACCACTCTCGACTCGACCAGATGGACGCGGCTCTCGGAGCTATAGGTCGGCGCTTGCAGGTGGCTGCGACGGCCGCGCCACGGTAGCGCGCCCTGCGCCCGGCGGGGCGCGGCTCCGGTTGACACTCCCGTAACGCGTTCATAGCCTCACATGTGCGCCCGGGGTGGCGGATGCCCGCCCCGGCGACCGACGGACGAAGGCAGCCCGTGACGCTCCACACCTCCGACATGCGTCTGCTCCCGGCCGCCTCGATGGGCCGCATGGTGATGCGCTAGCCCGCGCGTCCTCGCTCGGCGAGGGCGACGGCGGGCCTCACCCGTCCGGCCACCGAACCCTCGACCAACCCAAAGGCCCTCACCACATGTCCTATGCACAGGCCCTCCGCTGCCGGGAGTGCGAGCGGGAGTATCCGCTCGAACCCTCCTTCTTCTGCCAGTTTTGCTTCGGCCCCCTCGAGGTCGACTACGACTACGAGGCGATCTCGAAGGTCATGACCCGCGAATCCGTCGAGGCCGGGCCGCCGACGCTCTGGCGCTACGCCCCGCTGCTCCCGTGCGACCCCGACTACAAGGTCGACCTCGGCACCGGCTACACGCCGTTGCTGCGCGCGGACAACCTCGCCGAGGCGCTCGGGCTGGAGCGGCTCTGGCTCAAGAACGACACCGTGAACCCGACGTGGTCGTTCAAGGACCGCGTCGTCTCGGTCGCGATCGCGCGCGCGCGCCAGTTCGGCTTCACCGGCATCGCCTGTGCGAGCACCGGGAACCTGGCCAACTCGGTAGCCGCGCACGGCGCGCACGCCGGCATGGACACCTTCGTCTTCATCCCCGACGACCTCGAGGAGGGCAAGGTCGTCGGCAGCGCCATCTACTCGCCCGCGCTCGTGATGGTGCGCGGCTCCTACGACGACGTGAACCGGATGTGCACCGAGCTCTCGCACGACCAGCCGTGGGCGTTCGTGAACATCAACGTCCGCCCCTACTACGCCGAGGGCTCGCGCACGCTGGCCTACGAGGTGGCGGAGCAGCTCGGCTGGCGCACGCCGGACCACTGCGTGGTGCCGATGGCGTCGGGCTCTCTGTTCACCAAGATCTGGAAGGGCTTCAAGGAGTTGCACCAGGTCGGGCTCATCGATGAGCCGCACACCCGCATGTCGGGCTCGCAGGCGACGGGCTGCTCGCCCATCTCGACGGCGTACGCCGAGGGCACGCTCAACTTCCGCCCGCAGAAGCCGGACACCATCGCGCGCTCGCTCGCGATCGGGAACCCGGCCGACGGCTTCTACGCGCTCAAGACGATGCAGGAGACCGAGGGCGGCGCCGAGATGGCGACCGACCAGGAGATCGTCGACGCCGTGAAGCTCCTCGCGGAGACCGAGGGCATCTTCGCCGAGACCGCGGGCGGCGTGACCGTCGCCTGCCTCAAGCGCATGGTCGAGAGCGGCCACATCCGCCGCGACGAGGAGACCGTCGCGTTCATCACCGGCGGCGGACTGAAGACGATCGAGGCGGTACAGGGACACCTCACGGAGCCGCTGCGCGTACCGGCGAACTCCGACGCGTTCCTCGAAGCACTGGAGGCGCGCCGCGCCGAGCGGCCCGGCGTTGCCGTGACGGCAGGTGGTGCGTGATGGCAACCAAGCACGTGCGGTTCACGTTCGAGCCGGAGCTGATCCAGGAGCCGCTCATCTACCAGCTCGGCCACGAGTTCGAGGTGGTCACGAACATCCGCATGGCGGACGTCGACCGCTCCGTCGGCTGGGTCGTGCTGGAGCTGGAGGGCGAGCCCGACGAGATCGAGCGCTCCATCGAGTGGGCGCGCTCCAAGGGCGTCCGCGTCGACGAGCCGACGCTCGGCGACGTGGTCGAGGGCTAGGGCCTCTGACCCAACGGAATACGAGAGGAAGGCCGCGATGGCGGTGACCGTGAAGATTCCCACCCCCCTGCGCGAGCTCACCGCCGACCAGGGCACCGTGGAGGCCGACGGCGCGAGCACGCTGCTCGAGCTCGTCGAGCACCTCGAGGCGAGCTACCCGGGGATGCGCGAGCGGCTGTGCGACGACGACGGAGAGCTGCGGCGCTTCGTCAACGTCTTCGTCAACGGCGAGGATGTGCGCTACCTGGCGGGCCTGGACAGCGCGCTGTCAGAGGGCGACGAGGTGTCGATCGTCCCGGCGGTCGCCGGCGGATAGGCGAAGCGCCACCCGCGATATGCCTGTGCAGGCGGCCTGTTATAATGTTGAGCGCGAAACTCGACAATTCCGCCGGCGCTCCCCTGATCCGGGGACTCCGCGCCGGGCCGGACGAGGCCATGAAACTCAGCACCAAGAGCGACTACGGCGTGCGCGCGCTCATCGAGCTGGCGCTCAGCGGCGACGGATCGCCGGTGCAACGCGCCGAGATCGCCTCGCGGCAGCACATCCCGGAGTCGTACCTGGACCACCTGCTCGCGCAGCTGCGCCGCGACGGCTTCGTGCGCAGCGTGCGCGGCCCCGGCGGCGGGCACCTGCTCACGCGCGACCCGGAGGAGATGTGCCTGCTGCACGTCATCGAGAGCCTCGAGGGCTCCGTCGCGCCGATCGCCTGCCTGGAAGAGGGCGCGGAATGCTCGCACGAGCCCGGCGAGTGCGTGCAGCGCTGGGTGTGGGAAGACATCTACGAGGAGACGCGCCGCCGCCTGCGCGACGTCTCGCTGGCGGATCTCGCCGAGCGCGTGCGCGACCGGCGCCGCGGCGCAGCGGCGAACTACTCGATCTGACCGGCCGACCCGAAGCGAGACGAGGACACGCGTGAACCACGAGGGTGGGTACGGGATGCAGACGGCTATCGCCGATTCGGTGCTCGACCTCGTCGGCGCGACGCCCCTCGTGCGCCTCGACCGCGTGACCCCGGACGGGTGCGCCGAGGTGCTGGGGAAGCTCGAGGCGCGCAACCCGGCGGGCTCCGTGAAGGACCGCATCGCGCTGCGCATGATCGAGTCCGCGGAGCGCGAGGGGCTGATCCGGCCCGGCGACACCCTGGTCGAGCCGACCTCGGGCAACACGGGAATCGGCCTCGCGATGGTGTGCGCGCGCAAGGGCTACAGCCTGGTGCTGACGATGCCCGAGGACATGAGCCTGGAGCGGCGCAGGCTGCTCGAGCGCTTCGGCGCGACGCTGCAGCTCACCCCGGCGATCGAGGGCATGACCGGCGCGGTCTACGCCGCCGAGCAGCTGGTCTCGCGCCACGGCTACTTCATGCCGCAGCAGTTCGACAACCCCGCCAACCCGCAGGTTCACCGCGAGACCACCGGCCCCGAGATCATCGAGGCGACCGAGGGCCGCGTCGACGCGTTCGTCGCGGGCGTGGGAACCGGAGGAACGATCACGGGCGTGGGCGAGGTGCTGCGAGAGGCAGGCATCCAGGCCCGCATCGTCGCCGTCGAGCCCGAGCGGTCGGCGGTGTTGCAGGGCGAGCGCGCGGGCCTGCACGGTATCCAGGGCATCGGCGCGTCGTTCGTGCCGAACGTGCTCAACCGCGAGATCTACGACGAGGTCATGAGCGTGCGCGACGAAGACGCGTACGCGATGGCGAGCCGTCTCACGAAGGAGGAGGGCCTGCTGGTGGGCATCTCCGCGGGCGCGAACGTGTGGGCCTCCATCGAGGTCGGTATGCAGCTCGGGCCCGGCAGCCGCGTGGTGACGATGCTGTGCGACACGGGAGAGCGTTACCTGAGCGTGCCGCTGTAGGAGCGGCGCGCTTGTCGAATCGAGTCGAGGAAGCACGCAAGTCCCGCGCAGGCGAAGATGGCGGGGCGGACAGTAGCAGAGGAGCAAGGCATGGCGGTGAGCGTCTACATCCCCACACCGTTCCGGCGCATCACGGCGAACCGTGAGTATGTCGAGGCCGAGGGCACGAACGTCGCCGAGGTGCTCGACGGGCTGACGGAGCGCTTCCCGGGCTTCGACATGCTCGTCTACGACGAGCACCGCGAGGTGCCGGCGCACATCAACATCTACGTGAACAACCAGGAGATCCACGAGCTGGAGGGCACTGCGACCGCCCTCGGCGACGGCGACCAGGTGGCCGTCATCCCGGCCCTGGCCGGCGGCGCGGACTCCAACGGCGGCGCCGCAGCCCCGAGCGCGGCGCTCACGCCCGACGAGGCGATGCGCTACTCGCGGCACATCATCATGGGCCAGGTCGGCTCGATTGGGCAGCGCCAGCTGCGCAACTCGAAGGTGCTGGTCGTGGGCGCGGGCGGGCTCGGCTCGCCGGTGGCCATCTACCTCGCCCTCGCGGGCGTCGGCACCATCGGCATCGTCGACTTCGACATCGTCGACCTCTCGAACCTCCAGCGGCAGTTGCTGCACCAGACCGAGGACGTGGGACGGCCGAAGATCGAGTCGGCGGTCGACTCGCTGCACTCCTACAACCCGCACGTGCGCGTGGTGACGCACCCAGCGCCACTGACCTCCGAGAACGCGATGGAGATCATCGCGGACTACGAGATCGTCGTGAACGGCGCGGACAACTTCGCCACGCGCTACCTCGTGAACGACGCCGCCTACCTGCTCGGCAAGACCCTCGTCGACGGCTCGATCCTGCTGTTCGACGGTCAGGCCACGGTGTTCAAGCCCGGCGAGGGCTGCTACCGCTGCCTCTACCCCACGCCGCCGCCGCCGGGGCTGGTGCCCTCGTGCGCGGAGGCGGGCGTGCTCGGCGCCATCACGGGCATCGTCGGCTCCATCCAGGCGACCGAGGTCTTCAAGCAGGTGCTGGACATCGGCCGCCCGCTCACCGGCCGGCTGCTGCTGGTGGACGCGTTGACCATGGAGTTCCGCGAGATGAAGCTCCGCCGCGACCCGGACTGCCCGCTCTGCGGCGACGAGCCGACCGTGACCGAGCTCATCGACTACGACGCCTTCTGCGGCTCGCCGCCGCTCGACTGGGAGCAACCGACGAACTAGATCGGGCGCGCAGGCGCCATCCGTACGCGAGGGCCGGCGAGGACCGGCCCGCGCCGGGCCGGGAGGGGAGACCACATTGGCCGTGCAGGTGCACGTGACATCCGTGATCCAGCGCGTCGTGGGCGGTCAGCGCACGATCAGTGCCGACGGCGGCACGGTGATCGAGATGATCGACGACATCGAGGCGCGCTACCCGGGCTTCCGGGAGACGCTGGTGGGCGATGACGGCAAGCTGCATCGCTTCGTGAACATCTACCTCAACGACGAGGACGTGCGCTTCCTGGACGGCGCCGAGACGCAGCTCTCCGAGGGCGATGAGGTCTCGATCCTGCCCGCCCTCGCCGGCGGCTAGGAGGCACGAGGTTTGATCCAGCCGGTGACCGTCGCCGCCAACCTTGCCGACCTCGTCGGCGGGACGCCGCTGGTCGACATCTCCGTGCTGTCGCCGAAGCCCGAGGTGCAGATCTACGCAAAGCTGGAGGGCGCCAACCCCACCGGCTCCGTCAAGGACCGCATCGCACGCTTCATGGTCGACGCCGCCGAGCGCGACGGCCGCCTCGAACCCGGCCAGACGATCCTCGAGCCCACCTCCGGCAACACCGGCATCGCGCTCGCGATGCTCGGCAGCGTGCGCGGCTACCCGGTCAAGGTCGTCATGCCCGACGCCGTCACGCAGGAGCGCGTCGAGCTGCTACAGGCGTTCGGCGCGGAGATCATCTACTCGCCGGGCGACCTCGGCACGAACGGCTCGGTCCAGATGGCCGAGCGCGTCGCCGCCGAGCACCCCGAGTGGTTCATGCCCTACCAGTACGAGAACGAGGAGAACCCGCGCGCCCACTACGAGACGACGGCGCCGGAGATCATCGCCGACATGCCCGACCTCGACCTGTTCGTGGCCGGGCTCGGCACGGGCGGGACGCTGACCGGCGTCGGTCGCCGGCTCAAGGAGTTCAACCCGGCGGTCCGCATCGTGGCCGCCGCGCCGCACCCGGGCGACCTGGTGCAGGGGCTGCGCAGCCTGGAGGAGGGCTACATCCCACCGGTCTTCGACGAGTCCGTACTCGACGGTCGCATCGTCGTGGACTCGGCGACCTCGTTCCGGCTGACGCGCGAGCTCACGGCGAAGGCGGGCGTCTTCGCCGGGGTGTCGAGCGGATCCGTGGTGCGCGCCGCGCAGATCGCGGCGCAGCGCATGGATTCCGGCAAGATCGTGTGCCTCCTCGCGGACAGCGGTTGGAAGTACCTCTCGTCCGGGCTGTGGACGCACACCTACGAGGAGATCGAGGAGGACGTCGCCACCGTCTTGTGGTGGTAGCGCCTCCGGGCAACGAGCACGCGAACAACGAGATGCCGGCACACACGGCCGGCGGGGAGGAACGGACGGCATGACGGACAAGCTGGTCTCCACCGACTGGGTGGCCGAGCACGGCAACGACGACGGCGTGCGGCTGGTCGAGGTCGACGTCGACACGGCAGCCTACGGCGAGGGTCACATCGAGGGCGCCGTGGGCTGGAACTGGACGACGCAGCTCCAGGACCAGCTGCGGCGGGACATCATCACGAAGGGCGACCTCGAGGCGCTGCTGGGCGAGTCGGGCATCGACAACGACACGCGGATCATCCTCTACGGCGACAACAACAACTGGTTCGCGGCGTACGCGCTGTGGGTGCTGGAGCTCTACGGCCACGACAACGCGGCGCTCATGGACGGCGGTCGCGTGAAGTGGCTGGCCGAGGAGCGCCCGACCACGACCGACGACACCTCCGTTGCCGCGGCGTCGTACACGGCGCAGGACCCGGACCCCGCGCTGCGCGCGGACCGCGACGAGGTCCTCGCGTCTGTCGGCGAGGCGGGCGCGCAGATGGTGGACGTGCGCAGCCCGGCCGAGTTCACGGGTGAGATCATCGCACCGCCGGGGCTGCCGGAGACCGCGCAGCGCGCCGGTCACATCCCCGGCGCGATCAACGTGCCGTGGGCGCGCGCCGTCAACGAGGACGGCACGTTCCGGGCGGTCGATGAGCTGCGCGAGCTCTACGGCGGCGAGGGCGTCGAGGAGGGCAGGGCGACCATCGCCTACTGCCGCATCGGCGAGCGCTCCTCGCACACGTGGTTCGTGCTCAGGCACCTGCTGGGCATCGACGACGTGAAGAACTACGACGGCTCGTGGACGGAGTACGGCTCGCTGATCAACGTCCCGATCGCGCGCTAGCAGTGGCAGCCATGCGGGACGAGTCGGAGGCCACGGCCACCCGGCGGCTCCTGCTCGCCCGCGTGCTCTCGGGGCGCGCGCAGGCCGAGCTCTACCCGGTGCGCTTTCGCGCCGAGGTGATCGAGCGCTATCGTGCGCTACCGGGTGCGCAGGTAATCCGCACCCGCAACGTCGGCCGCGTCGGGCTGCCTCGCCAGTGGTCGCTGGACGTGGGCATCGACGACGAGGCCGGCGAGGTCAGCGTGCCGCTGCGCGACCTCGCGGGGCGGCTGCCGGAGGCCGAGCGCGACCACTGGCTCGACCACCTGGTGGACGAGCCGGGCAGCGCGGTGTTCCTGCGCATGCAGTTCGCCGGCGCGGCCTGCATCGACGACGGCGAGCCCGAGGCGTGGGAGTAGAGGGCATGAGCGAGGACGACGCCCCCGTCGTAGTCGAGATCCCGCGGTCGATCGTCGACGAGATGGTCGCGCACGCCCGCGAGGACCTGCCGAACGAGGCGTGCGGCGTCGTGGACGCGAAGGACGGCGCACCCGTCGCGGTGCATCGCGTGACCAACGTGGCGGCGAGCCCGTACCGCTTCGAGATGCACGGCATGGAGCAGATGCGGCTGGAGATGGCGCGCGAAGAGCGCGGCGAGACGCTGTTCGCGATCTACCACTCCCACGTCGCCTCGCGCGCATATCCCTCGCCGACCGACGTGCGGATGGCGTTCTTCCCGCCCGGCGAGGTGGACCAGGCGCCGGCGTACCCGGAGGCGCTGTACATCCTGATCTCGCTCGCCGAGGATCCGCCGCCCGTGCACGCCTACCACATCCTCGAGGGGGGTGTGATCCAGGAGCAGCCGATCGCCATCGTGTAGCGTCGGCCCACGTACAGCCCGTCCGAGGATCGAGCGATGCCGGCAGCCGCCCCCCCCATCGAGATCGGCGGTCGCCGCTTCGAGTGGGGCGCGCGCACCTACGTGATGGGCATCGTCAACGTCACGCCCGACTCATTCTCCGGCGACGGCGTCCTCGACCCCGCGCTCGCCGCCGACCAGGCGGCCCGCATGGTCGCAGAGGGCGCCGACCTCATCGACGTCGGTGCGGAGTCGACGCGCCCCGGCCACGCGCCGCTGAGCGTCGCCGAGGAGTGGGCGCGCCTCGACGCGCCTTTACGCGCGATCCGCGCGCGGGTGGACGTACCGGTCACCGTCGACACCTCGAAGGCCGGCGTTGCTGAGCGCGCCTTCGACGCGGGCGCGGACGCGCTCAACGACGTGCGCGGCCTCCTCGCCGACGCCGGCCTCGCGCCGCTGCTCGCGCGCCGCGGGCTGCCCGCCGTGGTCATGCACAACCAGCGCGACCGCACCTTCGGCGGCGACGTGATCGGCGACATCCGCGCCGGGCTGCGCGAGAGCCTCGAGGCCGCCGAACGGGCCGGCGTCGACCCGCGGCGGCTCATCCTCGATCCGGGCTTCGGCTTCGGGTGGGAGCCCGCGCAGAACCTCGAGATGGTGCGGCGGCTCGGCGAGCTGCGCGACCTCGGACGGCCGCTACTCGTCGGCGTCTCGCGCAAGTCCACGCTCGGGCTCGTGCTCGACAAGCCCGAGGCCGAACGCGCGTGGGGCACGGCGGCAGCCGTCGCGCTCGCCGTGCAGGGCGGTGCCGACATCGTGCGCGTGCACGACGTGGCGGAGATGGCCGACGTGGTCCGCATCGCCGACGCCATCACCCGGCCCGGAGCCGGCCCGTGACAGGCGAGGTGACCGCCTACCTCGGCCTCGGCAGCAACCTCGGCGACCGTGTCGCCAACCTCGCGGCCGCCCTCGACGCGCTCGAGGCGGCGGGGCTGGCGGTCGAGGCGGTGTCGTCGGTGTACGACACGCCGCCGTGGGGCGAGCCGCCACCGGGTCTGGCCGAGCCGCCGCGCTACGCCAACGCCGCCGCGGCCGTGCGCACCGACCTCGCTCCGCTTGACCTGCTGCGGCTCTGCAAGCGCATCGAGGTGGACGCGGGCCGCGACCTGCACGCGGCGCGCAACGCCCCGCGCGTGCTCGACCTCGACGTGCTGCTTGTGGGCGACCTGGAGATGGCGACGCCCGAGCTGGAGGTGCCGCACCCCCGCATGCACGTCCGCGCGTTCGTGCTCGTCCCCCTCGCCGAGATCGCGCCCGACGCGCGCCATCCTCGCCTCGACTGCCCCGTGCGCGACCTGCTCGCGGACGTCGACGCGACCGAGGTCGAGGAGGTCGAGCTGTTGCTGGAGCGAGGGTGGTGGCGCTGAAGCGGGTGGAGGTGAGCGCGGCGGCTCAGTCGCCGGCGGCGCGCCGGTGCGGGATCGTGGGCTCCTCGTCCTCGTCCCAGCGCGCGTAGGCCATCGTATAGCCGACCCAGAAGGCGACGGCCGAGAGCGCGGCGACCGCGAAGCCGACGGGCAGCGCGATCGCGAGGTAGGAGCGGCGCAGGACGGCACCGACGAAGAGCAACAGCTGCACCGCTGCGCCCCCCATGAGCACGCGCCCGAGCACTCGCGAGCGCTCCTCGTTGGTCACGGGTGCAAGTCCTCGGACTGCCCGCGCTGGGCGGTCAACGCCTCGTTGAGCTCGGGCGGCAGCAGGTTCGGGATGCCCTCGTCGATGCGGAAGGTGAGCGGGCAGGCGGCGCAGTCGAGCGTGCCGGCCAGGATCTCCTCGCGGCCGTCGTCGAGCGCCTCGGTCTCCTCGATGCCGAGCGTGAGCGTGCCCTTGCAGACGGGGCAGACGAGGATCTCCATGAGGTCGGCGCGCATCGGGCCTCCGTGGTGCGGCAAGTCCAGCATACGGACGCCGCGAGCGGAGCGGCAACGGCCCGGCCCGAGGGGTCTCAGTCCAACACGAGCGCGTCGAGGCGGGTTCCGAGCACATCGGCGATGCGCGCCAGCACACGCACGGAGCCCGGCTTGCGGCGGTGCTCGATCTCGGACAGATAGCCGACCGAGATGTCAGCGCGTTCGGACAGGTCGCGCAGGGTGAGTCCTCGGTGGTCACGGAAGGCGCGGACGGGGCTCTCGCCACCCATGATCGCGAGGGCGACCGGATGCGGGAGGCGCGCGTCGCCCTCCGCCTCGGCGGCGGCGAGGATGTCCCGGCAGTCGGTGGCCGTCGGTTCAGTCAACGCTGGCCTACCTCCACCCGATCAGCGTACGACCCCGCCGCTGGCCGGGCACGCCTCGCGCGGTAGACTCGACGCTCCACGAGGACTGGCCGGGAGGCGCGCGTGGCGGAAGTCGAGCGGATCGCCCTGCGCCGCGCCGTCGCGGCGATCAGCGACGACGCGATCGTCGTGCGGCCGTCGCGCGGTCAGCTACTCGGCCCCGTCGTCCAGCTCGGGCTGACCGCGCTGGCCGTGGCGCTGATCGTGCTCTTCCTCGACAGCCTGCCGTTCTGGGTCGTGGTCGTGCTGACGGTGATCGCCGTCTTCCTCGGACCCGTCGCGACGCTGGGGTTCGTCTTCGCCGTGATCGGCAGCAGCATGGTCGTCGACCGGCGCAAGCAGTCGGCGCATTGGCAGCAGGGCTTCCTCGGCCTCGGCATCGGCACCACCACGTCGATCCCGTTCGACCGCATCGACCACATCGCCGTGACCGGCGATTACGACGAGGAAGATGTCGGCGGGCGCGGCCATGACTTCGTCACGTGGGAGGTCGAGATCGTGCGCGACGACGGCCGTCGCAGCGCCGTCGGCTCGGTGATCGCGGCGCGGCCGCTCGCCGACATCGGCCTCGACCGCGTCAACCGGCTGGCCGAGGCCGTGGGGGAGATGGCGGAGGCAGAGGCACGCCTCGCCTCGCTGCCCGACGAGGAGCCATTCGAGGAGCCGGAGACAGAGCCCGCGACAAGGCGGCGTCGGCGCGTGGAGCGCGCTACGCTGCCCCCGCCCGAGGGGGCGCCGCCGGAGGGAGGACCGCGATGATCGTCGATGGAGACCGTGCCTGGGAGGTCCTGCGCGACCACCCGCGCCTCGCGATCGTGGCGCGCTCGAAGCGCACCGACCGGCCATGGCACGACGTGGCCGGCTACCTCATCGCCGAGGGCTACGACGTGCAGCTCGTGAACACGATGCTCGACGAGGCGCACGGCCGGCCCTGCTACGACTCGCTGGCCGATCTGCCCGAGCCGTTCGACATCGTCGACGTGTTCCGCATGATCCCCGAGGTGCCGGGCGTGGTGGACGAGGCGATCGAGGTGGGCGCGCCCATCCTGTGGCTGCAGCTCGAGATCGTGCACGAGGAGGCCATTGCGAAGGCGTCCGACGCCGGGATGGACGTGGTCGTTGACCGCTGCACGGCCATCGAGCACCGCAAGCTGCTCCAGCAGACCTCGGAGTCGCCAGCGGGATGACCGTGCGGGTGTGCGTGCTACGATGACGACCTAGCGGGCCCATCCGGGGAGGGCCGCCCTTGATACCGAGCCTGCACGAGAAGTGCGGCGTACTCGGAGTCTTCGCGCCAGGCGAGGACGTGGCTCGCCTCACCTTCTTCGGGCTCCACTCCCTCCAGCACCGCGGGCAGGAGTCGGCCGGCATCGCCACGGCCGACGCGCGGCTGCCCGCCTCCGACGTCCACCGCTTCGCCCGCATGGGCCTGGTCACGCAGATCTTCGACGAGCAGGCCCTCGTCAACCTCGGTGGCGGCACGCACGCCATCGGCCACACGCGCTACTCGACCACCGGCGGCAGCCACGAGGTGAACATGCAGCCGCTGGTCGTTTCCGGCCCGCACGGTGAGCTGGCGCTGGCGCACAACGGCAACATCGTCAATGCGGACCTGCTCCGCGCCGACCTCGAGGAGCAGGGCATCTCGTTCGGCACGGGGACGGACTCCGAGGTGCTCGCGGCGCTGATCGCGAACGCGCCCGGCGGCTCCTGGGGCGACCGCTTCCACTACGCGATGCGCCGTGCCAACGGCGCCTACTCGCTCACGCTGCTCACGCACGACGCGATGTTCGGCGTGCGCGACCCACTCGGCATCCGCCCACTCTGCCTTGGCCGCCTCGAGGGCGGCTGGGTGCTCGCCTCGGAGACGTGCGCGCTCGACACGCTGGGCGCGACGCTCGTGCGCGAGCTGGAGCCCGGCGAGGTCGTGCGCATCGACGAGTCGGGTCCGCAGTGGTGGTCGGCAGGCGAGGGGCTGACCGCGGACCGCGAGGCGGCGCTGTGCCTCCTCGAGCACATCTACTTCGCCCGCCCGGACTCCCGGATGCAGGGCGAGCTGCTCTACCCCGTGCGGATGCGCATGGGCGCGCAGCTCGCGCGCGAGCACCCGGTCGACGCCGACATCGTCATCGGCATCCCCGACTCGGCGACCAGCGCGGCCGTCGGGTACGCGCGCGAGTCCGGCATCCCGTACACGGAGGGGCTGGTCAAGAACCGCTACGTGGGCCGCACCTTCATCCAGCCCGATCAGCGCCTCCGCGAGCGAGGCGTCGCGCTCAAGTTCAACCCGCTGCCGGAGCTCCTCGAGGGCCGGCGCGTGATCGTCGTCGACGACACGATCGTGCGAGGCACGACGACGCCGCGGGTGGTGTCGATGCTGCGCAGGGGCGGCGCACGCGAGGTGCACATGCGGATCACCTCGCCGCCGATCACGCATCCGTGCTTCTACGGCGTGGACATGGCGACGCGCGGCGAGTTGATCGCCGCCCACCTCAGCGTCGAGGAGATCCGCGAGCACATCGGCGCCGACTCGCTGGGCTACCTCTCGCTGGAGGGGACGGTGCTGGCGACGGGGCAGGGCGAGGACCGGCTGTGCACGGCGTGTTTCAGCGGCCAGTACCCGTCCGAGGTGCCGCTTCAGCTCGACAAGCTCGCCCTCGAGACGGACACGACGCGCGACCGGCACGCGGTGCCGCTGCAGACCGTGCCGCTGCGGGCCGTGAACTGACTCCTGCGCGGTCCCCGTTCCCGAACCCCGATCGCACATATGTGTGCTAACCTGTTCGAGTGAACGGCCGGGAGTTCGTGAGGCGTGCTCGCCGGTACGCCCGGCGGCGTCGGCTGGATTTCGAGCACGAGCCGAACCGAGGCAAGGGAAGCCACGGATCTGTCCGCCTTGGTCCCTATCGGACCACCGTGCCGCATGGGGAGATTCCTGCCGGGACGCTGGCGTCAATGCTGCGGGATCTGCGCGTCGAGAGAAGGGAGTGGTAGGCCGTGCGCTACGCCTACCCCTGCGACATCGTCCGCGACGAGGAGGAGGCGCGCGCCACGGGGCGGGAGGCGTACACGGTGACGTTCCCCGACGTGTATGGCGCCAACACGGGGGGATGGACGCGCGAGGAAACCCTCGAACTGGCCGAGGACTGCCTGTCGGTGGCGCTCGGCATGTGCGTGAAGGCACGCGAGGACATCCCCGAGCCGAGCCCGCCGTCGGAAGGCCAGGTGCTGATCGGGGTGTCGCCGATCGTCGCGGCCAAGCTTGCCCTGTACACAGCGATGCGCGAGCAGGGGATCACGAACGTCGCACTTGCTGAGCGGCTCGGTCTGCAGGAGAACGCGGTGCGCCGGCTGGTCGATCCCGGGCACCGGTCGCACATCACGTCGGTCGAGAAGGCACTAAAGGCGCTGGGGCGCGCGCTGCTGGTCGAGGACCGCGTCGCGGCCGAGGCCTCCTGACGCGAACAGCCGGTTCGGGAGGGAGCGCCTGCTCCTTCCCGCCCCTCGCTGGTACCATCCCCACACTCCCCCCGTACGCGGGCCACGCCCGCGAGTGAGGCAGTGACGGCGCGATGACCGCGCGGGCTCCACGACCGCTGCGCTACGCCGACGCAGGCGTCGACGTCGCGGCCGCCGACGCCACCGTCGACCGCTACCGCGAGGCCGCCGAGGTCGCCACGCGCCCCGAGGTGCTGGGCGGCGTCGGGCCCTTCGCCGGGCTCTTCCAGCTCGACACGAGCCGGTACCGCGACCCCGTGCTCGTCTCCAGCGCCGACGGCGTGGGGACGAAGCTGCTCGTCGCCGCCGCCCTCGGGCGCTACGGCGAGGTGGGGCAGGACCTGGTCAACCACTGCGTCAACGACGTGCTCACCGCCGGCGCCGAGCCGCTGTTCTTCCTCGACTACCTCGCCACGGCGGGGCTGTCGCAGGAGCGGCGCGTCGAGGTGGTCGCGGGCATCGCCGAGGCGTGCGCGGCGAACGGCGTCGCGCTGCTCGGCGGTGAGACCGCCGACATGCCGGACCTCTACCGCCCGGGCGACTACGACCTCGCCGGCTTCATGGTCGGCGTGGTCGAGCGCGACGCGGTCGTCGACGGCTCCCGCATCGAGGTCGGCGACGCGCTGATCGCACTCCCGTCGACGGGACTACAGACCAACGGCTACTCGCTCGTGCGCGAGATCTTCGACATCGGGAAGGGCGGCGAGGGCGACAGCGATCGACTCGACGGATACGTCGAGGAGCTGGACGGCACGCTGGGCGACGCGCTGCTCGCTGTACATGGCTCGTTCCTCGACGTGGTGCGGCCGCTGCTGCCGATGGTGCACGGCATGGCGCACATCACGGGTGGCGGGCTGCCGGGCAACCTCCCGCGCGTGCTGCGTGACGGCCTGGCGGCGCGGATCGACGCCGCGAGCTGGGAGCCGCCGCCGCTGTTCGGCTACATCCAGCGCATGGGAGGCATCGAGGACGGCGAGATGTTCCGCACCTTCAACATGGGCGTCGGCATGGTGCTGGCCGTCGCGCCGGACGACGCCAGGGCCGTGCTCGCCTCGGCGCCCGGGAGCTGGCGGCTGGGCGAGGTGGTGGCGAGCGACGGAGAACCGGCCGTGCTGGGCCTTCCGCAGTAGGAGGAATGACGACGTGCGCGCGATCCTGAGCGTCTACGACAAGACCGGCGTGGCCGGGTTCGCGCGAGGGCTCCATGAGCTCGGCTGGGAGCTGTTCTCGACCGGCAACACGCAGCGCGTCATCGCCGAGGCGGGCGTGCCCGTCGGCAGCGTGGCCGAGATGACCGGCAGCCCGGAGATCCTCGACGGGCGCGTGAAGACGCTGCACCCGCGCGTGCACGGCGGGCTGCTGGCGCGCCGCGACCGCGAGGGCGACACGGCGGAGCTGGCCGAGCACGGCATCGAGCCGATCGACCTCGTGGCCGTGAACCTCTACCCGTTCGTGCAGACCGTCATCGGCGGCCCCGTCACGCTCGCCGAGGCGCTCGAGGAGATCGACATCGGCGGGCCGACGATGATCCGCGCGTCGGCGAAGAATCACCCGTGGGTCGTCCCCGTCGTCGACCCGGCCGACTACGACGCCATCCTCGAGGCGCTGCGCGCGGGCGGCGTCGACGCCGGACAGCGGCGCGAGCTGGCGGCCAAGGCGTTCGCGCACGTCGCCCACTACGACACGGCGATCGCCGAGTACCTGCGCGGCGAGGACGACCTGCTGCCGGAGCAGCTCACCGTCGGCATGACGCGCATCGACGAGTTGCGCTACGGCGAGAACCCGCATCAGCGCGGGGCGTTCTACACGCTCGACTCGGTGCGCGCGCCGGTCGAGGGGATCGGTGGGTTCGAGCAGCACCACGGCAAGGCGCTGTCCTACGTGAATCTGCTGGACGCCGACGCCGCCTACAACCTGGTCGCGGAGAGCGAGCAGCCCGCCATCGCGATCATCAAGCACACCAACCCGTGCTGCTTCGCAGCGGGCGACGAGGGCGTGGCGGCGCTCTACGAGCGCGCGCTCAACGCCGGCGACGCGATCTCGGCGTACGGGGGCATCGTCGCCACCAACCAGCCAATCGACTTCGCGTTCGCGGCCGCGCTGCGCGAGGTGCTCAGCCCCATCACGGGTGGGCGCATGTTCTTCGAAATCGTCGTCGCGCCCGGGTTCACCGAGGACGGGCTGGACCACCTCAAGAAGAAGTCGCGCGACCTGCGCATCCTCACCGTCGACGCCGGCGACCCGCGGCGACCGCGCATGGAGCTGCGCTCGACGCGCGGCGGCGTGCTGGTGCAGGAGTCCGACCTCTCCGAGGAGACGACGTTCGAGGTCGTGAGCGACCGCGAGCCGAGCGCCTCGGAACTCGCGGACCTGCGCACGGCCTGGCTGGTCTGCAAGCACGTGAAGTCCAACGCGATCACGCTGGTACGCGACGGCGTCCTTGTCGGCATGGGCGCCGGGCAGCCGAACCGCGTCGAGAGCGCGCGGCTCGCGGCCGGGGGCGCCGGCGAGGCGGCGGCAGGCGCCGTGCTGGCCTCGGACGCCTTCTTCCCGTTCCCCGACTCGCTCGAGGTGGCCGCGGCGGCGGGGGTGACCGCGGCCGTACACCCCGGCGGCTCGATCCGCGACGAGGAGTCGGTGGAGACCGCGAACCGCCTGGGGATGGCGCTGCTCACCACGGGCGCGCGCCACTTCCGCCACTAGGCCGCGGCGGACCCGCTCGATGGCCACGGTCGACCTCGTCCTCCCGGTCTACAACGAGGAGGCGATCCTCGAACGCAGCACGGAGACCGTGCTCGCGTGGACCGAGGCGCACCCGGAGCACGAGTGGCGCATCGTCATCGCCGACAACGCCTCGGTGGACGGGACGCGCGCCATCGCCGAGGAGCTGGAGGAGCGGCACGAGGGGCGCGTGACGCTGCTGCACGTCCCGGTGAAGGGCCGCGGCATCGCGCTCCGGATCGCGTTCCTGACCTCGCACGCGGATGTCTCCGCCTACATGGACGTCGACCTCTCGACCGACATCAAGCACATCCCGGAGCTTGTCGATCCCGTCGCCGCTGGCGACGTGGACATCGCCTACGGCACGCGGCTGCACGCGAAGTCGGAGACGGCGCGCGGGTGGCGTCGGGAGCTGATCTCGCGCACCTACGTGCAGATCCTGCGGCGGCTCGCCGGCCTGCGCGTGACGGACGCGCAGTGCGGGTTCAAGGCCATCAGCCGGGGGACGGCGCGGGAGCTGGTGCCGCTCGTCGAGGACACGCAGTGGTTCTTCGATTCGGAGCTGCTGCTCATCGCGCAGCAGAACGGCTACCGGCTGCGCGAGGTGCCCGTGCGGTGGATCGAGGATCGCGACAGCCGGGTCGCGATCGTGCGCACGGCGACGGAAGACCTGCACGGCATCTGGCGGCTGCGCCGCGGGGGTGTTCCGCGGGTGATGCGCCGGCCAGACGGCGGCCCCCGGTAGCGTCGACGCGCGATTGTGATGGCGGGCGTGATGGCGGGGCAGGGTGGCAGGCCGGTGGGGGCTGGACAACGCCCGCCGTTTCCTTGACCTTAGCTCCGGGCCGTCGCTAGGATCGCCGCGGTCTGGACGCGGGTTCCGCGTCTCCGATTGGTGGTCACGCTCGCCGTGACCCCTCGGGCCGAAGGGGCACGAGACAGGCATCGAGGTGCGACATGATCTTCGGTGAAGTCGGCGAGGCGATGGAGCTGACGATCATCTTCTTCCTGATGGCAGCGGCGCTTGCCGCTATTGTCGTGCTCGGGAAGTGGTGGGAGGCGTAGCGCCTGAGCGCTCGCACCCAGAGGCGTCTGCCGCGCGCCTGATCGCGGCAAGGGGAACCCAGAGAGGGCCGCGATGGCGACCACCGAACGTCCCCAGGGACAGGCGATTGTCGATCGCGCCTACGAGTTCCTCGTCAACAACCGGGTCTGGAAGTCCATCTTCCGCATCGGATATCCCAACACCCCGCGCAACCAGATGCTCGCGGTGGCGACCAACGTCTTCCTGCACCTCCACCCCACGCGCGTGCACCGCACGCACGTCAAGATCACCCACACCTACTGCCTGGGCGGTCTCTCGTTCTTCCTGTTCCTGGGGCTGACCGTCACGGGCGTGCTGCTGATGTTCTACTACGTACCCTCGGTCGAACGGGCGTACGCGGACATGCAGGCGCTCCAGACCGATGTCCGCTTCGGGATGATGCTGCGCAACACGCATCGATGGATGGCGCACGGCATGGTCATCACCGTGATGCTGCACATGATGCGCGTCTTCTACACCGGCGCGTACAAGCCGCCGCGGGAGTTCAACTGGGTTGTCGGCGTGATCCTGCTCGTGCTGACGCTGCTGCTCTCGTTCACGGGCTACCTGCTGCCGTGGGATGAGCTCGCCTTCTGGGCCATCACCGTCGGCACCAACATGATCGGCTCAGACCCGATCCTCGGCGAGGTCAACCAGTTCGTCATGATCGGCGGGTTCGAGGTCGGACAGAACGCCCTCATCCGCTTCTACACCCTGCACGTGATTGGGTTGCCGCTGGCAGCCGCGATCTTCATGGCCGTGCACTTCTGGCGAATCCGCCGTGACGGCGGGCTCGCGCGGCCGCTGTAGGGGAGGACGGCGACGATGGTAGCCGACGCACCCGCCCCAGCCTCTTCGCGTCAACGCGGCGCGATGCCGAGCGTGCGCCCTCGCCGGCAGCGCGAGGAAGAGTTGCTCGTCTGGCCGGACCTGGTCTTCGTCGAGTTCATCGCGGCGCTGATCTTCACGCTCACGTTCGTGGCGCTGGCGATCCTCATCAACGCGCCACTGCAGGACCGCGCGAACCCGGCCAACACGCCGAACCCGTCGAAGGCGCCGTGGTACTTCCTGAACCTGCAGGAGTTGCTGATCCACATGCACCCGGCGCTCGCCGGCGTGATCGTGCCCACCGTCTTCCTGGTGCTGCTCGCAGCCATTCCCTACTACGACAACTCCAACGAGGAGCAGGGCCGCTGGCTCGCGACGCCGCGCGCGTGGCCCAACCTCATCGTCGGCATGGTCGTCGGCTTCGTCGGGACGTGGGTGCTGATCGTCTACGACTCCAGCAAGCACGTCGTGCTCTATGAGCGCTTCTCCGTGGGCAGCGAGGCGTTCCGCGTCTGGCCGCCGTTCATGGCGGAGGAGAACGTGCGGACGTGGCCGGAGACGCTGAACTGGCTGAAGAGCGTCCGCGCCCTCCAGACGGACATCAACTGGCACAGCGACCTCAACAGCGTGCCCCTGGGCGAGACCTTCGTCCGCACGGACCTGCTCGGGCTGCCTCGGGGCAGCATCCAATGGAATATCCCCGCGTTCATCGTGGAGCAGGCGATCCCGGTCGGCCTCATGGTCGGCCTGCCGATCCTGCTCTCGCTGGTGGCGTGGCGCACCGGTCTTGCCAGGACGAAACGGGACCACATGATCCTGCTGATCTCTGGCTGGTTCGCATCGTGGCTGGTGCTGACCATCGCGGGTACGTACTTCCGGGGCGCCGGGCTGGAGCTGCTCTGGCCGTGGGACGTCTACCCGGCCGAGTCGTAAGAGAGTCAAGCGATCGCCGGGCGGCAGGGTGACCTGCCGCGCGCGAGGAGCGTCTGAGTGACGACCGAGACAGAGACCCCCGAGCAGATCACCGACTCCTGGCGAGAGGCGATCGCCGCGCGCCGCATCCAGGCCGCCGAGGGGCAGGCCATCCCGGGCGCGCAGGTGAGCCGCCCTACCCGCGACGAGATGACGCGCCGGAACTTCATCCGGCTGTCCTTCTGGTCCGGGCTGGGACTGACGCTGCTCGCCACGGTCGCCGCGACGCTCGACTTCCTCTACCCGCGCGGCATCAAGGGCTTCGGCGGTCCGGTGCCGGCCGGCACCGCAGCCGAGTACCCGCGCGGCGGCGACCCGCAGCACAACATCATCGGCCAGTTCTGGCTCATGAACCTGGACCCCAACGAGGCGCGCCCCGGCGGCAGCGGCGGCGGCTCCGGCTTACTGGCGCTCTGGCACCGCTGCCCGCACCTCGGCTGCACCGTCCCGTGGCGCTCCGGCTTCACGTACGAGGGTGACCAGGGGTGGTTCCGCTGCCCGTGCCACGGCTCCACGTATACGAAGTCCGGTATCCGCGTCTTCGGCCCCGCGCCGCGATCGATGACGACCATGAAGGTCGATATCGACGACGGCGGCAACATCACCGTTCAGACGGGCGACCGCTTGCCGGGCAGCCCCGACAACCCGCAACGAGCAGTCGACCACCCGTCGCTGCCGACGTAGGACCGGCCCGACTCAGGGCATCGCTGAGCCGGAGGTGAGATGAACACCAGCAAGCAGGTCAACGTCATGATCGGGCTGCTGTTCGCCAGCTTCGTCGTCCTCGTCGGTTACCTCTTCAATGAGTCCAACCGGCAGGTCGTCGAGACCGAGGAGATCACCCACCGCAACGCCGAGCGCGGCGCGCGGCTCTTCGTCCAGAACTGCCGCACCTGCCACGACCTCGAAGGCACAGGCGGCATCGGCGCGGCGATCAACAACAAGGCGTTCTGGATCTACGAGGAAGGCAACGCCGCCGGCGTCGCCGCCACCCCCGAGGGCGAAGCCGAGGCGATCCGCAAGTACCTGCGCGAGACCATCGAGTGCGGCCGCCCCGGCACCTACATGGCCACCTGGTCGCAGCGCTTCGGCGGACCGCTCTCCGACACGCAGATCAACCACCTCGTCACACTCCTGACGAACGACCCCACCGGCAAGCAGGACTTCTGGGACCTCGTCATCGAGGAAGGCATCCACGCCGACGAGGAGCAGTTCGGGACGGTGCTCGAGGAAGAACTCGGCCGCCACCCGACGATCGAGGAGATCACGGAGCGTAGCCGCGAGGTGACCGTGGTGATCGACCCGAGCGCGCTGACGGTGAACACGGAGTCGTGCGGCAACTGGGCGCCGGAGACCAAGGCGCAGTTCCGTGGCCGCGACCCGTTCGCCGCGCCGGGCGAGGCCACCGTTTCAGTCGTCACCCCCGCCACCCCGACGCCCCCGCCCGTCGACGTGAGCGCCGCCGACGCGACGGTGAGCGTCGAGATGACCGAGTGGGACATGATCGTCGACGATCCGCTGCCCGCAGGCACCATCGCCTTCCAGGTCGCGAACGCCGGCGCGGTGGCGCACGAGTTCAAGATCATCCGCAGCGACGTCGCGGCCGACGGCCTGCCCATCGAGGGCGGCAAGGCCAACGAGGGAGGCCTCGAGATCCTCGCGGTCATCCCCGAGTTCGCCGGCGGCTCGAC
>DAOULE010000080.1:0-22055 GCA_034420575.1 Dehalococcoidia bacterium
AGCGCCACGCGGGGCTGCCGCCCCACGTTGTGCCACTTCGCCGAGTTGCGCGCGACGCCGATGTAGATGCCGTCGTCCTGCACCGAGTAGTGGAGGGTCGAGAGCTGCGGCGTCCCGTCGCGCCTCGACGTGGCGAGGATGCAGAGCAGGTTGCGGTCGAGGTAGGCGCGCTGTTCGTCGGTGAGTTCCATGGGAGCCCTCGCTATGCCTCGTCGCCCGATGCGTCCCCGGCCGTCGTGCTGCCGTCGGCGAGCGCCTCGATCTCCTCGAGCACGTTGAGCAGCTCCCGGTCGTCGCGGCGGGCGATGTCGGGGATGTGGTAGCCGGCGTCGAAGGCGCGGACGACCTGCGGGTGGTCGTCGATCACGTAGTCCGGGACGATCGGGACGTCCATCTCGTCCAGCCGCTCGCGGTAGCGGTAGAGCGGCTTCACGAAGTAGTCGTCCACGTAGCCGTCGAGGCCGTGCAGGCGCATGTCGAAGCGGCGGATGCCGACGCCGGACCAGATGTAGATCGAGTGCCCGGCGTCCTTGAGGCGCTGGAACACCTCCTCGGTGTGATTGCGCAGCCGCCCGTCCGCCATGATCAGCGTGTAGTCGACGTCGAAGAAGACGTTGAGTTGTCGCTGCTCGGCCACGATCGCACCTCGGGCGCCCGCGGGCCGCGTGACCGGCGGGCGTTACGAACCGGCCGAGGCGGCCGGTCGGCAGGCAGCGTAGCAGCGCGCGACGTTATGACGTACCGGTTGACGCCGACCCGGAGGCGTCAGGCGCCGTCCGGTGGCGGCGCCACGCACGAGGTGAACGTGAACGCGAACGCGGCCAACCCGTCCGACTCGGTCTCGACGGTGAGGGTGTGCCGCTCCACGTCCACGCCGCGCACGAGGCGGTACATGCGGGGCTTGTCGACGGTGACCGCGCCGCCCTCGGCGTCCTCGCCGGCGGCGTCGCCCTGCGGGGGCTCGCCGTCCAGCAGCACGCGCACCTCGCCGCTCCCGCCCATGATCGGCGGGTGCATCACGAGGTTCACGTCGGCCGCCATGTAGGTGAGCGTCATGCGGCTCGCACCCTGCGCGCCGAACGGCCGCGCGGTGTTCTCGCCGGAGACCATCCAGTGGCCGTCCAGGTACAGCGTGCCCTCGACGTGCTTGCCGGGGTCGGAGTAGCGGTGCGGGCGGTCCGGCTGCGGGCCGCCGAGGTTGCCGATGATGCCGCGCGAGTAACCGCAGTAGAGCTCCGGCGTGACGCGGTAGCAGACCGCACCGGGACCATCCTCGGGACGCAGCGGCTCCATCAGGTCCGGCAGCTCGGCGTCGAACCCCTCCTGCTCGCGCAGCAGGGCCTGCAGCACCTGCTCGGACTCGCCGTAGGCGCCCTCGCCCGAGTGCTGCGCGCGGATCTTGCCCTCTGCATCGACGAAGTACTTGGACGGCCAGAACCGGTTCGAGTACGCACGCCAGATCGCGAACTCGGCGTCCAGCACCACCGGGTAGGGCACCTCGAGGTCCGTGATCGCCTCGCGCACTCGCTCCGGGTTGCGGGCGAAGTCGAACTCCGGCGTGTGCACGCCGACGATGGTGAGCCCGAGGTCCTCGTAGCGCCGGTGCCACTCCGCGAGGTACGGGAGCGTGCGCAGGCAGTTGAGGCAGGTGTAGTCCCAGAAGTCGACGAGCAACGGCTTGCCGAGGCCGCTGACATCGACCGGCCCACCCTGCAGCCACTCACCGCCGTCGAAGTTCGGCGCGTTGACGACGGGCGGTTGCTGGGGTGGCTGCGCAGGTCCGGTGGTCATCGGGTCTCCTTGCTTCGGGGCGCGGCGGGCGGCCCGTAGGGCCGCCGTCGGCCAGTGTATCGCGTGCCGCGAGGCGCAACAGTGCGACCGGGTACCACGCCGATTGTCGTCTCACGCGTGGAGACGTAGGCTGCGCAATCGTGAGCACCGACGAGCCTGCATTTGCCGGCGGGGCCGACTACGAACGGCTGCTTGGGCCGTTCGTGGGCGACCTCGCGCAGCCAACCTCGCTCTCGCCCCTCGCCTACGACCTCAACGCCGGCGTCCCCGACCGCGACGCCCTCCCTGTCGACGCCATCGCGGACGCGATGGAGCGCGCGCTGCGCGACGACCCCGGCGGCGCGCTGACCTACGGCGGCGCGCAGGGCCATGAGCCGCTGCGCGCGTGGATCGCCGCCCGGCAATCCGAGGCGAGCGGGCTCAGCCTCGGCCCCTCGAACGTTACGCTCTGCTCTGGCAGCGCCCACGCCATCGACAACATCGCAGCGACGTTCCTCGGGCCCGGCGACGTGGCCGTCATCAGCGCGCCGGCCTACCCCGGCGCGATCCGCTCGTTCCGGGCGCGCGGGGCCCGCATCGCCGCCGTCCCGCAGGACCAGGGCGGGATGCGCGCCGACGCGCTCGAGGAGGTCCTCGACCGCATCGCCGCCGAGGGATCGACGGCCAAGCTCATCTACCTCGTCGCCACCTACGACAACCCCAGCGGGGCGACCGTGCCGCGCGAGCGCCGCGCGCAGATCGTCGAGATCGCCGCGCGCCACGGCGCGCTCATCGTCGAGGACGACGCCTACGCGGGCCTCGACTTCGACGGGCCGGCCCCCGACTCGCTGTTCGCGGTCGCGGGCGGGCGCGGCGTGCTGCACGTCGGCACGGCCTCGAAGACCGTCGCGACCGGGCTGCGCGTGGGCTGGGTGGTGGGGGCGGCCGAGGCTGTCCGCCACGTCGTGTTCACGCGCCTCGACAACGGCAGCTCGCCGCTCGTGCTACGCACGCTCCTCGCGTACTACGAGGGCGGGACGCACGACGCACACCTGCAGCGCATCCAGGACCTGTACCGCGAGCGCCGCGACGTCGCGGCCGATGCGGTCCGCGCCGCGTTCGGCGAGCTCGCCTCGTTCGTGCTGCCCTCGGGCGGCTTCTACCTGTGGATCCGCCTCGCCGAAGGCATCGACGCGAGCGCGCTGCAGGCCGCGGCGGCCGAGCGCGACGTGGCGGTCACCACCGGGACGCTCTACGCGCCCGAGGGCACGGACGAGCGCCACATCCGCCTCGCGTTCCCCACGGTGGCGCCGGACACCCTGCGCGAGGCGATCACGCGCCTCGGCGAGGCGTGCGCCGCAGTGGCCGCGGGACGCTAGAAGCGACGCCTGCGACCGCCCGCAGCGGGAGTGGCAGCCGGGGCAGTAGCAGCCGCGTGATTGGCGGGGCGACGGCTCGTGTTCGAGCGGCCGTTCTTCGAGCGGTGGCCGGCGGCGGGGCGGGAGCGGCGGGACCGGCGCCCGCCACGCTCATCGGTCCTGCCTCGGGCCGGCTCGCGGTCGCCGCGCCCTGCATCGGATCCGCGCGGTTGCGAGTGGCCATTGCGGCGGCGCCGACGCGAGCGGCGCGACGGTTCCTCCACCGCGTCACGGGCGAGGCCCGCGTCGGCGAAGCTGACGCCGGCGTCGGCGTCGATGCGCTCCATCGCGCCCTGCAACGACACCGGAGCCGGAGTGGCCAGGTCGGCACGGAGCCGCAGGTTGCGGATCAGGCTCCCGGCTTCCCCCACCTGGTCGTCGCCGATGAAGGAGACGACCGTCCCCTGCGCGCCCGCGCGGGCGGTGCGGCCGGAGCGGTGCACGTACGTCTTCTCGTCGACCGGCGGGTCGAAGTGCAGCACGCACTCGACGCCGTCGACGTGGATGCCACGCGCCGCGACGTCGGTGGCCACGAGCGCCTCCACGCGGCCATCGGAGAATGACTGCAGGGCCCTGGTGCGCTGGTTCTGCGAGCGCGAGCCGTGGATCGCAGCGGCGCTGGCTCCGGCCCGGTTGAGTTGCCGGGCGACGCGATCCGCGCCGCGCCGGGTGCGGCAGAACACGATCGTGCGGCCGGCGGCCTGGATGAGGTCCGAAGCGACCTCGATCCGCCTGCTCGCGTCCAGCCGCCAGAAGAGGTGACGCATGTCCTCGATGTTCGGCCGCGGGTCGCCCACCTCGTGGTAGGCGGGATCACGCTGGTAGTGGCGGGTGAGCACAGCCACATCGCCGTCCAGCGTGGCGGAGTAGAGGAGCGTCTGCCGGTCGTCCGGCGTGCGGTCCAGCAGCCGCCGCACCTCGGGCAGGAACCCCATGTCGGCCATCCGGTCGGCCTCGTCGATGACAACGAACTCGACCTCATCGAGGTCGAGCTCGCCCTGCTCGATCAGGTCGGCGAGGCGGCCGGGGCAGGCGACGAGGACGTCGACGCCACGGGCGAGCGCCTGCTTCTGATGCTCGTAGCCGACGCCGCCGTAGACGGCGATGATGCGCCGCCCGCCCGCGCGAGCGATCGGGTGCAGCTCGCGCTGGATCTGCTCCGCGAGCTCGCGGGTTGGCGCGAGCACGAGGCCGAGCGGACGGCGCGGCTTCGCGCCCTCGACGCGCATGAGCAGCGGCAGGCCGAACGCGAGCGTCTTGCCCGAGCCCGTGGGAGCGCGTGCGCTGACATCCCGGCCCGCGAGGGCGTCGGGGATGGTCGCGGTCTGCACCTCGAAGGGAGTCGTGAAGCCGCATTCGTCAAGGAATTCGGCGAGGGCCTCGGGGATGCCGAGGCCGGCGAACGTGTCGGTCAAGCTGTCTCCTGCGCTACCCCGTCATCGCGGGGCGTGGTCACTCGTGCCGCACTGGGCGCACGCGCGGCCATCCGTTGGCGGCGGTGAGCCCCCGCACCGATCGGTGATGTGATCGATGGCGCGGAGCAGGCTGGATGAGGCGGGTCCACCTACGGGAAAAGAAGCGTGCGTCGCAACATGGTCACCGTGAAGCGTGTCTCAACGCTAGCCTCCACCGGTGTGCGCGTGACTCCATGTTAACAGCCGCACCGTTGAGCGCGACTGCGCGACTGCGCGACTGCGCGACTGCGCGACTGCGCGACTGCGCGCCTCGCGGCCGCTAGCGCCGGCGCCCGGTCTGCTCGGGGACCTGCTCGCGGAACTCCTCGTGCGGCGGCACATCCTCGCCGACGACGTAGAGGAAGTAGTAGGCCCCGAAGTCGCCGAGGAACTTGAAGTCCTTGCGCAGCATCCCCAGCGTGTCCCAGAAGTCGCCCGTCGACCGCAGGTACTCGCGGAACGTGCCGTGCTCGTCCTCAAGCTCCAGCATGCGGCCGGCGTTGCTGACGATGGCGTTGAGCTTGCGGCGGTTGCGGATCACGCGCGTGTCGTTGGCGAGGGCGTCGATCTCCGCCTCGTCCATCGTGGCGACGCGCTCGGCGTCAAAGCCGTGGAAGGCCTCGCGGGTGGTGTCCCACTTGCCCTCGACGACCTTCCAGGACATGCCGCTCTGGAAGACGGCCTTGCTCATCACGTCCAGGTAGTCGCCGAGCTCCTGCGGCTCGATGCGGTCGGGTGCTTCCGGCATGGTCCCTCCTGGCTTCCGGCGTCGCGGGACACGCCTGGTACGTCGAGCGTATCGTGTATGGAGGAGGAGCGACGTGCACGCCATCGTCGAGGAGCATCGGGCCGAGGTCGAGCAGCTTTGCCGGCAGTACCGGGTGAGGCGGCTCGATGTGTTCGGCTCGGCCGTGCGCGGCGGGTTCGATACCGAGAAGAGCGACCTCGACTTCCTCGTGGACTTCGAGCCACCACCCCCGGGTGAGTATCGCAGGACGTACTTCGGACTCCTCAATGGGTTGCGGGCCTTGTTCGACCGCAAGATCGACCTCGTCGAGGACTCGGCGATCAAGAACCCGTACTTCCGCGAGAGCGTAGATGCGACCCGCGAGTTGCTGTATGGAGCCTGAGGCCCGGAAGCGCCTCCACGATGTCCGGGGTGCAATCGCAGCGATCGAGGAGTTCACCGCTGGTCGGTCGCTCGCGGAGTACCGGCAGGACCTCTTCCTGCGCAGCGCTGTCGAGCGTCAGTTCACGATTGTTGGCGAGGCAGTCGCGCAGCTCATGCGCAGTCACCCCGAAGTGGCAGCCCGAATCACCGACTGGCGCGACATCATCGATTTCCGGAACCTGCTCGTGCACGGCTACGACGTCATCAACGATCGCCTGGTCTGGGAGACGGTGACCGACGACCTGCCTGTCCTCCGCCTGGAAGTCGAGGCGCTGCTCGCCGAGGAGTGAAGAGAGCGCCCGCTGCCCGCTACGGGTTGAGGACGATCTTGCCGAAGAAGGTGGAACCCTCCATCAGCTCGTGCGCCTGCGCGATCCCGGACAGCGGGAACGTGGCGTGGACGATCGAGCGGATCGTGCCCTGCTCCAGCATGTGCGTCAGCCCCGTCAGCGTGCGACGGATCTCGTGCGGGCTCGGGCGGCCGATGCCCATGTAGGCGTGGCCCATCGTGAACAGCCGCCCGAGGTGGATGCTGGCCAGGTGGCCGGCCGTCACGCCGCACGTCACGAAGCGCCCCTCGGGCGCGAGCGAGTCCGTGCAGGCGCGCCAGACCGGGGTGCCGACCGAGTCGCACACGACCTCGACGCCGCGGCCGTTGGTGAGCTCGCGCACGCGCGCGGCGATGTCCTCGTCGTAGTGGTTGATCGCCGCGTCGGCGCCGAGGTCGAGTGCCTGCTGGCACTTGTCGGCGGCCCCGGCCGTGGCGATGACGCGGCAGCCGGAGGCCTTCGCGATCTGCTGCGCGAAGCTGCCGACGCCGCTCCCCGCGGCGATCACGAGCACCGTCTCGCCGGCCACGATGCGCGCCTTGTCGATCAGCGCGCCGTGCGCGCTGCGCCCCGCCGTGGGCGCCGAGCCCGCCTCGTCGAACGAGAGGTTGTCGGGCATGGCGAACGTGCCGAGCACGTTCGACAGTGCGAGCTCGGCGTGCGTCGCCGACGCGGTGCCGAACACCCGCTGGCCGACCTCGAACCCCGTCACCTCGCTGCCGAGCGCCTCGACCACGCCGGCGAAGTCGCGGCCGCCGATGTAGCGGTCTCCGACCACGCCCTGCCCGTGCGAGCCCTCGCGGGTGAAGACGTCGAGCCGGTCCATCGAGGTGGCATGGACGCGGACCAGCAGGTCGTTCGGACCAGGCTCGGGGTCGGGTACCTCACCGTACTGGAGGACCTCGAGTCCCCCCTCGGTCTCGTGAAACGCAGCGCGCATCGTAGTCTCCTCGCCACGCCCCGTGGGGCGCCGTCACTTCGGCCGGCAGGCCAGCCCAGGCCGCGCCGGCCCGGATCGCTAGCCGTCGAGCTCCGCGTAGACCTCGCTCGCCACGATCGCCGCGTTGACCGCGCAGGGCCAGCCGGCGTAGGCGGCCATGTGGGTGATGATCTCGCCGATCTCGTCGCGCGTCACCCCATTCTCGAGCGCCATCCCGATGTGGGCGCGCAACTGCTCAGTGCGGTAGAGCGCGGTCAGCGTGGCGACCGTCATGAAGCTGCGGTCGCGCTTCGAGATGCCGCCCTCGTGCTCCCAGAGCTGGTCCACGACCACCTCCTCGGTGAGGTCGGCGAGCCGCGGCGCGACGTCTCCCAGCAACTCCCGGATCGGGGAAGGCTCATCTGTCTGTTGCGTCATGGCGGTCTCCTGCTCCCCGGGGTCGGATCATCCCGGCACGGGCATGATAGTCCGCGCGCGCGCTCATCCGGCGCGGGAGCTGCGGAAGCAGGAAGCTGCGGGTCGGCCACGGTGCGCCGACCGTCCCGGCGGAGGGGGCGGGCCGCCGCGCTGGCGCTACGCAGCCGCGTCGCGGTCGTCGAAGACCTGCTTCGTGACGGTGGCCGCATTCACGGCGCACGGCCAGCCCGTGTAGAACGCCATGTGCGTGATGATCTCCGAGATCTCCTCCCGCGTGACGCCGTTGTCGAGCGCGCGCCCGACGTGCGCCCGGAGCTGATCGGTGCGATAGAGCGCGGTCAGCGCGGCGACGACGATCAGGCTGCGGTCGCGCTTCGACAGCTCGGGGCGCTCCCAGATCTCGTCGAAGACGAGCTCCTGGGTGAGCTCGGCGAGCCTCGGCGTGATCTCGGCGAGCACGCTGCGCGCCTGCGTTCCGGTGTCTCGCGGCTGGGTCATGGCGGTCTCCGTCTCCTCGCGTCGAATCGTTGCGGGAGACGAGCATGACAGGGACACGCGCGCCCCGCATCCGCCGGTGGCGACGAGGTCGGGCGCGAGGCGGCAGGCCGCTACTGCATCGGCGAGTAGTCGGTCGCGGCGAGGATGTCGGAGCGGATGCGGGTCGTCAGGGTCCCGTCGCGCTGCGACTCGACGACGACCTCGCGCCACTCGTCGTCGGCGGCGAAGGCGGCCCACTTGGCGGCGCGATCCTCCATGCTCTCGAAGCGCATGAGGTAGACGAGCTGGTCGCTCCAGCCGCCGTGGGCGTAGGTCCAGAAGCCGACGACCTCCATGCCGTGGTTGCCGAAGATGCGCATGGTGTGATCGCGGAAGCGAGCGTGCAGCGCGGGCATCTTGCCCGGCGCGGCCTCGTAGATGCGCAGCTCGTAGATCATGCGGCCCTCCAGCCCTCGTGCGTCGTCGATGGTGTCGAGGCGGCAGCGTAACGCATCGACCCGCCTCGACGGTGCGAGGTCATGCGGTCTCGAACTCCGGGTCGCGGAAGAGGTCGACATACGACTCGTACATGAAGAGCCGGTTGCGACTGCGACCCGTCATCTCCGTGAGCAGGCCCAGCTGCTCGAACGCAGCAACCAGCGAGTTCGCCTTCCGATAGCTGAGGCCTGAGCGCTCCTCAGCGGCCCGGACGCTCAGCACCGGGCTTGGGTACAGCGATTCGAGCAGCCGCAGGCCACTGTTAGCCCGCCGGCCGAGCGATGCGGCGACAAGGTCCCGGTGCTCCTCGCGCAGGGCGATCAGGCGGCGCGAGGTCTCGGCCGCCTCCGTAGCGACCAGACGCACGCCTTCGAGGAAGAACCGCAGCCAGCCTTCCCAGTCGCCCCGATCTCGAACCGCCTGGAGACGGTCGTAGTACTCGAGACGCCGCTGCCGCAAGTAGTACGAGAGATATAGCAACGGCCGCTTGAGGACTCCTGCCTCGCACAGCAGGAACGTAATCAGCAAGCGTCCGACCCGACCGTTCCCATCGAGGAAGGGGTGAATCGTCTCGAACTGCGCGTGCGCGAGCGCCACCTTCAGGATGAAGGGTAAGTCGGTTTCGCCATGAAGGAACAACTCGAGTGCGCCGAGGGCCCGTGCCATCTCGTCCGGGGGCGGCGGGACGAAGGCCGCGGTCTCGATGGTGCTGCCCGGAGCGCCTATCCAGTTCTGCGAGGTCCGGAACTCGCCCGGGTTGCGCTCGGAACCTCGCACCACGCCCTCAAGCAGCACTCCGTGAATCTCCCGGATGAGGCGCAGAGAAACAGGGAGTTCGTTCAGCCGGGTCAACCCGAAGTTCATCGCGCGCACGTAGTTGGCGACTTCCGCCGAGTCCTCTGGAACACGCGCACGCTCGCGCGCCGCCTCCACCTCGAGCAGGTCGACGAGCGAAGCCTGGGTACCCTCGATCTGGCTTGAGAGTACCGCCTCACGGCGGATGTACATGTACACGAACAGGTCGGGATTCGGCAGTAACTCCGAGGCGCCGTCGAGCCTCCCCAGGGCGAGATTCGCGTCGGCGACGAGCCGGACGAGTTCTGCCGACAGCTCGACGGGAGGATCTGGAGGCAGGGGACGTGGGATGAACGCGCGGTATCCTGCTGGGAGCAGCACGCGACTCCCCGCGCGCTGCCGGCCGCTTATGGCCTCTTCGGGTACCGACTCGGTCGTCATGAGATCTGTTATTGTCCTTTGCTTAGACAAAGGTACCATATAGTGCGCTGGAACGCGCTCTATGTACCGCTTGCAGGCACTCGGGCGCTCACACCAGCACTACCGTGCCCGTTATGCACCCGAAGGGGACGCTACGGCCTCGAACCGCCCCGACGGTGGGAGGTCAGAACAGCGCGATCGGGTTGACCGGCGAGCCGGTGCCCTGCGCCAGCCGCAGCGGCGCGAGGGTGAGCTGGAACTCCCACCGCCCCAGCTCCTCGCACGCGTCGGCGACGCGGCTGAGCTGCATGTTGTCGATGAGGTGCACTCCCAGCGCGACGAGCGCGAGCGCGTGGATAGGCATCGCCCACTCCGGCAGCAGGCTCGGCAGCGCGTCGGAGACGCCGTCGCCGCCGAGCACCGCGACATCACGCTCCCGCAGCCATGGCGCCGTCTCGCCCGAGAGCCCCGCGAGGCCGCCCGTCATCGGATCCCAGCGGCCCTCGGCGGCGTTGCGCTCGTCGCGGCCGGTGCGCACGAGCAGGATGTCGCCCGGCGTGACGCGCACGCCCTGGCGCTCCTCGGCGGCCTCGAGGTCGGCGACGAGGATGCGTTCGCCGGGTTCGAGGTAGTCGACGCCGCGCACCGAGGGGACGTCGAGCAGTACGCCGCGGCTCACGATGCCGTCCTGGCCGGCCATGATGCTGTTGCGCCGCGCGCCGAGGCTCGTGACGAGCGAGGCGGGGTAGCCGTTGTACATCTGGTCGTTGTGGAAGATGTGGCAGAGCGCATCGAGGTGGGTGGTGGCGTAGCCGTGCGGGTTGATCGCGATCATGTCGCTCGCACCGCCCATCCCGCCCCTCGTCACGTCGCCCGCGCCCTGCATCGCATGGACGACAGGCGTGGGGTTGTCGGGGGCGGGCCGCTTGGGCAGCTCCTGCGCGCAGCTGACGGCGACGCCCTCGCGCACCAGCGAGGCGGCCTCGGCGCGCTTGGCGTCGGTGATCAGGTTGAGGGCGCCGCGCTGGTCGTCGTCGCCCCATCGCCCCCAGTTCGAGAGCGACTCGAACCACCAGTCGAGCTGGGCCGCCGTCACTGTGTCGGTCTTCGCCATCTCGCCCTCCCCTCGCACGCCCGGCAGGATACGCGATGCAACCGGGCGGGCCGGTAGAATCGCCGCCACCCGCCGCGGGCGAACGGAGGCGATGCGCGTGTGACCGATCCCATCACGATCCGGCCCGCCGGCGCGCACGACGTGCCCGCGATCCAGCGCATCTACAACCGCGAGGTCCTCGATGGCGTCGCGACGCTCGACGAGTGGCCGTGGACGGACGCGCGGCGGCGCGCGTGGCTGGAGACGTACCGCGACGAGATGGTGATCGTCGCGCAGGGCGAGGAGACGGTGGTCGGCTTTGCGCACTTCACGCCGATGCAGAAGTTCGGTTTCCGCTTCACGCGCGAGGTCACCGTCTACGTGGACCCTCGCCACCACCGCAGCGGCGTCGGCAGGCAGCTCGTCGAGGCGCTGATCGAGGGCGCGCACGAGCGCGACCTGCACGTACTCATCGCACGCATCACGCGCGGCAACAACGCGAGCGTCGCGCTCTTCGAGTCGCTGGGCTTCGAGCGGACCGCCCTGCGGCCGGAGTGGGCGTACAAGTTCGGGCGCTGGGTCGACATCGTGGAGATGCAGCTCACGCTGCAATCCACCGAGGAGTTCGAGGCGCGCGTGCGGCCCGGCTTCCGCGTCGCCGTGGTCACGACGCCCGAGGAGATGCAGGAGGCGCTCGCCGTCCGCCGCGCCGTCTTCATCGAGGAGCAGCTCATCGACGAGGACGAGGAGATCGACCACTACGACGCCGACCCCGCGACCCTCACCGACGCCGTGCACGTCCTCGGGCGCCTCGACGGGCGGCCGGTGGCGACCGCGCGCCTGCTCCTCGACCAGCATGATGGTGAGTACCCGCACATCGGCCGGGTCGCGGTGCTCAAGTCGGAGCGAGGGCGCTACTGGGGCGTCGGCGTCATGGAGGCGCTGCACGACGAGGCGCGGCGGCGGGGATACGCGGGCGTCACGCTCGCCGCGCAGGAGTACGCGGTGGGCTTCTACGCGAAGCTCGGCTATGTCGCGCGCGGGGATGTGTTCCTCGACGCCGGGATAGAGCACCGCTGGATGGATCTCGTGTTCAACGACACCGAAGGAGGCACGACATGACGATGCGATCACGCAGCATGGAAGGCGACGAACTCCGCGACTACCTCGACGCCGGCACCGGCAGCGAGTGGGGCCTGCTCGCCACCCTCGACCGCGAGGGCTACCCGCACGTGGTGCCGCTCGGCTACTTCCGCGACGGCGACGACATCCTGCTCGGCACGCAGGAAGGCTCGCAGAAGGTCCGCAACGCCGAGCGCGACCCCCGCGGGTCGCTCACCGTCACCGGGGCGAGGGCGGGCGGCGACCTCAGCGGGGCGTTGCTGCAAGGCGACCTCGAGGTCGTGCGCGACCCGGCCGCGCGGCTCGAACTGGAGCGCGAAGCGCACCGCCGGCGCGGTGGCGCCGAGGACGAGGCGCCGACGGAGGCGCGCCCCGGCGCGGTGTACCTGCGCCTGCGCCCGAAGCGCACCATCACCTGGCGGTACGACTGACGCCCGGGCCGCGGATGACCTCGCCGCCCACGCCGACGCCGTCCGCGCCCGTGCGCGACCCCGAGGTGCGCGAGCGCTCGCTGAGCGAGACGCTGCCGCCCTACCGCGTGGTGCTGCACAACGACGACCACAACGAGATGGGCCACGTCGTGCGGGCGCTGCTCAACTCGGTGCCGGAACTCGACACGGAGCGGGCGATGGCGATCATGATCGAGGCGCACCTGCGGGGCCGCGCCGAGGTCATCGCCTGCCCGCGCGAGCGCGCCGAGCTCTACCGGGACCGCCTCGAGTCGTTCGGGCTGACCGCCACCATCGAGCGGGTGTGAGCGGGGCGCCGTGCGCCCCGTCGGTCCCACGGACCGCCGTTGACGCGCGCTCCGCGCGGTTATTCGCCCTCGACCTGCACCGTGATGACGTCGATGTCGTGGTACTTGTGGTGGCGTACCGACGAGGCGTAGTGGCGGAGCAGCCGGAACGAGATCTCGCGCTCGTCCTCGATCTCGGGCTCTTCGGGCAGGTACGCGAGCCGATCCTCGAGGTTCTCGTCGCCGAGCACCGCGGAGAACTCCATCTCGGCGACCCCGTCGCGGAGGTCGACGCCGACCACCAGCCGCCTGCCGTCACTCAACGCTGCTTCGTCCTGCAGCAGGCTCGCCAGCGCCTCCTCGCCCGCCAGGCGCAGGCGGTCGGTCGCGGCCTCGCCCCAGCCGATCCGTGACGCGAACGCCTCGAGGAACTCGTCGAGCTGCGGAACGACCGCCGGGCTCAACTCGAACCTCGCGCGCCTGCGCCAGCGCGACAGCCCGACGAACTGCACCAGGACGATGGCGACGAGGCCACCGACGACCATGCCGTTGCCGAGAATGGTCCCCAGCGACCCGTCCAGCAGGTCGGGGAAGACAAACTTGTACTCGAACCCGATGCCCACCCAGAACGCCAGGCCGAGGATCAGGGTCTTCTGCTGGTCCAGTCCGTCCTGGGTGACGGTCTTCAGCCCCTCGACGAAGACGAGGGCGATGAAGACCGTGATGTAGGCGCCTACCACGGGAGCTGGAATCGCCAGCAGCAGCGCCGCGATCTTCGGGAAGAACGCCGACACGAGGAGGAGTCCGCCCGAGTACAGCCCCACGCGACGGGCCGCCACGCCGGTGAGCGCGATCAGCGGAATGCTGGACGAATACGTCGTGTTCGGCACGGTGCCGGCGAGGCCCGAGAGGACGTTGCCCAGGCCGTCCGCGTTGAGCGCGCCCTGGATGACCCGGAAGTCGGTCGTCCGGACCTGCCTGCGTGACACCTGCTGCACCGCCACCCCGTCGCCGACCGTCTCCAGCGCGCTGACCAGCGAGACGAGCGCGAAGGCGACCAGGAGCGCCCAGAACTCTGGATCCAACCCCAGGTGCAATCCCTCCCACGCGGTCTCGGGGAGCCCGATCCAGGCGGCATTGAGGACGCTCTCGTAGTCGTACAGCCCCCAGAACGCCGACACCGCGCACCCGACCACCACGCCGACCAGGGGCGCCCAGAGTTGCACCGTCGTCGGCGCGCGAAGCGCCAGCGGCGTGACGACGCACACCGTCACGATCGCGATGACGGGAGCGGCGACGTCCGGTGTGGACTCGGGGACGTTCGACAGCATGCGGAACACGATCGGCGCCGCCATCGCGGCGAGGAGCATGATGACGACGCCCGAGACGAGCGGGGTGATGACGCGTCGCAGCATGGACAGCCGCGCCGCCAGCAGGAAGTAAGACAGCGAAGAAGCGACGACGAGCGTCGCCATCATCGGCGGACCGCCCGCGTCCAGTGCCAGCACGCAGATGACCAGGAAGGTGGGGGAGGTCCCCATGAACAGGATGTACCCGGACCCGAAGCGCCCAATCCGGGCCGACTGAAGCATGGTGATCGCACCCGCGATCACCACCGCGGAGAAGACCGCCCACGCGAGGTAGCTCTCGGGCTGCTCGGCCGCACGCATGATGATGGCTACGGTCACCACGATGGGCGCCAGGAGGATCGCGGTCGCCTGCAGTCCCAGTCCGGCCGAGAGCAGGTGCGGCGGGCTCTCCTCCGGCTCGTAGCGGATGCCCTCGTTGACCATCGTCATGCTGTGACCCACACCCTCATGCAATACGCAACGACTGATCCGGAACCGTTGTGCTCGAGACACTCGCGTATCACGAACGTGTCTGATACGCCGTCGCACGGTAGGCTGCAAGGGTGACACATGTGATGGCCCGCTGGCTGACCCTGCTGCTTGCCGCCGCGGCGCTCGCCGTCGCGTGCGATGACGGCGAGGGCGGCGACGCCCCGGACGAGGCGGCTGAGCCACTGCGCATCGGCTACCTCGCCGACCGCTCCGGCTCCCTCGCGGAGCTCGGCGACGTGATCAGCGTCGGCGTCGAACTCGCCGTCCAGCACATCAACGAGGCCGGCGGCGTCCTCGGCCGCGACGTCGAGCTGCTCTTCGGCGATACGAAGGTCAACCCCACGCAGGGCGTCGAGGAGGCGCGGCGGCTCGTGGACGTCGAGGGCGTCAACGCCATGGTCGGCGCGATCTCCAGCACCGTGACGCTCGCGGTCACCGAAAGCGTGATCGGCCCCTCCGGCGTGGTGATGATCACGCCGTCGGCGTCGTCGCCCGCACTGTCGACCTCGAACGACAACGACTTCCTGTTCCGCAGCGCCCCTTCGGACGTGGCCAAGGGGGTGGTGCTCGCCGCGCTCGCCGAGGAGGAGGGCCTCGACAACGTCGGGCTGCTCTACCGCGACGACGCGTACGGCCAGGGGTCGGCCGAGGTATTCACGAACAACTTCCCGGGCACCGTCACGGCCGCCTCGTACTCCGCGCTCGGCCAGCCGACCTACCTCGCCGAGCTCCAGCAGGCCGCCAGCGGGGGCGCGGACCTGCTGGTCGTGATCGCGTTCCCCGGTGAGGCCGAGGTGTTCCTCCGCGAGGCGATCGAGAACGAGATCTTCACGAAGTTCGTCTTCGCCGACGCCACGCGCAGCGAGGACCTCGCCGCGAAGATCGGGCCGGAGCACGTCGAAGGCGCGAAGGGCACCGCGCCGGGCAGCAGCGCCGAGGAGCCCTCGACCGCGGCGTGGAACCGCGCGTACGTCGCGCAGTTCGGCGAGGAGCCGGCGCGTGCCTACGTGCGCGAGGGCTACGACGCCGTGATCGCCATCGCGCTCGCCGCCGAGGCCGCGGGCTCCACCGACAGCGCGGCGATCCGCGACCAGCTCCGCAACGTCGTACAGCCGCCGGGCCGCACCGTCATCGCGGGGCCCGAGGGCGTCGCGGCCGCCCTCGAAGCCGTCCGCAACGGCGAAGAGGTCGACTACGACGGCGCGGCCTCGCCACTCGACTGGAACGCCACGGGCGACCTGCAGACGGGGTTCGTTGAGATCTGGGAGTACCGAGGCGGCAAGATCGTCCCGATCGAGTCGCGCCCGTTCGACCTGCGCTGACCGCGCGCTACCGCATCCGCAGCGCCGAGAGCCCGTGCGCGCGCCGCCGCTCGTTCGCGGCGCGCCACACCGCCTGGTCCTGGCCCAGCAGACGCCCGAGCGCGGCAGTCGATACCCCGGCGGCGCGCGCCGCGTCGCCGACACGCCACTCAGCGGCCTCGAGGACGTCGAACAGCGCTGCGATCACGGGCAGGAAGCGCGCGTCGCGCCGCCCGACCGAGAGCCGCCCGTCGCGCGCCCGCACCGCCTCGACCTCATCCGGCGTCGTGTAGCCCTCGAGGTCCACTGGTGCGCGGAGCTGCAGCGCGAGCGCGCGGCGCAGCCGCCGCAGGGCGCGCGCCCGGTTCTCGTGCTGCGAGCGCGACTCGTTCGCCTCGGCGCTGACGCCCGAGGGGCGGTGCCGGAGCCGCACAGCCGAGTCGGTGACGTTGCGCTTCTGCCCGCCGGGCCCACTCGCGCGGAAGCGGTCGAAGTCGCACTGTGCGAGCAGCGCGGGGTCGTCGAGGGTGAGGACGTCTCGCCAGGTCACGGGTGTCGGCGTGGTCACGCCTCGACCGTAGCACGAGGGCGGCCGTGCGGGTGCCAATTGCGCATCAGATTATGCTATTAAGGCCGGGTCACTTAGCGCTCGTATTATTTTCGTTTACCACTCGTTTCGATAATAGCTGCCTCGAGTCATCCTCGACCTTCCAGCACCCCACCGCGCCCCCTATGCTGTCATCTCGACGCGATGCGGACCGGAGGAAGACACCATGCCGCGCGTGCAACTCGTGGGGGCAACCGGCTACGGCGGACTCGGCATGATAGAGATGCTGCTGCAGCATCCCGAGCTCGAGGCATCCGCGCTGATCGCGCGTGACGACGCCGGCAGGCGCATCGCCGACATCTACCCGCACCTCCACGGCCGCACCGACCTCGTCGTGCAAGGCCCCGATGAGGCCTCGATCGGCAGTGACTGCGATGTCGTTGTCTTCGCCACGCCCGACCGCGTCTCGATGGGCTACGCGCCCGCGCTCGCCGACGCGGGCGTGCGCTTCCTCGACTACTCGGGCGACTTCCGCTTCCCGGACGCCGCCTCGTACGCGAAGTACGCCGCCGCACACCCCTCGATCGGCGACAACGGGCACGGCGCCGAGGCGCTCCTGGACCGCTCGATCTACGGCGTGCCGGAGCTGACCGGCGACGGCGTGGTCGATTCGCCGATCGTCGGGAACCCCGGCTGCTTCGCCGTGGGGATCATCCTCGGCCTCGCGCCGCTCTTCGCGGACGGGCTCGTCGAGGGCAACACGGTGGTCGTCGACGGCCTCACGGGCTCCTCGGGCGCGGGGAAGAAGCCTGCCGCCGCGCAGCACTTCTCGCACCTCAACGACAACGTCGTCCCGTACCGCGTCTTCAGCCACCAGCACGTCGTCGAGGCCGAGCACACGCTCGGCGGCCTCGCGGGCGGCGAGGCGAGCGTGCACTTCGTCCCGCACCTGCTGGGCATGACGCGCGGCATCCTCAGCACGATGCACATGTCGCTCACGCGCACCGCGTCGCGCGAGGCGCTGATGGAGCGCTACCGCGAGTTCTTCGACGCCGCCCCGTTCGTGCGCGTGCTCGACACGCCGCCGACGCTGAAGGGCACGGCGGGGTCGAACTTCTGCGACATCTCGCTGCTCACCTCGCCCGACGAGAGCCGCGTGGTGGTCATGTCGTCGATCGACAACCTGCTCAAGGGGCAGAGCGGCAACGCGTTGCAGAACCTCAACCTGATGTTCGGCTACGACCAGACCCTGGGCCTCGAGCGCACGCCGATCTACCCGTAGCGTTCGCAGCCGCGCGAGGGCTATCCTGACCTCGATGGCAACCCCCACCGGTACAGCCCGCCGGGAGCAGCGATGACGACCGCGACCGACGCAGCCCGCACGTTCGACGACGCCCGCGCGATGTACGCGTCCGCCATCACGCAGCTCGACGCGGGCGACATCCGCGACGCGGCCGAGAAGGCGTGGTGCGCCACCAAGCGCGCCACCGATGCGCTCATCCTCGCGCGCACCGGCGTGGAGCCCGAGCGGGCGCCGGAGACCAGCCGGCAACTCAACGAGCTCGCCCGGCGCGACCCGAGGGCCGAGGGCCTGGTGGGCCGCTTCTACTCGCGGCAGGCACAACTGCACGGTGAGTGCTTCTACCTCGGGCTGTGCGAACCCGTCGAGGCCACCACGCGCCGCATCCGCGAGACCGTCGCGTACATCACCGACGCCGAGGCGCTCGCCGACGAGACCAACTGACCAGCCCCCGACGTCATCGCGTCGTCGCCTGGCCGGCCTGCGGGTCGCCCGGCGCCGGCGTGCGCCAGCGCGAGACGAGCCGGTCGAGGCCGACGGCGATGGCGAGCAGGAAGACGGGCGAGACGGTGATCACCGCGTCGACGCCGACGCGGCTGGCGACCGCGCCCAGCGCGAGCAGCGGGAAGATCGCAAGCCCGTCCTTGAGCACGCCGAGCAGCGCGAACGCGCGTCCCTGGATGCGCAGCGGCACCGTCCGGCTCACGTAGGTCTGGGTCGCGACGGCCGCGAGGGTCACCCCGAAGCCGAGGAAGATCGACAGGAATGCCGCCGTCTCGACCCTCGGCCCGACGCCGGGGATGTCGACGGGGATCAGCCAACTCAGCGCCTCGCTCAGCGGCGCGACCAGCCCGAGCGCCATCATCACTCCGGAGACGAGCGCGAACCCCGTGATGGCGACCGGCCGCTCTCCCACGCGCCCGACGAGGAGCGGCGTAACCGCGAGCGCCGCGAGCAGCCCGATCGGCGCCGGCGCGAACACGTAGAGCGCGTTCGCCGGGTCGACATCGAGCACCTCGCTCACGTACTGCGGACCGAGGATGCCGAGCACGACGTTGACGGTGCTCGCCAGTCCCGCAAGCACGAGCATGATCAGCACGCTCCGCTCGTCGAGCAGCCACTGCAGCGCCTCGCGCGTCGAGGGTGGGGCCGTCGGCTCCGCATCGGCGGCGGCCGCGCGAGGGGTGGGGCGGAGGTCGAGGACGCGCGTGGCGGAGAGCAGGAACAGCAACCCCGCCATGATCGTCACGGGGTTCACGCCGAATGCGCGCACGATCACCGGCGCGAGCAGCGCCTTGCCAATCAGCTCCCCCGCCGATGAGACGAGCCCGAGCATCGAGGTGGCCCCTGCAAGCTCGTCGGTGTTCGCGACGAGCGGCACCGTCGAGGCCTCGCTCGGCTGCGAGACCTGGAAGAGCACCCGCACGACGAACAGCACCAGCAGCAGCGAGCCGAACTCGGTGCCCAGCGCGAGCGGGATCGCGAGCGTCAGCGCGCCCATCCCGAAGTAGGCGCCAGCGAGGGCGACGCGCTTCGGCAGCGCGTCGGCGACCGCGCCGCCGTACATGCCGAGCACGACGCCGGGCAGCAGGAAGGCACAGCCCAGCAGGCCCGCCTCGAAGGCTCCTCCGCCCTCGCGCGCGATGGCGATCAGCGCGCCGAAGAGCAGCGCCTGCTGCGCCATGTCGGCGAGGAAGCGTGAGGCGAGCAGCGCCTGGAACTGCGTGTTGCGCGCCACCGAGCCGGGCGGGGTCCAGAACCAGAGCACGCGGAACGCGCGCTCCTGCCCTCGATCGATGGCTTCGTCGATCCGCTCCAGGGAGCGGAATGGTGGCTCGTCGAACTGGGGGGGTAACGCCATCGCGATAGTTATCGTACGCGCCGAGCGGCAGCTTCGCGGGGGCCGCCGCTACACTCCCCGAACCATCATCGCGAGCGGAGACCGGGGAACGACCGGCGTGACCATCAACCCGGCACTCACCAGCCCTGTCACGATCCCCGCACGCGTTCGGCTCGTGCTGCTCGCCGCAGCGGTTGGGCTGCTCGCGGCCTGCGAGCGCGGCGGACCGACGGAGCTGCCGGCGGTCGCGCTTGAACCTGCCCTCGGTGGCGAACGCTTCGATCGGCCCATCGAGGTCGGCACATACCCCGGCGGGCGGTTCCTCGTCGCCGAGCAGCACGGCCGGGTGTGGGTACTCGGCACCGACGGGAGTGAGCGACGCGTCCTGCTCGACCTCGCCGGGGAGATCGACGTGGACCTCGGCGAAGGGCTGCTGTCTGTTGCTCTCGACCCGGACTTCGACCGCAACGGCCGACTGTGGGCGTACTACTTCGCCGCTGGCGAGCCGCCGCGCAGCATCCTCGCGCGCTTCGAGGTCGCCGACGATGTGGGCGACTCCGCGAGCGGCCTCGAGGTGCTCGTGTTGCCGCAGCCCGGCTACAACCAGAACGGCGGCGCGATCCGCTTCGGGCCGGACGGCATGCTCTATCTCAGCCTCGGCGATGGGAGCGCCTCGACCGACCCGTTCGAGAACGGGCAGGATCTCGGGACGCTGCTCGGCAGCGTGATCCGCATCGACGTACGCGAGTCCTCGCCGCGGCAGCCGTACGCCATCCCGCCCGACAACCCGTTCGTCAGCGTCGAGGAGGCGCGCGACGAGATCTGGGCGTACGGGTTCCGCAACCCGTGGCGCATGGCCTTCGACCCGGAGACCGGCGCGCTCTGGCTGGGCGACGTCGGGTTCATCGACAACGAGGAGGTGAACCGCGTCGGCCACGGCGCCAACCACGGCTGGAACGTCGCCGAGGGGTTTGGGTGCCTCACCCCGGCGAGGTCGTGCGAGATGGACGGGATGACGCCGCCGGTGATGGCGTACGGGCACGACGTCGGCCGCTGCTCGATCACGGGCGGGGTGGTGTATCGGGGCGACACCATTGCGTCGCTGCGCGGCGCCTACTTGTTCGGCGACTTCTGCAGCGGCGAGGTCTTCGTGCTGCGCGACGCGGCGAGCGCCGAGCCTGCCGGCGAGCGCACCGAGCCGGTCGTGCTCGTAGAGGGTGCGGGCAGCCTCGTCTCGTTCGGCCTCGATGCGGACGGCGAGGTGCTGATCGTCGACTACCTCGGCGCGGTCTGGCGGCTCACGACGCGGTAGCCCACGCTGCTCGCATGGACACCGCGTTCGAGCTGGCCGCCATCGCCGGCGTCGCCTTCACCGTCGGGCTCTCCGGCGCGCTCACGCCCGGCCCGCTGACCGTGCTCGCGATCCGCGAGGCGACGGTGTTCGGCGTGCGCGCCGGCCCCCTCGCCACGCTCGGCCACGCGATCGCCGAGGGCGTCACGGTCGTGGTGCTCGCGCTCGGCCTGAGCGCGGCGCTCACGGACGAGAGCCCGCTGACCGCCGTGATCGCGCTGGTGGGCGGCGGCATCCTCGTCTACCTCGGGGTCGACCTGTTCCGCACCCTACCGAGGGCTGAGCTGACCCCGGCCTTCGTCACTGCGCCGGGCGAAACCACGGCCTCCGCGCGACGCGTGGTGCTGCTCGGCATCCTCGTCTCGGTGGGCAACCCGTACTGGGTGATCTGGTGGGCGAGCGTCGGGACGAAGCTGACCGCCGACTCGCTCGACGCGGGCTTCGCGGGGCCTGTGGCGGTGTTCGGCGGGCACATCGTCTCCGACCTCGCCTGGCTGACGTTGATGGCGTGGCTCGTCCACTCCGGGCGGCGCTGGTTCGGGCGACGCTCCTATCGAGGGCTCCTCGCCGTGTGTGGCCTGTTCCTCGTGGGGCTCGGCGCGTACTTCGTCGCCTCCGGGATCGTGTTCCTGCGGTAGGCGGCACAACGCCCCGCTCACGCGGGGCGTCCGCGGCGGCGACGGAGACGACGAGGACTACTCGTCCTCTTCGTCGTCCTCCATCTCCTCGGCCGGGTCGTGGACGTAGCGCAGGTAGCGATCCTCGCGCTCGCCCAGGAGCACGAGCCGGCCTTCTGCCTCGTGCTCGCGTACCCACTCGGGCATGAGCGCGCTGTGGCCCTGGATGAGGAACGTGGCGCCCTCGAAGCTGAAGCGCCGTCCGGCGACCTCGACGTAGTACGGCGGTGGCTCGTCGGTCTCGTTGAGGTTCACGACGAACACGTCGGAGCCGCCCTCCGTGAGGACGGTCATGTCATCGAATGTGACGGCAAGCTCGGACACGCGGCCCCCTCGGAAGTCTCGGCGCGGCGACGCTGAGGCGGATCATAGTGGTGGTCGCGCCCCGGAGCCACCCGCGACGCGCAGGTCCGGCACGCTCAGCACCGTGATCAGCGTCACGATCACCGCCGACGCCACGCACCACGCGCAGATCGCGTCGATCTCGAACAGCTCGAGGTACGTCAGGTACGCCGAGTAGAGCGCGCCGCTGAGCGCCACGCCGAACGTCGCGCTCGC
>DAOULE010000081.1:0-11906 GCA_034420575.1 Dehalococcoidia bacterium
CTGGGGCTCGACCGCGTCTTCGCGCTCACCTACAAGCCGGAGTTCTTCGAGCGGTTCGGCTTCATCCAGGCCGACGTGATGGAGCTGCCGCGCAAGGTCTGGAACGAGTGCTACCGCTGCCCCAAGTTCCCGGGCTGCAACGAGATCGCGATCACCCTCGACCTCCCCGGCCGCACGGCGGAGCCGGCGGCCGCGGCAGTCGCGCTGTGACGGACGAGCCGTCGCTCCCCGAAGTCCTCAGCACCGAGCGCATCTACGAAGGCCGCGTCTTCGACATCGAGCACGCCTCGATCCGCTTCCCCGACGGCGTCGAGGCGATGCGCGCGACGGTGCGGCACCCGGGCGCGGTCGCCCTCGTGGTCCTCGACGACGAGGGGCGCTGGCTCCTCGTCGAGCAGTATCGCCATCCCGCAGCCCAGCGCCTGCTGGAGATCCCCGCGGGCACGCGCGAGCCGGGCGAGGCCCCCGACGTGACCGCGCACCGCGAGTTGCGCGAGGAGACGGGCTACGACGCCGACTCGCTGGTGCGCATCGGCGGGGCGTGGATGGCGCCCGGATTCACCTCGGAGTACATCGACTTCTACCTCGCCACCGGGCTGCGCGAGGCGCCGCTCGGGACCGGCGACGAGGAGGACCTGTCGGCGCCGATCCCGTACACGCGCGAGGAGCTGGAGGCCGCCGTGGCAGCAGGCGAGATCGAGGATGCGAAGACGCTCGTGGCGCTGCAGTTGTACTCCCTGCACGAGCGGCGGACGGGTGGAACCCGTGCGTGATGGTCGGCGCTTGACCATGACCGCACCCCCGGCAATAGTCAGCGTCGCCACGGGCCGATCGGATCCCGGGCAGCGCGCGGCGTAAAGGGGCAGCCGTGGCAGACGACCTGCAACACGACATCCTCATCGTCGGCGGCGGCGGCGCCGGACTGCGCGCCGTGATCGCGGCCGCCGAGGCGCACCCCGACCTCGACATCGCGATGGTCTCCAAGGTCTACCCGATGCGCAGCCACACGGTCTCCGCCGAGGGCGGCGCTGCGGCCGTGATCAAGGACAACGACAGCATCGAGGAGCACATCCACGACACCATCAGCGGCGCCGACTGGCTTGCCGACCAGGACGCCGTCGAGCTCTTCGTGAACGAGGCCCCGGGCGAGATGATCCAGCTCGAGCACTGGGGCTGCCCGTGGAGCCGCGAGGAGGACGGCAGCGTCGCCGTCCGGCCCTTCGGCGGCATGCGCATCCGCCGCACGTGGTACGCGGCCGACAAGACCGGCTTCCACATGCTCCACGCGCTCTTCCAGACCTCGCTCAAGTACACCGCCGTCAAGCGCTACGACGAGTGGTTCGCCACGCGCCTGCTCGTCGAGGACGGGCGCTGCCAGGGCGTGATCGCGATCGAGATGCGGACCGGCGAGGTCCACGCGATCCGCGCCCGCTCGGTGATCATGTGCACAGGCGGCGGCGGGCGCGTCTTCCCGTTCACCACCAACGCGGCGATCAAGACCGGCGACGGCATGGCGATGGCCTACCGCGCGGGCGTCGCGCTCAAGGACATGGAGTTCGTCCAGTACCACCCCACGGGCCTGCCCGGCACCGGCATCCTCATCACCGAGGCTGCGCGCGGCGAGGGTGGCATCCTGGTGAACACCGACGGCCGCCGCTACCTCGAGGACTACAACCTCGGCGAGCCCGTCCCCATCGACGACCCTCGGCACCCGCAGCTCCGCACCATGGAGCTTGGCCCGCGCGACAAGCTGTCGCAGGCGTTCATGCGGGAGCAGGACGCGGGCCGGGTCTTCGAGGGCGAGTACGGCACGTACACCCACCTCGACGTGCGGCACCTCGGCGAGCAACTGATCATGGAGCGCATCCCGTTCGTGCGTGAGCTCGCCAAGAACTACGCGGGCATCGACCCGGTCCACGAGCCGATCCCCGTGCGGCCCGTCGTCCACTACATGATGGGTGGCATCCACACCAACACGAACGGCGAGACGAGCCTGCCCGGCCTGTTCGCGGCCGGCGAGTGCGCCTGCGTCAGCATCAACGGCGCAAACCGCCTCGGCTCCAACTCGCTGACCGAGTTGCTGGTGTTCGGCAAGCGCGCCGGACTCTCCGCCGCCGAGTGGGCGCGCGAACACCCGGACCTCGCCACCGACGCCCTGGAGGCGCAGCGCGCCGACGAGGAGGCCTCGATCGCCGCGCGCTTCCGCACCGCGCGCGAGGGCGGCGAGCGCCTCGCCACCATCCGCCGCGAGCTCAACGCGACGATGGAGGCTGGGGCCGGCGTCTATCGCGAGGAGTCCGGCATCCAGGCCACCACCGAGAAGGTCGCCGAGCTCAAGGAGCGCTTCGAGAACGTCGCCATCGACGACCACAGCAGGAGCTTCAACACCGAGCTGACCACCGCGATCGAGCTTGGCTTCCTCCTCGACGTCGGCGAGGCGGTCGCGCACTCCGCGCTCAACCGCACCGAGTCGCGCGGTTCGCACCAGCGCACCGACTACCCTGACCGCGACGACGACCAGTTCCTGAAGCACTCGCTCGCGTTCCGCACCGACGGCGCGCCGCGTATCGAGTACGCCGACGTGACGATCACGAACTGGCCGCCGGCCGAGCGGACCTACGGGAACTAGCGACGGGAGGCGTCGTGACCACTGCACCGATGACCACCTCGCAGACCGTCACCCTCGAGGTGTTCCGCTACCACCCCGACACCGACACCGAGCCCTCATACCAGAGCTACGAGGTGCCCTACCGCGAGGAGTGGGTCGTCCTCGACGCGCTGAACTGGCTCAAGGACGAGGTCGACGGGACGCTCAGCTACCGCTGGTCGTGCCGGATGGGCGTCTGCGGCAGCTGCGGGATGATGGTGAACGGCTACCCGCGCCTCACCTGCAACGCCTTCCTGCGCGAGTTCCTCCCCGGCCCGATCCGCGTCGAGCCGCTGCGCGGCTTCCCCGTCGAGCGGGACATGGTCACCGTCCTCGACGACTTCATGGAGAAGCTGACCGACGTGAAGCCCTGGATCATCCGCGAGGAGGAGCAGCCGATCGAGGAGGGCGAGTACCTCCAGTCGCCCTCACAGCTCGCGGACTTCAAGCAGTTCAGCATGTGCATCAACTGCACGCTCTGCTACGCAGCCTGCCCGGTCTACGAGCACGAGGACGAGTTCCTCGGTCCCGCCGTGCTCGCGCTCGCTCAGCGCTACAACCTCGACTCGCGCGACCAGGGCAACGCCCAGCGCCAGCAGCTCATCTGGGCCGACGAGGGCATCTGGGACTGCACATTCGTGGGCGAGTGCAGCGAGGTGTGCCCGAAGGACGTCGACCCGGCCGGCGCCATCCAGCAGGCCAAGGTGGAGGCGACGAACAGCTTCTTCATCTCGCTGCTGCCGTTCACGCCGCCGGGGATGGGCCGCTAGCGATGCCGGGACCGCTCCCACGGGCCAAGTCCAACGCGTGGTGGAACCGCAGCTGGGCGTACCGCATCTTCCTGCTGCGCGAGCTCTCGGCCGTGGCCGTCGCGGTCTACATCGCGCTGCTGCTCGTGCTGGTCACGCAGGTGCGCGACGGCCGGGGCGCCTTCAACGACTACCTCGACCTGCTCGAGAGCCCGCTCTTCTGGATCATCCACCTGGTGCTGCTCGGCTTCGCGCAGCTCCACACCTCGACGTGGTTCCGGGCGGTGCCGAAGAGCATGCGGGTCAAGCTCGGCGGACGGCCGGTTCCGCCGGAGGCCATGCTCTTCGGGATGTACCTGCTGTGGGCGGGGGCGTCGCTCGTGGTGCTCGCCGCGTTCCTGGTGGACTGGTAGGGGAGGCGCACCGTGCGACCCTCGAACGAGCCGTTCTGGTGGGCGATGTTCGGCGCCGGCGGGATGATCACCGCGCTGCTGCTGCCGGTGCTCATCATCATCACCGGCTTCGTCGTCCCCGCCGGGGGCGTCGACTTCAAGCAGCTCGACACGCTGTTCAACAACCCGCTCGTGCGCCTCATCATCCTCGGCGTGGCGTTCCTGTCGTTCTTCCACGCCGCGCACCGCATCCGGCACACGCTGAAGGACCTCGGCCTGCGCTCCGTCGCGACGCCGCTCGCCGTCCTCTGCTACGCTGCGGCCCTTGCCGGGACGGTGTGGGCGGCGCTGGTGGTGCTGTAGGCCCTCGCCCGTTCCGGGAACTGCGAGGGCCCCATGACCGACCGACTCACCCAGCTCTTCACGGCCATCGGCGCCGGCGTGGTGGTCGGCGTGATCGTCGGCTTGGTCGCCCAGCTCGCCGCCGACCCGCCCGCGTTCGTCACGGGCGGCATTGCCGGCATCCTCGGCGCCGTCGTCGCCGTGTTCGTCAGTTCGAGGGGGTAAGATAGGAGTGTCGGGTGCGGCCCGACGAATCGGGACAGGTCGATGACGCTCGACACCGGCATCCTCGAGCAAGAACTCCGAGCCTTCGAGGCGCGCAAGGATGAGTTCCTGCGCCACCACGAGGGCCAGTACGTTGTACTGCATGGCGGCGAACTGCTCGGCGCTTACACGACCGAACGACAGGCCTACGAGGCGGCGCTGGCCCGTGTAGCAATGTCCCCATGCTCATTAGACGCGTGCAGCGAGAACCAGAGGCTCCCGACAGCGTTCCTGCCTTGCAGGTAGGTGCGGTCAGTGAGCGTTCGTAACACCTTCTTTCGATCGAGCAGCGGTGAACCGAACCCGAGAGCCCTGGAGGATACTGGCGCCTACACAGCCGTCGAGATTCATGTCCCGACCGCTCTTGTGCAGCAGCTCGAGGACGCCGGTCAGCCAGTGCCGGGGCCCGTCCTCGGCGTAGCACTGGTCGATACAGGTGCGAGCCGTACGGTCGTGGACGCTGTGGCAGTCGAGCAGCTTGGCCTGAGCCCCATCGGAGTTGCCGACTTCAATACCGCCGCGGGCCCCAGTCGTCGGCCGGTATTCCCGGCCAGGCTGGAATTTCCGGCGCTCGAAACGCAGATCGAGTTCAGTTCGATCGGCAGGGTCGACCTGACCGGCCAGACGCTCCCCGATGGTGACACTCAGTTCGTCTGTCTGATCGGGCGAGACATCCTCAGTCGCGGTGTCCTGATCTACAACGGCGTCGGCGGGGTGTGGACTATCGCCTTCTAGCGACGCGGTCCCTGCAAGCCGCCCCTCGCCCCTACGGGTGTGTCGTGTCCCCGGGGTCGCACCCGAGCGTCGAACTGCGGGTCCGTGGCACAGCGCTCTCGCGCCCCTACTCCCCGTACGCCACGGCATCGAGGTCCTCGATGCGCGCGTCGTCGGTGAAGCGCCAGATGCCGATGTGACCGCGCAGCAGGTCGCCGTGCTCGTCCCAGTCCAGCGACACGGATGCTCCCTCGTAGTCGACCGCCTCGCCCTCACGCAGGAGGCGCAGCGCGGCGGCGACGCCCTCCGGCCCGGCGATCGCGACCTCGCCCGGCGGGCCGCCGATGGCGCGCAGGCTGTCGCGGATCGCGGCGCCCTCGACGCTGCCCGCCGCCTCGGCCGCGAGAGCAAGGGCGATGGCGGCGTCGTACGTCTCGCGGGCGTACGCGCCCGCCGGTAGCTCGCCGTACGCCTCGGCGTACGCTCGCTCCCACGCCGCCTGCGACTCGCTGCCCGGGTGTCCGACGCTCGCGGTGCCGTACATGCCGCCGAGGCGGTCTCCGCCAATCGCCTCCACCAGCGTGAGACTCCGCGCGCCGTCTCCGAAGAGGAACTGGTCATACAGGCCCGCGTCGAGCGCCTCGCGGACGATCGTCTCTGCCTCGGTGCCGAACGTGATCACGACCAGCGCCTGCGCGCCGCCGGCCGCCGTCTCGCGCAGCGCGGGGAGGTGCGTCGAGGCGTCGGGATCGACCGCGACGGCCACGAGCGCGCCGTCCCAGGCGGCGGCGAACGTCTCGTGCAGGCCGCGTCCCCACGCGTCATCGCGGTAGACCAGTCCGACGTTGTCGAAGCCGCGCTCGCGCGTGACGCGGGCCAGCACCGGCCCTTGCGCGACATCGGAGAGGGCGGTGCGGAAGAAGAAGCCACCGTCATCGGCCGTCGTCAGCAGCGGCGAGGTTGCCGCGGGGCTGATCATCGGAATGCTCGCCGGCCCCGTCACCTGCTCGGCGACCGGGAGGGCATTGGCGCTGGAGCCCGGACCGACGATGGCGTGTACGCCCTCGTCCTCGATGAGACGACGTGCCTCCTCCACCGCCGCGGCCGGATCGGACGTCGAATCCCCGATGACGAAGGTGACGGGCTGCCCGAGTACGCCGCCGCCCGCGTTGACGTGCCGCACGGCCAGTTCGAAGCTCTGCTGCAGCACCGTGCTACCGTCTGCCGCCTGCTCCTCGTAGTTCAGCAGCAGCCCGATCTTCAGCGGCGGCTGCTCGTCGCCACCACCGCACGCCGCCGCCAGGGCGAGGATGCCCACGAGGACGACCACGACGAGCCGCACCGGCGTCCGCCCAGGGGTCCTCGCGTCCGTTGTCTGGTGCCCGGTCGCCATCCTACGGGTGGGTCATGTCCTCTGGCCGCACCCACTCGTCGAACTCCGCGTCCGTGACGTAGCCGAGCGAGACCGCGGCCTCGCGCAGCGTGGAGCCCTCGACGTGGGCGTGGTGGGCCACCTCGGCCGCGCGGTCGTAGCCGATGCGCGGGCTGAGCGCGGTCACCAGCATCAGCGAGGACTCCATGAGCTGCTGGATGCGCTCACGGTTCGGCTCGATGCCGGCCACCATGTTGTCGGTGAACGACACCGCCGCGTCGCCGAGCAGGCGGATCGACTGCAGCGTGTTGAAGACGATCACCGGCTTGAAGACGTTGAGCTCGAAGTGCCCGGTCGCGCCGCCGACGTTCACGGCGACGTCGTTGCCGATGACCTGCGCGCAGACCATCGTCAGCGCCTCGGACTGCGTCGGGTTCACCTTGCCCGGCATGATCGAGGAGCCCGGCTCGTTGGCCGGCAGCATCAGCTCGGCCAGCCCGGCGCGCGGGCCGGAGCCGAGCAGCCGCACGTCGTTGGCGATCTTCATCAGCGAGGCCGCCACGGTCTTGAGCTGCCCCGACATCTCGACCTGCGCGTCGTGCGCGGCGAGCGACTCGAACTTGTTCGGCGCCGTCACGAACGGCAGGCCGGTGATGCTCGCGATCTCGGTCGCTACGCGCTCGGCGTACTCGGGGTGGGCGTTGAGGCCCGTGCCGACCGCAGTGCCGCCGAGGGCGAGTTCGAGGATGCGCGGCAGCGCCCCCTCGACGCGGTCGATCGAGTTCTCGACCTGCTTCACGTAGCCGGAGAACTCCTGGCCGAGCGTGAGCGGCGTCGCGTCCATGAGGTGCGTGCGGCCGATCTTGACGATGTCGTCGAACTCGGCCTGCTTGGCGGCGAGCGCGGCGTGGAGGTGGCGCAGGCCGGGGACGAGGCGGTGCGTGGCCTCCTCGGCGGTCGCGATCGACATGGCGCCCGGGAACACGTCGTTCGAGGACTGCGACATGTTGACGTGGTCGTTGGGGTGGACGGGGTCCTTGGAGCCGCGCTCGCCGCCGAGGATCTCGATGGCGCGGTTCGAGATGACCTCGTTGGCGTTCATGTTGGACTGGGTGCCGGAGCCGGTCTGCCAGACGACGAGCGGGAAGTGGTCGTCGAGGTCGCCGTCGATGACCTCCTGTGCGGCGGCGCGGATGGCGTCGGCGCGCGCGGAGTCGAGCTTGCCGAGGGCCTCGTTCACGGTGGCCGAGGCGTGCTTGACGATGCCGAGTGCGCGGATGATGGAGCGCGGCATGCGCTCGGTGCCGATCTTGAAGTTCTGGAGCGAGCGTTGTGTCTGCGCCCCCCAGTACACGTCCGACGCCACCTCGATGGCGCCCATGCTGTCGGTCTCGGTGCGGGTGGGTGCTGCGGTCGTCGTCATCGGTCGGCTCGGTCCTCCGTCGGTGGTGAGTTGGTGGTGCGGGGTGAGGGTAGCGGGTGTGGGGGTTGTGGGCAGCAGGGCGGGTATGGGAGCCGGAGCTACGCGGCCCCTACGCCACCGACGAGGAGCGCCTCAACGCCGCACGCGCCCTCGCTGCCGACGGGAGCGACGACGAGCACAGCATCTTCCGCCTCGACGCGTCGGGGCCAGTGGAGGTGTCTAGCTTCAGCGGGCGTGAGATCAGCGGCCCGCAGTCAGTTCGATGATGCGACCCTGACCTGATCGAAGAAGCGCTCGGCATCGCCGGACTCAACGAAGTGCCCGAAGCCGTTATCGCTCCACGTGACCGGCGATTCGCCTATGTTCGAACTCCCGAACAATTGATTGTACTGCTCCACATACCAGGGTCGCCCGAGCGCGCTGGTGAACCTCGACGTGACGGCTGGCGCATTGCCGCGATCGACGACATGCATCGGTTTGGCTGAGTTTCTCAGTGCCGTCTCCTGTAGGACCTCCATCAGATCCGTGTCGAGGCCCTGATTGCCTATCACGAGGACAGCGGGATCGGATCGGAGCGCCTCGCGGAGCGCTTCGATGTGTGCAGGTGGACACACGAACGAGTCCTTACGGTCGGTCGGGAGCGCGAGCGCGGGGTAGATGAGAGCACCCCCGGACTCCCACCACTGTGGGTATTCGAGGAGCTCGAGTTTCGACCGATCGTAGTCAAGTGGTGTGCCGTGACTATGGATTATTCTTAAGTAGTCATGGACGCGCGAGCCATCGAGGGTCTGTTCTGGGCTGGGTATCGAGGTTCTATAGCCCCAATTTACAGAACCGTGTAACTTGACGTATTTCCACGACTCACTCGCACCGGTGTATCTGTCGAGCGTCGAGATGGACGTGTTATACTTGCGTTCGATGGCCAAGTCAGTGAACATGTCATAGTTCAAGGTGGCGAGTATGACAGAAATGCCCCGTTCTTGTATTAGTGTGATTAGATCGTCGTATCTACCAGCTGCTCTCCCCTCGAACCGGGCCAAGAAGTCCTTCAGATAGATCGGCAAGTCGAATACTTGTCGACGGATGTCCTTCTGAGGGTTCTCGTTGAACTCTCGGAGGACAGTCTCAAGATTCGCGCCCCGCCTGACTCGCGATAGGATCGTTCCCCGAAGCCCCTCCACGTTCTCGAATGTGCTGAATTCGGCGCGGTGCTTTTCGTCAAACAACTCCTTCGTCAGCGGAGGGCGGGGCTCGGTCTCGTAGGCGTCATGGGAAGCGCCGGCGCCGAGGATCACGAGTAGCTCGCTCATAAGTTCGAGCGTAGCCGATGGGCATCAGCTGGGGCAAGTAATGGCGAGCGTGCGTTGGCGCTTGCGGCGTTCTAAACGTCCTGCTAGCCCGCCGGCGTAGCCGCCACGAGCTCCAACACCGCCTCCCCCGCAGCCTGCATCCCCGCAGTCTCAGACTCGCTCAGCGGCGACTCGTAGACCTCGAGGACTCCGCCGTCGCCGAGGAGGACCGGGGCGCCGACGTAGGCGTTCTCGATGCCCCACTGGCCCGACAGCAGCGTGCAGCACGGGAGCACGCGGCGCTCGTTGCGGAGGATGGCGTCGACCATCTCGATGGTCGCCGCGGCGGGGGCCGTGAAGGCCGAGCCCGTCTTGAGTAGACCGACGATCTCCGCCCCGCCCTTCGACGTGCGGTCCACGACCGCGTCGATGCGGTCCTGCGCCATCAGCGAGGTCAGCGGCACGCCGCCGACCGTCGCCGAGGAGACGATGGGGACCATCGTGGCCTCGGTGTGGCCGCCGAGCACCCACGCCGAGACGTCGCGCACGGAGACGCCGAGCTCCATCGCGATGAACGTGCGGTAGCGCGTGCTGTCCAGCATCCCGCCCTGCCCGACGACGCGCGCGGCCGGGAGGCCGCTGGCCTCGAGGGCGACGTGGCACATCGCGTCCATGGGGTTGGCGAAGATGATGAAGGTGGCATCCGGCGAGTGCTCGATGGCGCTGCCGACGACGCTGCGGACGATGCCGGCGTTGGTGCCGAGCAGGTCTTCCCGCGTCATGCCGGGCCGCCGCGGCACGCCCGAGGTGACCACGACGACGTCGGAGCCGGCGGTGTCGGCCCAGTCGTTCGTCCCGCTCACGCGCACGCTGGTGCCGACCCACGGGGAGGCTTCCTGGATGTCGAGCGCCTTGCCCTGCGGCAGCCCCTCGACGATGTCGATCATCGTGACGTCGGCGTAGCCGCGCGAGGCGAGGATCTGCGCCATCGAGGTGCCGGTGTTGCCGGCGCCGACAATCGTGACTTGTTTGCGGGTCCCTGCCATCGTCGTCTGCCTTTCGTGCAGGCGCGCCCCGGAAGGCGCACGGGTGGGTGCTCGGTGCTGCTTGCGTCCGGGTTGATGCTCCGGGCGGCCGCCGTCCGGCCGCGCGGGTTCGGTCGCTGGTTCTAGCTTGCCATCTCGTTGTTCAGTCGCGCGACGATGCGGTCGAAGAACTGCCGGGTATTGAGCCACTCCACGTCGGGCCCGATGTTCATCGCCAGGTCGCGCGTCATGTCGCCCGACTCGACGGTGTCGATGCAGACGCGCTCGAGGACGTCGGCGAAGTCCTCGACGTCTTGCGTGTTGTCCATCCGGCCGCGGTACCGCAGCCCGCGCGACCAAGCGAAGATCGAGGCGATCGGGTTCGTCGAGGTCTCGTTGCCGGCGAGGTGCTGGCGGTAGTGGCGCGTGACCGTGCCGTGCGCCGCCTCGGCCTCGACGGTGTTGCCGTCGGGGGTGAGCAGCACGGAGGTCATGAGGCCGAGCGAGCCGAAGCCCTGCGCGACCACGTCGGACTGCACGTCGCCGTCGTAGTTCTTCGCGGCCCACACGAAGCCGCCGTCCCACTTGAGGGCCTGCGCGACCATGTCATCGATGAGCCGGTGCTCGTAGGTGAGGCCGGCCTCGCCGAAGCGGCCGGCGAACTCGGCGTCGAAGACCTCCTGGAAGAGGTCGCGGAAGCGGCCGTCGTAGGCCTTGAGGATCGTGTTCTTCGTGGCGAAGTAGAGCGGCAGCCCGCGGTCGAGCGAGTAGGTCATGCAGGCCCGGGCGAAGCCGCGGATCGACTCGTCGAGGTTGTACATGCCCATGGCGACGCCGCCGCCCTCGGCGAAGTCGAAGACCTCGCGCTCCTCGGGCGCGCCGCCGTCGGCGGGGGTGAAGGTCATGGTGAGGCGGCCGGGGCCGGGCACGACGAAGTCGGTGGCGCGGTACTGGTCGCCGAAGGCGTGACGGCCGATCACGATCGGCTGCTTCCACCCGGGCACGAGCCGCGGGATGTTGCTCATCACGATCGGCTCGCGGAAGACGGTGCCGCCGAGGATGTTGCGGATGGTGCCGTTGGGCGAGCGCCACATCTGCTTGAGGCCGAACTCCTCGACACGGTCCTCGTCGGGGGTGATGGTGGCGCACTTCACGCCGACGCCGTGGCGCTTGATGGCCTCGGCGGCGTCGATCGTGATCTGGTCCTCGGTGGCGTCGCGGGACTCCATGCCGAGGTCGTAGTACTCGAGGTCGACGTCGAGGTAGGGGAGGATCAGCTGTTCGCGGATCCAGGCCCAGATGATGCGCGTCATCTCGTCGCCGTCGAGTTCGACGATCGGGTTCTGCACCGTGATCTTTGCCATCAGGCCCCCTCGTGCGTGTTCGCGAGCCGAGCGCGGTCTGTACGGCGCCGCGACCGGCGCCGGCCGTGCGGGCGGCCCGCCGGGTCTAGAGCGGGATGTTCCCGTGCTTCTTCGCCAGCGGTGACTCTGCCTTGCGTTGCAGCATCCGCAGCGACTGTGCAATGCGGGCGCGCGTGTCTCGTGGATCGATCACGTCGTCGACGTAGCCCTTGGCCGCGGCGATGTACGGGTGCTCGATGCGCTCCTGGTAGTCGGCGACGAGCTCGGCGCGGACGGCCGCCTCGTCCTCGGCGGCCTGGAGGTCGCGGCGGTTGATGATGTTCAC
>DAOULE010000082.1:0-1639 GCA_034420575.1 Dehalococcoidia bacterium
GACTTCACCGGGCCGAGCGAGCGCTGCACGAGGTCGCCCACGAGCTGCTCGAAGCGCGCGCGCGTGAGCGTGATCTGCATGTGCTTGGGGCCGCTCTGGTCGGCGGTGATGAACGGCAGGTTGATGTCGGTCTGCTGCGCGCTGGAGAGCTCGATCTTGGCGCGCTCGGCGGCCTCCTTGAGGCGCTGGAGGGCCATGCGGTCCTCGGAGAGGTCGATGCCCTGCTCGCGGCGGAACTCGGCGACCAGGTCGTCGATGAGCAGGTTGTCGAAGTCGTCGCCGCCGAGGAATGTGTCGCCGTTGGTGGCCTGGACGTGGAAGGTCCCGTCGCCGAGGTCGAGGATCGAGATGTCGAACGTGCCGCCGCCCAGATCGTAGACGGCGATGACCTCGTCGTCCTCCTTCTCGAGGCCGTAGGCGAGCGAGGCGGCGGTGGGCTCGTTGATGATGCGCAGCACCTCGAGGCCGGCGATGCGGCCCGCGTCGCGGGTGGCCTGGCGCTGCGAGTCGTTGAAGTAGGCCGGGACCGTGATGACGGCCTCGTTGACGTCCTCGCCGAGGTAGGCCTCGGCGTCGGCCTTGAGCTTCTGCAAGATCATCGCCGAGATCTCGGGCGGCGAGTAGTCGCGGTCGCCCATCTTCACCAGAGCGTCGCCGTTGGGGGCCTTCGTGATCTCGAACGGGGCGATGTCGCGCAGGTGCGCGACCTCGGCGTCCTCGAACTTGCGGCCCATGAGGCGCTTCACCGAGAAGATGGTGTCGCTGGGGTTCGTGACGGCCTGGCGCTTCGCGACGGTGCCGACGAGGCGTTCACCCTGCGCGGTCACGGCGACCATCGACGGCGTCGTGCGGCCACCCTCCGCGTTGGGGATGATCTCGGGCTCGCCGGCCTCCATCACGGCCATGGCGCTGTTCGTGGTACCGAGGTCGATGCCGATCACTCGTGGCATGGTGTCTGCTCCTTCGTCGTTGGTAGCTCGTTCGGTGCGCCGCCGGGCGATGGCCCGCGGGCGGCGCGGCTATGCGTCCTGTCTTGGTTCCGTATCCGTGGAGCCGTCGCCCACCACCACCTGCGCGGGGCGGACCACGTAGTCCTGCATCGTGTAGCCGGAGCGGACCGCCGCGACGACGCGGCCGCCGGGCCCCGGCGCGTACGAGATCGCCTCGTGGACGCGCGGGTCGAACTCTGCGCCGTCCGTCGGGATCGCCTCGACGCCGGCGGTGGCGAGGGTCTCCGCGAACTTCTGGCGCACCAGCCGGATGCCCTCGACCCACTGGTGTCCCTCGAGGTCCGCGTCGACGTTGCCGAGCGCGAGGTCGAGGTCATCGAGCACCGGCAGGTAGCGGCGCACCGTATCGGCGAGCGTCGTGCGCGCGCGTTCGGCCCAGTGCTGCTCGGAGCGGCGACGATAGTTGAGCAGGTCGGCCTGCGCGCGCGTGTGTGCGTCCCGCAGCCCGGCGACCTCCGCCTCGAGGCGCGCGATGCGCTCCTCGTCGGTGAGCGGCTCGGTCTCCGTGTCGGCAGCGTCGGGAGCGCCGTCGGCGGCGCTCACGGCGTCGTCGACGGCTGCAAGGGGCTGTTCGGCGTCGTCGGGGAGCAGTGTCGTGACCTTTCGGTGTGCGGTGGCGGGGCGGGAGC
>DAOULE010000083.1:0-8257 GCA_034420575.1 Dehalococcoidia bacterium
GCGGTAGCTCCCCGTCTGGTCGTACATGATCCCCGCGAACGTCGGCCCGACGATCATCCCGGACATGATCACGAGCGACGAGAAGCCCATGATCGTCCCGAATGATCTACGTCCGAAGTAGTCCGCGCGGATTGCCATCTGCAGCGGCGCACGCAGCCCCCACGCCGTCCCGTTGATCCCCACCGCGAGGTAGACCAGCGCCAGCACCGGCGCGATCGCCAGCATGAAGATCGCGAGGCCGTGGCCGAGCAGCGCCGCCACGATCAGAGGCCGCTTCGGCCATCGGTCACCGAGGTACGCCCCGGCGAACTGCCCGATGATCTGCCCTACGGTCTGGATCGTGATCGCGAACGCGGCGAGCGCGAGGCTGTAGCCGAGGTCCTCGTGGATGTAAATCACGAGGTGCACCATGAGCGCGCCGATCACGAGCAGCGCCGCCGCCTGGCCCATCGAGATCAGCCAGAAGGCTGGCGTGCGGAGCGCGTCGCGCGTGCTCATGCCCCACTCGTCGCCCTCGTCGTCGGGGTCGTCGGAGAGTTCCGAGTACGAGGCGGCGCCGTCGGGGAGCATCCCGTGGTCCTCGGGCCGGTGGCGCACGACGCGCGCGAGCGGGAGGCCGATCACGAGCACCGCCACGCCGGAGGCGAAGGCGGCCGTCCGCCACCCGATGCCCTCGATCACGATCGCCATCGGCGTGGCCGCGAAGCCGCCCACCGCGAAGCCCATCGAGAGCATCCCGAGGGCGAACGAGCGGCGTCGGCGGAACCAGTTCACGACGGCCACGACGAGCGAGAGGAAGCTGCTGAGCGAGGCGCCAATCGCGATCAGCATGAAGGAGATATAGAAGGTCCAGATCTCCTGGACGAAGCTGAGCATGATGAAGCCGATCGCGAACAGCACCATGCCCGCGTACATGATGATGCGCGGCCCGTAGTTGTCGATGGCCCAGCCCTGGATCGGGCCGAGGATCCCGCTCTCCGCGCGCTGCATCGCGAACGCGATCGAGAACGTCGTGCGGCTCCAGCCGAAGTCGGCCTGCATCAGCGCGACGTACGTCCCGAACGAGTGGAACATCAGCATCCCGAGCATCAGCTGCGTCAGGAAGCCGGCCCCGACGATCCACCAGCCGTAGAAGACCGAGGTCGGGCGTGTGAACGCCCCGATGCTCACGAAGGGTCCGTCACGAGGCGGCGAAGGCGCGACAGCGGACCGCTCGCTCCAGGTCGTCGTTGGCCTCGCGCAGCGAGCGGTCCAGCAGCGGCTGGCGGTCGCCGATCTCGGCAAGCAGCGCCCGTGAGCGCTCCAGCACGCGCTCCTCGACTCGGCCATGCGGGAACAGGCTCGCGAAGTAGGAGCGGGTGAACTGGTTCTCGCCGGTCTCGAAGACGCCCGCGACGCGGTCGAAGAACTCCACCGTCCACGGCTCGAGCATTTCGCGCTGGACGTGCCAGTGGAAACCGGCCATCGCCGCCGCGGTGAGGTGCAGCGAGCCGTAGCCCTCGTCGTGGAAGCGCCGCCACGCCTCCGCCTTCACCGCGGCGTCCGGCACGGCCACCTCGGCGCGCAGTAGCGCACGCTGCCCGCGGTCCGAGGGGTCACGGTCGCGCTCGGCGGCGATACGGTCGGCGGCGCCGTCGAGGCCGTGCGCGACCGCGCGGATGGCGATCTCCCAGCGCATGTCCTGGTCGATCGTGAGCCCGTCCACGGCGAGGTCGCCGTCGGCGAGCGCGATGACGCGCGCGATGTCCTCCGGCGTGATGGCGAGCCCGATGAGCGTGCGCGCCCAGATGATCTGGCCGTCGCCCGTCGAGGCGCCCGGGGCGCCCTCGGAGAGCGCGCTCCACGCGAGCTCGGAGAAGCGGTGTGCCTGCTCGTCGCGCTGGTCGTCGGGGACGTAGCGGGCGATGGCCGCCGTGACGGTGGCGAGCACCGTCTCGACCAGCTCGATGTCGCTCTCGTCCGCCACCTTCGAGGCGGCGAGCGGCAGGTAGTCGGTCGACTTGAGCTGCTGGTCGCGGACCATGTTCCACAGCGCCTGCCAGATCAGCTGGCGCAGCAGCGGATCCTCGACGCGCTCGAGGTGCTCGCGCACGTAGCCGATCGAGCGCTCGTCGAGGGCGACCTTCACGAAGGCGTGGTCGCCGAGGTTGGGCATGACGAGCACCGGCTCGGGGCTACCGACGGCGGCCGGCACCTCGGTGCGCTCGCCCTCGACGGAGACGGGGACGCCGGCGACGTCGAGCGAGCCGTTGGACTCGGTAATGAGCGCCACGTCGAGCTGGTGCGGGCGGATGGTCGGGTAGTCGTCGGGCGCGCTCTGGTCGAGGGCGAACGAGGCGATCGAGCCGCCCTCGGCGTGCCAGTCGGCGCTGATCGTGTTGAGCGAGGGGGTCTCGAGCCACAGCGCGGCCCACTCGTGCAGGTCCCGCTCGACGCCCTCGTCGATCGCGTCGAGGAACTCGGCGCGCGTGGTGTTGCCGAAGGCGTGGCGCTGGAAGTAGCGCCGCATGCCGTCGCGGAACGCCTCCATGCCGACGGCGGCGACGAGCTGCTTGAGCACGGCCGCGCCCTTGCCGTAGGTGATGCCGTCGAAGTTGAGGAAGGTGGCGTCGGTGTCCGGCACCTGGCCGGCGATCGGGTGCGTCGTGACGAGCTGGTCCTGGCGGTAGGCCCATGACTTCATGCCGGAGTTGAACGCCAGCCACGCCGCCTGGAAGCGCGTCGACTCCACGAGCGCGAGGTAGGCCATGTAGGTGGCGAAGCTCTCGTTGAGCCAGAGGTCGTTCCACCACCGCATCGTCACGAGGTCGCCGAACCACATGTGCGCCATCTCGTGGAGGATCACCTCGGCGCGGCCGAGCCGCTGGTTCTCGGTCGGCGGGTCGCGGTAGACCATGCGCTCCGAGTGGGTGATCGCGCCGACGTTCTCCATCGCGCCGAAGTTGAACTCGGGCACGAAGACCTGGTCGTACTTGTGGAACGCGTACGGGTAGTCGAAGAACTCGGCGAAGAAGCTGAGGCCCTGCTTGGTCACCTCGAACAGCTCGTCCTCGTCGAGGTACGGCGCGAGCGAGCTGCGGCAGTAGAAGCCGAGCGGGATCCCGTTGTGGTCGTCGCGCACGACGTGGTACGGGCCGGCGATCAGCGCGAAGAGGTACGTCGAGAAGCGCTCGGTCTGCTCGAAGCGGCGACGCAGCCGCCCGTCCGGCAGCTCTTCGCGCCCGGCCTCACTCGTGTTCGCGACGAGCTCCCACTCGGCGGGGGCGTCGACGGTCAGTGCGTAGCTGGCCTTGAGGTCGGGCTGGTCGAAGCAGGGGAAGAGGCGGTGGCAGTTGTACGGCTCGAAGTTGGTGTAGAGGTACTCGCTGCCGTCCTCGGGGTCGATGAACTGGTGGAAGCCGTCGCCGGTGTGGTCGTAGTCGTGCTCGAACACGATCCGCACCTCGTTCGACGCCGCGAGGGCGTCGCCGGGCAGCGTCAGCCGGTACTCGCCCTGGTCGGGCTCGACCGCCGCGCCGTTGACCTCGAGGCGTTCGATCCCGCCGCCGGTGTGGTCGACGAAAACATCGCCGTCACCGTCGGCGAGGGCGAAGCGGATGGTGACGTCGCCGCGGTAGCGCTCCGCGCCGCCGGTCAGGTCGAGGTGGAGGTCATACGAGACGTCGCTCACGCGCTCGGCGCGCGCGGTCGCCTCTTGCTGGGTAAGGCTGTCGCGCACGGCGACGGGCTCGGTGGTCATCGGTACCTCTCGGAGCAAGCGTGGATGGGCGCGCCCCCCGCGGGGTATCCCCGCGTGCGGATGCAGCGGCGGGGGACGGCGCGTTGCTGTCGAGTATACCGAGCGCCGCGTGACGGGCGACGCCCGCAGGCGTCGCCCCCGAGACGGAGGCGAGGCCCGTTACATGTGCTCGTGCTTCTCGCCGGAGAGGTAGCCCTGCGGGTCCTCCTCGAAGCCGAGGCGGCAGCCGCGGCCGCAGAAGTAGTAGGTCGTGCCCTCGTACTCGTAGGAGCCGCCGGGCGGGTCCTTCGTGTCGACGTCCATGCCGCAGCACGGGTCGATGGCGGTGCCTTCGCCGCCGCGCAGGAAGTCGATGACCTTGCTCACCATCGTCGTGTCCTCAATCCTCCACGCCGCCGGACGGCGGCTGCTCGGGACGGCTCTCCGCGCCGCCGCGCCAGACCCGCACGCCAGCGGTGACGAGCATCGCGGCGGCGAGGCCGAACCACGTCAGAGCGTACTCCATGTGCGGCGTGGTGTTCTCGTAGCCCTCGAAGAGGGTGACCGGTCGCTCCGCCGGCGCGCTGCGCGGCAGGTGCTCGACGAGCGTCCCCGCCGTCGCCCGCCACGTCACGACCTCGTACGGCAGCAACTCGGCGATCGAGGCCACGTCGAAGCGCGTCCACGAGCCGTCGGGGCCCTGCGTCGCGCGCAGGCTCCGCCCGACGCGGATGAGGCCGTCGAGCCCGTCGTCCTCGCCGGCGAGGATCGCGAGCACCGCCTCGCGCTCGGCGGCGGGGTACCAGCCGCGGTTGACGAGCACGGCGGGGCCGCCGTCCGCGGGTCGCAGCGGCACAACGACCTCCTCGCCGCGCTGCCCGTAGCGGGTGCGGTTGGCGATCACCTGCAGGCGGTCGTAGTCCCACTCGCCGTCGAGGGCGAGGCGGCGGTAGTCGAGGTCGTCGTCTGGCATCGCGAACGCCTCGGCGGGCGCGAGCGGGGTGGCGGCGATGCGCGCGGCGAGCTCGCCCGCGAGGTCCTGCTTGTGTTCGTTGCGCATGAGCTGCCACGAGCCGAGGCCGGAGAGCACGACGGCGCCCGCCACCGCGAGGGCGAGCAGGACCACCGTCGAGCGCGGCATTCGCATGCCTCGATGCTACCGCGCGCGCGTCGGAGCGGCTCTCGGCGCGGAGATCCGTTCCGCGTCGCATTTCGTTGTACTGAGAGGGGCAGTGCCGCTCCGTCGCCCGGTGGCGGCAACGCGTGCCCGGAACCATGTAGCATCCCGCCTCGCAGCCGCGCGGCGAGGCCCGACCGCGCCCACCCGGTGAGGCGCCAGGGAGGCTCGATGAGGACACTTGCTGGTGCGCTTGTTGTTGGTGGGGTGGTCGTTGCGTTCCTGTACCTCGGCGTCTTCGGAGACGGGGGCGGCGAATCGGAGTCGCCGGGCAGCCTGCCGCGCGAACGCACCCTCGAGCGCGTCATCGAGCGTGGCGAGTTGAAGTGCGGCGTGAAACAGACGCAGCCGCTGTTCGGCTTCCGCGAGGCCGACGGGACCGTCACCGGCTTCGACATCGAGTTCTGCAAGGCGATCGCAGCCGCGGTACTTGGCGATGCGAGCAAGGTCGAGTACGTGGACACCTCGGACGCTGCTACGCGCTTCGAGGTGCTGAACAGCGGTGAGATCGACGTGCTGATCCGCACGACCTCGATCAACGCGGGCCGCGACCGCGAGCTGGGCGTCGACTTCGCGCAGACGATCTTCTACACCGGCCAGGGCTTCGCCGTGCGCAGGGACTCGGAGTACGAGACCACGGCCGACATGGGCGAGGCCGTCATCTGCGTGCAGACAGGGACCACGACGGAGCAGTACCTCGCCGACCACTTCACCGAGATCGGCCTGGAGTACGACCCGAAGGGCGGGCTCAGCACGGACGTCGCGGACGCGTTCTTCTCGGGACGCTGCGACGTGCTCACGGCGGACACGTCCGACATCGCCTCGCGCCTCGCGGTGCGGGACGACGCGGCCGACTACGTGATCCTGCCGCAGGTCATCTCGAAGGGACCGCTCGCGCCGGCCATGCGCGACTACGACAGCGAGTGGAAGGACGTGGTGAACTGGGTCGTCCACGGCCTGATCGCCGCCGAGGAGCTCGGCATCACGCGGGCCAACGTCGCCGTGCTGGCGACCGACCCACCGAACACAACGATCGCCCGCCTGCTCGGCGTTTCGTACGAGGGCGGCGATGTCTCCGACCTCGGCTTCGGACGCGTCGGCGCGGAGTTCATCCAGCGGGCCATCGCCTCGGTCGGCAACTACGGCGAGATCTACGACCGCACGGTCGGCGACGCCATCCCGCGCGCCTGCACGCTCAACGCGCTGGCCTCGGACACATCGGTCCCCTGCCCGCCCGGGCAGGGCGGGATCATGTACGCGCTGCCGTACCGGTAACGAGGCGCGTCACCCGAGCGCGCGGACGATGACTGTCGTGGCGATGGCAATGGCCATCAGGATGGTTCCGGTGGCGCCGCCGACGGCCATCAGGAGCGTCGAGCGGAGGCGTTCGAGGTCGGCCCTCGTCGCGACGATGTCGGACTTCGTCGCCGGCTGCTTGTAGGAGGCCTCGGGCCGGGGCGCGCGCTCATCGATCGATCCGGTCCGGGTCGCCATCCCATGCCTCCTGCAAGAGAAGAGTACACGGAACAGCGACGGCGGTGCGGACCTTTCTCTGTATCCGATTTGTTATACCGCAGCCCGCCAGCGACACCGTAGCGGACCCACAGCGACACGATCGAGGGGGCGCGGCGCGCCCCCTCGTGACCCCTCGGCCCGATGTGCCTAGTTGAACATGAGCACCGTGCGAGCGACCTCGCCGGCCTTCATCGCGCGGAACGCCTCGTTCACGTCCTCCAGGCGGCCGCGCACCGTGATCATCTCGTCCAGCAGCAGCTTGCCCTGCAGGTACCAGTCGATGTACGCGGGCATGTCGATGCGGAAGCGGTTCGAGCCCATGCTCGAACCCTGCAAGGTCTTGCCACCGAGCAGCGAGGGCCCGTCGATCTCGACCTTCTGGCCCTGCGGGATCATGCCGATGATCGTTGCCGTGCCGCCGCGCCGGATCGACTCGTAGGCCGACTCGGCGGCGGCCTTCAGACCGATCGCCTCGAAGCTGTAGTCGACCCCGCCGGGGACGATGCCCTGGATCGCGTCCACCGGGTCGCGCGAGGAGGCGTCGACGGAGTGGGTCGCGCCGAGCTCGCGCGCCGTGGCGAGCTTCGACTCGTGGATGTCGACGGCGATGATCGTTCGCGCCCCGCCGATGCGCGCGCCCTGGATGGCGGCCAGGCCCACGCCGCCCGCGCCGAACACGGCGACCGTCGAGCCGGGCTCGATGGCGGCGGTGTTGAGCACTGCGCCGAGGCCCGTCGTCACGCCGCAGCCGATGAGGGCGGCGCGGTCGAGCTCGATCTCGTCGCGCTCGATCTTCACGAGTGCGTTCTGGTGGACGAGCATCTCCTCGGCGTACGTCGCGAGGCCGGCGAACTGCTGCACGCGGTCGCCGCGCCAGCTCAGCGCAGGCTCCTCGCCGAGCCCGCGCACGGGGCGGCGCGAGCACAGGAACGGCTCGCCGCTCAGGCAGCGCTCGCACGTGCCGCAGAAGATCGAGAGGCACGCGATCACGCGGTCGCCGGGCTGGAACTCCGTGACCTGCGAGCCCACCGCCTCGACGACTCCCGCACCCTCGTGGCCCAGCACGGCCGGGGTCGGCATGACGTAGAGGCCGTCGTAGAAGTGGACGTCGGAGTGGCAGACGCCGCTGGCGGCGGTGCGGACCACTACCTCCTCGGGGCGCGGCTCGGCGTGGTCGATGTCCTCGATGGTCAGGTTCTCGTGGGCGGCGTGGAAGACGGCGGCCTTCATGTGACTCCTCCTCGTGCGCCCCGCGTGTCCCTGCGAGGCATCGTGGGCATGTTCACGCAGACGGCGAAGCGATGTCCACCGCGCAGCGGGGAGTCGCGGACGACCAGGGCCGAGGAGCGGCCGACGGCTCAGCCCGGGAGCTGCGCCACGAACTCCTCGACAGTCGTCGCCGGGAGCTTGCAAACCAGGTTCTCGCACACGTACGCCGCCGCGCCGTCCGCCACCGCGCGGCCCTCGAGGACCGGGAGGCCCTCGCCGTCCGCGGGCGCGAGCAGCACCGCGGGCAGGTAGCGGCTCGCGATCTCGCGCTCGAACGGGGCGCGCGCCGCGGCGTCGCCGACGACGGCGATCTCGCGCGGCGGCGCGAGCAGCAGGTCGACGACCTGCAGCACGCTGCCGAATCCGCTCGCGGCCTGCACGAGGTGGTCGCGCACCAGTGCGACGACCTCGCGCGCGAAGTCCTCCCACTCGGGCCGCCCGAAGTAGCGGCCGAGCCAGAACGCGAGCAGCGCGGCGGCGCCGTTCCCGCTCGGCGAGGCCGCGTCGAACATCGGCTTCTGGCGCAGGATCAGCCGCTCGGCGTCGGACGCCGACTCGTAGACGCCGCCGCCATCCGG
>DAOULE010000084.1:0-7376 GCA_034420575.1 Dehalococcoidia bacterium
GATCAACCCCTGGATGCGCCGCTCCAACCGCGTCGACGGTGCACGCGCCCTCGAACAGTGGCGGCGCGTGCGCGAACGCATCGAGGGTCTCGGCGTCGAGGTCGAGCTCATCGAGCAGGCGCCCGGGACGCCCGACATGACGTTCACCGCCAACGCGGGCGTCGTGGTCGGCGACCGGTTCATCCCCTCGAACTTCAGGTACGCGGAGCGCCAGCCCGAGGAAAACCACTTCATCCGCTGGTTCCGCGACCAGCACTACACCGTCGAGACGATCCACCTCCCGCACTACTGGGAGGGCGAAGGCGACGTGCTGCCCGCCGGCGATCGCGTCTTCGCGGGCTACCGCTACCGCACCGAGTTCCGCGCGCTCGACCACCTCGAGGAGGCGCTCGGTCCCGGCCTCGTGCGCCTCGAACTGGCTGACGAGCGCTTCTACCACCTCGACACCTGCTTCACGCCGCTCGGCGAGGGGTGTGCGATGCACGTGCCGGAGGCCTTCACCCTCGAGGGCCGCGACGAGCTCGCGCGCCACTTCGACGACCTCATCGCCGTCGCGCCCGAGGAGTCGCTGCGCTTCGCCTGCAACGCGCTCGTGGTCGACCGACGGGTGGTGATGAACACGGGCTGCCCGGCGACCGTGCGCGCGCTCCGCGATCGGGGCTACGACGCCGTCGAGAGCGCCACCGACGAGTTCATCAAGGCGGGCGGCAGCGTGAAGTGCCTGACGCTGATGCTCGACGCGTTCGGCACGGCGCCCGGAGCGGGGTCGGCGTAACGCAAGGTCCGATCGGCGTGCGTTACTGGATGTGCACGACTTCCTGCGCGCGCTGCCACAGCCCCTCGAGGTCGTAGCGGGCGCGCTCCTCCATCGTGAGCAGGTGCACGATGACGTCGCCGAGGTCGGCGAGCATCCAGCCGTCCTCGTGGCGGCCTTCCCAGCGCGGGTGCGTCTCATGCCCGTCGGCGGCGGTGTCGACGGCCTCGACGAGCGCGCGCATCTGGCGGTCGCTGCCGGAGGTGGCGATCACGAAGTAGTCGGCGAAGCCGGCGTATTCCTGGACGTCGAGGAGCACCACGTCGGCCGCCTGGCGATCCGCCAGCGCGTCGACCACGTCATTCGCAAGCTCGATGCCCTGCAGCCGGTCCTCCTCCGTGGTGCTGCGAGTATAGCCGTCGCCGTCGGCGCATGTCGTAGACTCCGCGCCGAGACCGGCGCGGGCACCACGCCCGCGCGGCGGCAGGGAAGGACGAGCGATGCCACTCACGAGCGAGGCGGCGCAACGCATGATCGCCGCGAGCCACGAGCAGGCGCGCGAGCTGGGCGTGGCGGTGTGCACGGCCATCATCGACCCCGAGGGACGGCTCTTCGCGTTCGGACGCATGGAAGGTGCGCGCTGGCTCTCCATCGAGGTCTCACAGGCGAAGGCGCTCACCGGCGCGATGCTGGGTCGTGACGGCCCCGAGCTGGCCGACATGGACCCGTCCATCATCGCGGCGCTCGGCAGCATGCACGGTCGCGCGATGCTCGCGATGGGCAGCGTCACGACCCTGCACGAGGACGGCGAACTCATCGCCGGGATCGGTTGCAGCGGCGCGACGGACGAGCAGGACGGCGAGTGCGCCCACGCCGCCCGCGACGCGTTCTAGTCGCAGCCCTGTCCTAGTTGGGGCGCACGGCTCGCCCGCCTGGTCGGGCAGACGCTGTAACGCGCGCTGGGCGCGCTACTCGTCGGGCTCGATGAGGACGCGGCCACCCTCGCGCACCTGCACGTGCAGCTCGTAGCCATCAAGCAGCGACATACCCACGAGAGGCGTGGTGTCGGCCACAAGCACGTCGATATCTCGTGGGACGCCGTCCCACAGCACGGTCGCGCCGTGCATGTCGAGCGTCTCCTCGCTGCCATTGGCGAGCACGACTTGACTGACGCCTACCAGCGGCAGGTCCAGGTCCGCGATCAGTGATGGTGGAAGAGTCAGAAAGCGGTTGAAGCCCGTATCGACGACGCCACTCACATCGAGTTCGTGCCCGGCTCGGCTTTGAACGGTGAGCGCGACGACAGGCTCGTAGGCGGCGTTAACGCGGCCCTCGATCATCCTGCGCTCCGCATGGACCCACCGCCGATGCTGGCGATCGCCCGGTATCCGACCCGGAGCAACCAGACGTCCACCGCCTCCGGCCGTTCCGCCCTCAGTTCGTCGGCGGCTTCGAGGACGCTCTCGGCAATCGCCCAGCACCCGCTGTCGACGTCGATCGCGACGTACTTCCCGTGGTCCGACTCGTCCAGCCGCGGTCGGACGTCCCGCTCGTAGAGGTCCCCTCCGAGGCGCGCGGTTTCAGCGGCAGGTCGCCGGTCCGGCATTCCCGCTGTCCCTTCCGTGCGGACTCCATCGTAACGCCGCGCGTGGCTGGACGTCGCAGGCCGCCGTCACGCGTCAGTCCCGGGCGTCGACGATGCTGCGGGCGACGAGGTCCTCGATCTCGGCGGGCGAGTAGCCGCCCTCGCCCAGCACCGCACGCGTGTCGCGCGCGAGGGGCGGGGCGGCCATCCGGGCGGCCGTCGGCGTCTTCGACATCTCCAGCACCGGCCCCACGAACGACTGCGGGCCCGTCTTGTCGTGTTCGAGGTCGGCGAAGATGCCCTCCGCCTGCACCTGCGGGTCCATCCGGATCTCCTCCGGGAAGTTCACCGGCGACGCCGGCAGCCCGGCCTCGTCGAAGGTCTCGATCCACTCCGCCACGGTGTGCTCGCGCATCTTCTCGCGCATGACGCCGGCCCAGTACTCCATCTTGCGCTGGTTCTCCGGGTCCAGGACGTCGTAGTCGGGATCGTCGCTGTCCTCCTCCTGCAGCCCCAGCACCTCGCGGAACCCGTCGCGGTTGATGCGGGTGAGCGCGCCGAGGACGACCCCGCCGTCCTTCGCCGCGTAGCCGCCGTAGAAGAGCCCGCCGGTCAGGATGCGCTCCTGGCGCACCTTGATGAGCTCCGGGTAGCTCCCGCCTGCCTCACGTGTCGCCTGCATCTCAGCCCGCGTCACGTCGTCGAAGTGCACGTCGGTGATGGGGTCGTAGTTGACGTTGTGGCTCTGCAGCCACACGCCGGTGCGGAGCAGCGAGGTGTTGACCTTCTGGCCCTCGCCGGTGCGCTCGCGGTGGAAGAGCGCCGATGAGACGCCCATCGCCGTCGCCATCGCGGTGCCGTAGTCGGCCGGCGCGCCGAAGGTAGCGGCGACGGGCGCGCCGTCCTCGGCGATCTTGCCGTCGCCGGCCATGATCCCGGAGTAGGCCTGCGCGACCACGTCCGAGCAGCCCTGGCTGGCCAGCTCGCCGCGCGTCCCGAACCCGGTGCTCTCGACGTAGATGAGGTCCTCGCGGAGCTGCCGCAGCGTCTCGTAGTCGATACCGACGCGCTCGGCCACGCCGTACCGGTAGTTCACCACCACCACGTCGACGGTCGGCACGAGCCGGTGGATGACCTCGCGCCCCTCGGGCTGCTGCAGGTCGACGACGATGCCGCGCTTGCCGCGGTTGAAGGTCTGGAACGCCTTGCTCTCGTCGGGGACGATGGCGCGCGCCTGCCTGAGCGACTCACCGCCGGGCGGCTCCACCTTGATCACGTCGGCGCCGAGGTCGGAGAGCAGGACCCCCGACATGGGTCCTGCGACCACCAGCGAGAACTCCAATACGCGAATGCCGTCCAGTGGGCCGGGCATGGTCCCCTCCTCGGTCCATCGGTGGCGCAGCCGCCACCCTCTGTGCGGGCGGATGCTATACGAGCGGGGTGAGGGATGCGGCGCGTGTGCTGGTGGCCTGTCGTCGATGGTGGCGAAGCTAGTCGTGCTCCAGCGAGTCGAGGGTTATCCAGCCCTCAAGTCCGTCCTCGGTGCGGACATAGACTGACCAGTGGCCCGGCCCCCCTCGAACAGAGGGGTAGCAGGTGAATCCGCAATCCTGCTGTGGCGGATTATCCGGGACCGCGAGCGTCAGCCGGGCACCGCCTGGAATGCAGCCGGCGACGGCAGTGTCCGTCTGTTGATCTCCCGTGAGGTCGATACAGCCATTACCTGAGCCCCTCACACGGAACGCGATTTCGTCACTGAATGGCGGGAATTCGATCTTGGGTGGCAGCAGCAGCCAGTTGAAACCGAAGTCGCCCCAGTAGCCATCGACCGCCACGTAACGCACCTCCGTCTCGTCACCTCCCCAGGAGAAGCCTTGCCAAGAGACCCCGCCGGCGGGTGGGGCGGTCCAGCTATCCTCCAGCGAGTCCCACACGCCATCCCAGCCATACAGGAAGTAGCGACCGTCGCCCGCCGGGGCTGTGAACGGAGCGCCACGCCCGGATGGGAGCCCGAGGAGTGCGGGGTTCCCGGAGGTACGAACCGTTGCGTACCCGTTAGCGACCTGGACGACGTACCCGCTGCTGTCGGGCAACCAGCTTCCGGCCCATTCCGCTGAGTAGTAGCCCTGAAGCCCACTGTTATGTGCGGGCAGGGCCGATTGGACACGGAACAGTGGCGCACAGGTTTCGGCGTCGGCGATGACTATGGACGGCCACGGGGGTTCCCGGGGAATGAAATCCCGACCATGGACAGTTGATATGTAGTCACCCACGCTGCGCGCCGTGTGACCCCCGTTCGGGGAGAGATGGCCGTCGCAGGTAGTCCAGAACGGCTCTTCGCGGCCCGGTAGCGGTTCCCCACTCCATGTGAAGTACCGATTCTCCCAGGAGGATTCCCACGCCCGGACGTCATCGCTGTCGTCCGCCCCTCGCGAGTAGAATGTCCTGACGAGAATCCCTGGCCCTCTGTAGGCATTCTCGATAAAGATCGCTCCCTCGCTCCACCCTTCGCGCACCGCCCGTTCCAGCAAGGGCCGCTGGCTCACGGACTCGACATCGATCAGGTAAGCGACTGCCGAGTCGAGCACGAACACGATCGTCTTCCCGTCGGGCGAAAAGCTCGCGCGGGTACCGACAGCCACCCCGGCCAGCGCCGCCGCGCCGACCCCGACCCACGCCAGCGGCCGCCCCCCCGACCACAGCGCCGCGGGCACCGCCTGCACCCCACCGAGACGGCGTCGAGGCGCGTCCGGGCGCCATGCGACGAGGGCGCGACGGTCGCGCAGCTCCAGCTTCGCGAGCATGTTCGAGATGTGCGTCTTCACCGTGTCGGCGCTCAGTCCGAGCCGCTCGGCGATCTCCGCGTTCGTGCCGCCCTCGCGCAGCGCGTCCAGGACGCGCCACTCTGCGGGGGTCAGCACGTCGGGATGGCGCGGGCGGCCGCCACGGTTGCGCTCCATGGAACCATCGTAGAGCGCGAGGCGGGGAGGTTACCTCACCCGATCGCCCCTCGGCCGCCGCTCGCGCGAGGGTCCGGGAGCAGACCCGCGAGGCGCTACCCGGCCTGGTGGACGGCGCCCTGCGCGATCAGCGCCTCGACCTCTGCCTCGCTGTAGCCGGCCTCGAGCAGCACGCCTCGCGTGTCGCGCGCGAGCGGGGGCGCCGCGCCGCTCGCCGAGGTTGGCGTTGCCGACATCTCCAGCACCGGGCCGACCACGGATTGCGGCCCCGTCATGTCGTGCTCGAGGTCGACGAAGATGCCCTCGGCCTCCACCTGCGGGTCGAGCCGGATCTCCTCGGGGAAGTTGACCGGGGCGGCCGGCAGCCCGGCGTCGTCGAAGATCTCGATCCATTCGTCGACGGTGCGCTCGCGCATCTTCGCGCGCATCACCTCGCCGAAGTGGACCGCCAGCCGCTGGCTCTCGGGGTCGAGCATGTTGTAGCCGGGCGTGTCGCTCGGGTCGTCTTCCAGGCCGAGCACGCGGCGGAAGCCGTCGCGGTTCAGCTTCGTGAGCGCGCCGAGGATGATCCCGCCGTCCTTCGCCGCGTAGCCGCCGTAGTAGAGGCCGCCGGTGATGCGCCGCTCGTTGCGCACCTCCATGAGCTCGGGATAGCTGCCGCCCGCCTCGCGCGTCGCGTTCAACTCGGCCCGCGTCACGTCGTCGAAGAGCGCGTCGGTGACGGGCTCGCGGTTGACGTTGTGGCTCTGCAGCCAGACGCCGGTGCGGAGCAGCGAGGTGTTGATGCGCTGGCCCTCGCCGGTCATCGCGCGGTGGAACAGGGCCCCGCAGACGCCCATCGCCGACGCCATCGCCGTGGCGTAGTCGGCCGGCGCCCCGAACGTGGCGGCGATGGGCGCGCCGTCGTCGGCCACCTTGCCGTCGCCGGCCATGATGCCGGAGTAGGCCTGCGCGACCACGTCGGAGCAGCCCCGCGTGGCCAGTTCACCGCGCGTCCCGAATCCGGTGCTCTCGACGTAGATGAGGTCGGGCCGGTACTGCCTGAGGGTGTCGTAGTCGATGCCGATCTTCTTCGGCACGCCGTAGCGGTAGTTGGCGACGACGACGTCGATGGTGGGCATGAGCCGGTAGATGACCTCGCGGCCCTCGGGCTGCTGGAGGTCGACGACGATGTCGCGCTTGCCGCGGTTGAAGGCCTGGAAGAGCTTGCCCTCGTTGGGGATGACGGCGCGGTTCTGCCGCGTGGACTCGCCCCCCGGCGGCTCGACCTTGATCACGTCGGCGCCGAGGTCGGAGAGCAGCACCCCCGACATGGGGCCGGCGACGACCAGCGTGAACTCGAGTACGCGAACACCGTGCAGTGGACCGGGCATGTCCCCTCCTTCGTCGGGTCGGGCGTCGGGCGCGCCGGAGCGCGCGCCACGAGGGGTGATGCTATACGAGGGTGGCCGCAACCGTAGGCCTGTACACGAAGAACATGTCACTCAGCAGGACTATGGGATGTATGCCCTCTCGTACGAGGGCTGGTACCCGTGCCGGCTCATCCAAGGGAACCCTCCGTACTCGGAATCGCCCCAGCAGACGACCGCCCCGTCTTCCGTGACACCACAAACCCGAGAGAGCCCGATACTGATCTCCAGCACGCGGAGATTCTCGCTCACGAGGCTAAAGTCTGCCTCACCCTCAAAGCTCGTCGCCGGTGCGCACAGCACTCTGCCCGCATCCGTGAGCACACAGGTGTCGTACCCACTGGTGACGACGGCTACGTAGCGCCCTTCTGGAGTGCCGGGGAGTCGGCCGGAGTGGTCACCCCAGCAGTACACGCCGCCGGTGTCGGTAGTCCCACAGATGTGACGATCACCCGCGTCGACCGTCGTCCACGATCCCGGCGGGACGTCGAGTTGACCCTCGCGATTCCCGTCTGGCCAACACACCACGGTACCCCCGTCACTGACCGCGCAGGCACGGCCTGTCCAACTGAGGGTGATGGCGGCGAAGGAGCCGGACGGCGTCTTTGGCCCCAGCCCCCAACCCCCGGCACAGATGGGTTCACCGTCCTCAGTGAGGGCGCAGACTC
>DAOULE010000085.1:0-24171 GCA_034420575.1 Dehalococcoidia bacterium
GTCCAGCCCGAGCACATCGTCTCGTGGGACTACGCCGCCGACGTGTAGGCGCCGTGCTACCGTGACGCCATGGACCGCCGGCCGATGACCCGAGCCGCCCCGTGCGCGTAGCGCCGATCATCATCGGCGCGATCGCGGTGACCGTCGCGACCGGGGCCTGGGTGGTCATCACCGCGCTCGGCGACGGCACCACGTACCACCTCTTCCCGCTCCTCGTCGGCGCCTCCGGCCCGGTCTTCGCCCGTTACGCGGCGGGTGACCGGCTCAATCCCCTCGAGGCGCTCGTGAGCGCCAGCGACGGCGCGGTCGGCTGGATCGTCGGCTGGGCGATCCTCGCGGGGATGGGCGAGTGGCCGTCGTCGACGGTCTTCGCCGACCAGCCCGGCGGCGTGGGCGGCGAGACCATCGTCATGGGACTCGCCGGCGGCGTCATCGGCGTGCTCTACGCCCTCTTCCGGCCCGCGAGGCGGTAGCGCCACCCCCTCGCGACGCGTCCGCCGCGTGTCATCATGGATGTATGAGCGACACACCGGGCGCCGTCACGATCGAGGATGTCCACGCGGCGCGTGAGCGCATCGCCGGCTCGGCGCGGGTCACGCCGATGTGGCCCAGCGTCTCGCTCTCGAACCTCGCCGGCGTGCCCGTGCTGCTGAAGTCCGAGCAGCTCCAGCGCGGAGGCTCGTTCAAGTTCCGTGGCGCGTCGAACATGCTCGGCTCGCTGGCCGCCGCGCCACGAGGCGTCATCGCGGCCAGCGCCGGGAACCATGCCCAGGGCGTGGCGCTTGCCGCGGCAGAGCGCGGCATCCCCGCCACGGTCGTGATGCCAGCCAACGCCCCGCTCGCCAAGCAGGCCGCGACGCGCGGCTATGGCGCCGAGGTCGTGCTCGTGGACGGCCCGCTCGAGGACTGCATCGAGCAGGCGCGGGAGCGCGCGGCGGAGCGCGACCTCCTGTTCGTCCCGCCGTTCGACAATCCTGCCATCGTCGCCGGCCAGGCCACGCTCGGCCTCGAGGTCATCGAGCAGGCGCCGGAGGCGACGACGGTGATCGTGCCGGCGGGTGGCGGGGGACTGCTGGCGGGCGCTGCGCTCGCCATCAAGTCGCTGCGGCGGGACATCCGCGTGGTCGGCGCGCAGTCGCAGGCGATGCCCGGCATCGTCGCGTCGCTGCTCGCGGGCGCGCCGCGCACCGTGCCGTTCGTGCAGACACTGGCCGACGGCGCGGCGGTGGCCGGCCCCTCGGCGCTCACGCTCGAGCTCATCGAGCGCTACGTGGACGACGTGGTCGCGGTGCACGAGGAGGACATCGCGCGGACGATGGTGCTGCTCATCGAGCGCACCAAGTTCGTGATCGAGGGCGCGGGAGCGCTCGGCGTCGCCGCGCTGATGGCGGGCCTTGTCGAGGCCGACGGCCCCGTCGTGCCGGTGCTCTCAGGCGGCAACGTCGACATCAACCTCCTCGACCGGATCGTCGAGCGCGGCCTCACCGGCGAGGGGCGTCGGCGTTCGCTCACGTTCGCCACCGCACACGCGCCGGGCGAGCTGGCGCGCATCAGCCGGACCATCGCGGCGCAGGGCGTGAACGTGATCGAGGTCGAGCACGACCTCGTCGACACGCACCTCCCCGTCGGGGCCGCGCTGCTGAGCTTCCGCCTCGACATCGCCGGCGACGAGGCGTTCGAGGAGCTGCGCGCCGCGCTGATGGCCGAGGGCATGCAACCCGGCACGCTGACGGACTTCGTCACGCCCGCGGCGCAGTCCATCCCCCCGTAGCTCGCGCACGCTCGGCGTATGATCGACGCGACACCCGCCGGGGTGGCGGAATGGCAGACGCAGCGGGCTTAAAACCTGCCGCCGAAAGGCGTGAGGGTTCGACCCCCTCCCCCGGCACCACCCCCAAACCAACGATCGTTCGGCCAGGCTGACGCCGCCCGCGCCCCCTCGATCCGGTCGAGGCGTTTCACCCTTACGTCGGCGTCCGGTGTATAAACTCGCAAAGGCCTCGCGCGGCACAGGGGCAACGCGCCGCGCGCAGCCGGGGGGCAACCATGGATATCCAGGCCGGGCTTCAACGTACCTTCCACCCGAAGGTGGTGGCGGTCGTAGGCGCCAAACGCGACAACGACTACATGTGGCTGCGGGCGCACGGCCCCTTCACCGACTTCGGCAAGATCTACCACGTCAACATCGACCAGAACGAGTGGCCGGGCGCGGAAGAGCTCGGGTTCCAGAACGTGTCGAGCATCCTCGACATCCCCGAGCCGGTCGACTACGTGGCGATCTCCGTGCCGAACACCGTCGTGCCGAGGGTCCTGCAGGACTGCGCCACGAAGGGCGTCGGCGGGGCACACATCTTCGCCGCCGGGTTCGCCGAGACGGGAACGGAGATCGGGCAGCAGCTCGAAGACGCCGTAGCCCAGATCGCCACGGAGGGCGAGTTCCTGGTGATCGGGCCCAACTGCATGGGCCTCTACAACCCCGCGCTCGGCATCCGCCCGGGGCGCGATGTCCCGTACGGCGTCGAGAACGGCTACTTCAGCTTCCTCTCGCAGAGCGGCACCACCGCGATGAGCATCGCCTCGGCCGCGCCCGCCAGCGGCATCGACGTCTCCAAGGGCGTCAGCTTCGGCAACGGGACCGTCGTCGACGCGACCGACTATCTCCGCTACTTCGCAGCCGACGACGCGACCGAGGTGATCGGCATGTACCTCGAGGGCGTGAACGACGGCCCGGCATTCTTCGACGCGCTGCGCGAAGCAGCGGCCCGCAAGCCCGTGCTGATCTGGAAGGTCGGGAGCACCAGTGAGTCGGCGCGGGCCGGGTTCGCGCACACCCGCAGCGAGGCCGTCCCGGGCGAGCTGTGGGACGCGATGCTCACCGTCTGCGGCGCGATCAAGGTCAACAGCATCGAGGAGATGCTGGAGACGGCCATGGCCCTGCGCCTCGTCGGCGACCCCGGCTTCGACGCGGCACTGATCGCGGTCTCGGGTGGACACTCGGGCAAGATCGCCGACGTCTTCGGGCAGGAGGGCTTCCGCATCCCCGCCCCCAGCCCCGAGTCGATCGAGGAGATCGCCTCCTACGCCGAGATCGAGGGCGGCAGCTACACCAACCCCGTCGAGGGACCGAGCGTGCGCGGCGCCGAGCGGATGGGGAAGACGCTGGACGTCTTCGCCCGAGACGACAACTTCGACATGATCGTCGTCGAGTTCGGAGCGGGTGCGGTGAAGCAGGACCCGAACGCGCTCGACGAGCGTATCGAGGTGCTGCAGGAGGTCCGGGAGCAGCAGCCCGGGACGCCCATCGTGACGGTCCTGAGCACGGACATCCCGTACGTCGAGGGCGTCGACACGCAGGCGGTGGCGAAGAAGTTCTTCGAGGCCGGCCTGCCGTGCTTCGCCAGCATGGAGCGCGGCGCGGCCGCGCTGCGCAAGGCGCGCGACTTCCAGCGACGCTCCTCGTGGCTGCTGCCGGACGGCGCTTGAGCGCGATCGGCGGGAACAGGCGCGCGCGATGAGCGCGAACGAGCCGGACAGAACTCCCGCGGCCCCGGCTGCCGGGAGCGATATCGACGGCGGCGACGGAGCCCGGTCGCCGACCGACGGCGCCGGGGGCGGGCAGGAGCCGCCGCGTAGGCGGTTCTTCCTCCGTCGACGGCCCGTCATCTTCTACGGTTGGTGGGTCGTCCTCTCGGGCACCGCGATCATGGCCCTGATGGGCGCCTTCTCGTATTACGGGATGGGCGTCTTCTTCAACTCGATCAAGGACGACCTGGGGTGGAGCGCCGCCGCGCTCGGCGCAGCGCTGTCGCTGGCGAGGATCCAGGGCGGGGTGCTCGCGCCGGGCGTCGGCTTCCTCATCGACAAGTACGGGGCGCAGAAGCTCGTGCTGATCGGCGTGGTGCTGAGCGGGCTGGGGTTCATCCTGCTCGGCTAGACGATGTCCGTCGTCTACTTCTACATCATCTTCATCTTCCTGGTGCAGGGCGGCGTCAGCGCGGGCATGGGCAACGCGCCGATGGCGGCCGTGACCAACTGGTTCTCGCGGCGTCGCGCCACTGCACACGGGGTGATGAACCTGGGTCTGAGCTTCGGCGGCATCCTCGCGCTGCCGCTGGCCTGGATCATCGAGGCGTGGGGGTGGCGCCAGGCGCTCGTGTTCGCCGGCGCGACCATCTGGATCGTCGGCATCCCGCTCTCGTTCGTGATCCGCCACCGGCCCGAGGACTACGGCTACCTCCCCGACGGCGACAAGCCCGAGGATCGCACGGGCGACGGCGCATTCCCCGGCGCGCAGGCGCCGCAGGAGGTCACCTACTCGCCGTGGGAGGCGATGAAGACGCAGGCGTTCTGGAGCATCGCGCTCATGTTCGCGGCTCGGCACTTCGTCACCGGCTCGGTCGCGCTCTTCCTGGTCCCGCTGCTCGAGGAGCGCGGGATGACGCTGGGCGAGGCGGCGGGCGTGCTCAGCCTGATGGCGCTGATCGGCACGCCCGGTCGCGTCGGCTTTGCCTGGCTGGGCGACCGCTATGACAAGCGGTTCGTGATCGGCTTCTGCTTCGCGTTCCAGTCGGCCGGGATCATCCTCTTCACGGCACTGGGCGGGAACCTCGGCATCTTCTTCTTCCTCGTGCTCTACTCGCCGACGTACTCAGGCGTGCTGCCGCTCATCCCGGCACTCCAGGCCGACTACTTCGGCCGCGAGTGGTTTGCGACGATCCGAGGGCTCATGACACCGGTCGCGACAGCCAGCGTCGTGCTCGGCCCGATCATCGTCGCGTCAATCCGGGACTGGACCGGGAGCTACGAGCCGGCGTTCGCCGCGCTCGCGGTCTCCAACATTCTCGCGCTGGTGTTCGTGGCGATTACCCGCCCGCCGCGCGGCGAGAGCTTCCGACGCGCCGCCTGAGGAGTGTCCTCACCGCGCGCGAGCCTCAGAAGAGGCGCCGCACCAGCGCCAGCAGCACGGACAGCACGACCGACACGACGAGCATCGACGCCAGCGGGATGTAGACGCGCACGCCGCCGTCGCCGCGCCCGTAGCGGAGGTCGCCCGGCAGGTTGCCGAACCACCCGAGCACGCCCGTGAGCGCGAGCAGTCCCACGACGGCGACGGCCGCGCCGGCCACGATGAGCACGACGCCCACCTCGCGCGTCACGTCACGCGCTCCGGCCTGGTCGACCGATGGTGTGTGGAGCGGGAGATGGGATTCGAACCCACGACCCTCTGCTTGGGAAGCAGATGCTCTACCCCTGAGCTACTCCCGCATGTCGGCGGAAGTCCATGCTAGCAGGGGCCGCTCGCGCCGTCCCGCCGTCGCGCGCGTCAGGCCTGACCGTCGTCGTCGCTTGAGAAGAACCGTTCGACATCCTCGAGGATGTCGCTCACGGACGGAAGCTCCGAGTCGCCCGCCCCGGCCTCGCCGGCGATCGACTCATACTGCTCCTCCATGTTGCGCACGGCCTCGCGCACCTCGTCCGAGACTGCCATCTGCTCGTCGGCCTGCGCACGCACGCTGGCCGCGGCCTCCTCGAACTCCCCGGATGGGGTCTCAACGCCGAGCAGGCGGTCGAGCGTGCGCGTGACGCCGAGCACCGCCATGGGGTTGGGCACGACGCCCAGGTAGTTGGGGACGAGCGTAGTCATGCCGCCGATGGTCACCCCGGTCGCGGCGAGCTCGGTCGCCACCACCTCGCCGATGTCGATCGGCCCCTCGTACGAGGGCTGGAGCTGGTTGAGCCCGAGCTCGCTCGCCAGCTCCTCGCTCGTCGTGGTCAGGCGCAGCAGTACCGGCCGGGTGTGCGGGACGCTGGCGGGGAACGACCGCAGGATCAGCACCGACTCCACGCCGAGCGACTCCGCGAACGCCGAGAGCTGCCGGCTGAAGTGACGCCAGCGCAGGTGCGGCTCGATGCCGGAAACGATGAGCGCGTCCCGAGCGCCCGCGGCCCCGCGTTCAAGGTGCACGCGGTTGCGGGGAAAGTCGATGACCCGCTCGGAGCCCTCGTTGCGTACCTGCGGGCGGGACTGCGTGAAGTCGAAGTACGGCTCCGGGTCGAACTGGGCGATGGGCTGAAGCTCGTGCGATCGGATGCGGTGCATCAGCGACGCCGCGGCCGTGGTGTTCACGCCGTTCTTGCGCACGAACGACGCCACCAGCAACGGCTTGTGCAGCGTCCCGACGTCCTCAAGTGGACGCAGTAGCCCGGATTCAGCCACGCCGTGCCTCCTGCCCTATGCCTACTCGTCAGGCGGCGACCAGCGGTACGTGGTCGGCTGTGCCCGCCACACCCGGTCCGCCGCGCGCTCCTCGATGAGTTCGACGGCGTCGCCGCTGCGCACCACGCCCTCCTCGAGGACGCGGGCGTAGACGCGGCTGCAGCCGGGGTGCGTCTGGTGGTTCATGCGGTTGAAGTCGCCGCCCGCGAACCACTGCGCGTTCTTGTTGCACGGGGCGGTGTAGGAGCTGACCTCGACCAGCACGTCGTCGCCGAGCCGCAGCCGCGCGCCGGGCACGACGCGCGACCAGTCGAGGCCGGCGACCGTGACATTCTCGCCCGCGCTGCCGGGCCCGATCGGGTGTCCCTCGGCCTGGAACTCCTCGATGCGTTCGAGGGCGAAGAGGCAGAGCGCGCGCTCGGGGCCCCCGTGGTGGCGGCGGTCGGCCTGCGAGTCGCCGTCCATGCCTTCGAGGCGCACACGGGCTTCGTCGACGGGCAGCTTGGGCACGCCGCCGCCGGAGACGTTGAGCTGGTGCACCGTGCCGTGGCGTGCAGACGCGACCATCGCGGCCCCTCCCCGCGCTACATCGTACCAACAGGCCGCCGGATCGCATCACACCCGCTGCGATCGAGACAGAGCCAGGGCCTCGCGGAGCAGGATAAGACGCTTGTCCGGGTTGAAAGCGCAGTCCGCGATCAGGTCAGAGATGGCTCGCTCTCCGGCCCCCGTGCAGCAGCTGCTGCAACGGGGCCCCCGCTCCTAACCTTCAACTGCCGACCTCTATATTCAAGGTTCTGTTGTATCCTTGAATACGGAGGTCGCGATGGCCCGGTTGGAGGTACGGCGCTGGGCGGGCGATCCAGGCGGCCAGACGCGCCGCGCTCGCCTCCCGTGTGACTACGGAGTCTACGTTCCCGACCCGCTCGTCGGTCGACGGTTCGTGCTCGACGGCGATGTCGCGGCCGATGTCGCGGACGCCGAGGCGGCGCTCGTGCGGCTCGACGCGGCGGCCGGAGCCCTAGCCGACACCGAGGCGCTTGCCCGGCTGCTGCTCCGCGCCGAGGCGGTGGCATCCTCGCGGATCGAGGGCCTCGAGGTCGGCGGCCGACGGCTGCTCCGCGCCCAGGCCGCGCGCCAGCTCGGAGAGGAGCCCCGCGACGTCACCGCCGTGGAGGTGCTGGGGAACATCGAGGCGATGGCCTGGGCCGCGGAGGCGGTGCCGCCCGGCGGAGCGATCAGCGTGGAGATCGTGCTCGAGGCGCATCGCCGCCTGCTCGCCGGAACTCGCCTGACGGAGCACGGCGGCCGCATCCGGACGGTCCAGAACTGGATCGGCGGCAGCGACTACAACCCGTGTGCGGCGGCCTTCGTGCCACCACCGCACGAACTGGTCGGCAAGCTGCTGTCTGACCTCGCCGCGTTCTGCAACGACGACTCCCTGCCCGCGGTCGCGCAGGCCGCGATCGCACACGCACAGTTCGAGACGATCCACCCGTTCGTCGACGGGAACGGGCGCACCGGGCGCGCATTGATCCACCTGGTGCTGAGACGGCGCGGACTCGCGCCGCGCATCCTGCCACCGGTCTCGCTGATCCTCGCCACGTGGCCGCGCGACTACGTCGCCGGGCTCACGGGGACGCGTTACGAGGGCACACCCGACTCCGCGGAGGCCCATGCGGGCGTCAACCGCTGGATCGCGCTCTTCGCGAGCGCCTGCCGGCGCGCCGCCGAGGACGCCGGGCGCTTCGAGGAGCAGCTGCGAGCGCTGCAGGACTCCTGGCGCGAGCGGCTCGGGTCAGTGCGTCGCGGATCGGCCGCCGACCTGCTCCTCCACGCGCTGCCGGGCGCGCCACTGCTGACGGCCACCACCGCTTCAGACCTGGTCGGGCGGTCGTTCCAGGCGACGAGCCAGGCGATCGATCGGCTCGCGAAGGCAGGCGTCCTCAAGCAAGTGACGGTCGGCCGGCGCAACCGCGCGTTCGAGGCGCCTGAGCTCATCGAGGCCTTCACGGCGCTGGAGCGCCAGCTCGCGAGCCCCGAGGGCGACACGCTCGCCTCGGAGCCCGCCAGGCGCGTCCCGCACGGGCGTCAATAGGACGGGCGCCGCTCTGTCGATGCCGGTGGCGTACAGAGCGCCGCGCCGTACGCTGGATAGGGCGGTCGAGCGGCCGCCCGAGTGGTGGGGGGACATCATGCGGCGATGGCTGGGCCATCTGACGACCGTTGCATTGCTCATCGGTGCGGCCACGGCCGCGGCCTGTGGCGGCTCGGACGACTCGGGGACGATGGCACGTCCGACGGCGACCCCGACAGCCGCGCCCACGCAGGCTCCGGCCGCGCCCGCAGCGACCTCGACGCCGTCAGGCTCGGGGACCGCGGTGGGGGCCGAGGAGGCGGACGCGGCGGCGAAGGAACGCCAGGCGACGGCCCCGCCCGGCACGGTCATCGTCGTGGGCGTCGAGTGGGCCTTCGGGACGGGCGTCGACTCGATGCCGGCGGGCACCGTGACGTTCGAGATGCTCAACGAGGGCGCCGTCGTCCACGACCTGTGGGTGGTCCGCACGGACCTCGCCTACGACGCGCTGCCGGTCGAGGGCGGCCTGGCCGTGACCGGCGGGGCCAACGAGGTGATCGACAAGGTCCTGGAGACCGACGCGGGCACGACCATCAGCCTGACGGTCGACCTCGCGCCGGGCAGCTACGCGCTGATCTGCAACATCCCCGCGCACTACCAGCTCGGGATGCGGGCGCCCTTCACGATCGAGTAAGGGCGGCTGGCTGCCGGGTGATCGCAGCCACACGACGCGACCCCTTCACAGGGCTCACGCGCGCGGTGTATCGTCCCGGCTGAAGAGCGCATCGCTCTACATCACGGAGGGAGTCCTGCTATGGCTGACTGCATCGTCTGCGGCGCTGAGGTCACCGACGACGACAGCGCCAACTTCCGCTGGTTCCACAGCGACGGGAAGTGGTACCGCTTCAACGACATCGGCTGCCGGAACCGCTTCATCGGCGACCCCGAGCGGTACCTGAACCCCGAGGAAGCCGAAGCGTCGTAGCCGCCCGCTCCGCTCGAACTACTCGAGCAGCACGTCGGAGTTGCCGTGCGCCCCACGCCTGCACCAGCGGTGCAGGACGAGGACACCGGGCGCACGGCAAGCCCGTACGCTCATCCGCTGCCCCCGACACGTCCCGGAGGAGACCTGGGACGGGGCCGGACGGGTGGCGGATCTTGTGATGCGGACGATCGCCCGTCCGCCTGTCACCCCCGTATTCCCGGTGGCATCCGTATCAGCCACCTCTAGTTGATACTCTGTATCTCGTGATCACCGGCCCGAATGATACTGCCTCTCATTTAGGATGTCTACCCCGGCGTCCATACCCCGCAACACTGCACCGTCGAACGGAGCGCCCATGACCACCGCCGCACCAGATACCACCGGCGTTGCGGGCTACGAGGTCGTCGTTGGCCTCGAGGTGCACGCGCAGCTCCGCACGCGCTCGAAGATGTTCTGCGACTGCGCCAGCGACTACTTCGCTGCCGACCCGAACACGCGCGTCTGCGCGGTGTGCCTCGGCATGCCGGGCGTCCTGCCCGTCATCAACCGCGCGGCCGTCGACCGCACGATCCTCACCGGGCTAGCCTTCGGCTCCGAGATCCCGGAGCACTCCAAGTTCGACCGCAAGAACTACCCCTACCCCGACCTCATGAAGGGCTACCAGATCTCGCAGTACGACCAGCCGCTCTGCGTCGGCGGCGTCGTGCACATCGAGGTGGACGGCGAGGAGCACGAGATCCGGCTCGAGCGCATCCACCTCGAGGAGGACACCGCGCGCCTGCTGCACCGTGACGCCGATGGCGGCTACTCGCTGCTGGACGTGAACCGCTCCGGCGTCCCGCTGATGGAGATGGTGTCGGCGCCGGACATCCGCTCGGCGGCGCAGGCCGTCGCGTACCTCCGCAAGCTGCGCCAGACACTGCGCTACCTCGATGTCTCCGACGCCGACATGGAGAAGGGCTCGTTCCGCTGCGACGCGAACATCTCGCTGCGCAAGCCGGGCGACCCGCTCGGCTCGAAGGTCGAGATCAAGAACATGAACTCGTTCCGCGCCGTGCAGCGCGCCATCGAGTTCGAGATCGGCCGCCAGGCCGCCATCCTCGACGCAGGCGGCTCGATCGAGCAGGAGACGCGGGGCTACATCGACGCCACCGGCCAGACCGCGAGCCAGCGCTCCAAGGAGGAGGCGCACGACTACCGCTACTTCCCGGAGCCGGACCTCCCGCCCCTGTCGATCACGTCCGAGCGCACCGCAGCGCTCCGTGAGCGCCTGCCCGAGCTACCGGACGCGCGCCGGGCGCGATTCGAGGCCGGGTACGGCCTCTCCGCCGACGAGTCGCGCATCCTCGTCGAGACGCGAGCGCGCGCCGACGCCTACGAGTCCGCGGTCGCCCTCGCCGGCGACGACGATGTCGAACGGGCCGCCAGGGCACGCGCGGTGGCGCGCTGGTTCATCGGCGACGTGGCGGCGCTGCTGAACGAGATCCCGGGCGACGCGGAGCTCGCCGACACGAAACTGACGCCGGGCCACGTCGCAGAGCTGGTGCGCCTCACGGAGGCGGGCACGATCACGGCGGCGACTGCCAAGGAGGTCCTCGCCGCGGCGTTCGAGTCGGGCGAGACGCCGGGTGCGATCGTCGAAGAGCGCGGGCTGGGGCAGGTGCGCGACGACGCAGAGATCGCGCGCATCGCCGCGGCGGTCGTCGAGGCGAACCCGAAGCCCGTCGCCGACTACCGCGGCGGCAAGGACAGCGCCATCAAGTTCCTCGTCGGCCAGGTCATGCGCGAGACGCGCGGCCGCGCCGACCCGAACGAGGCGCAGGCCGCGCTGCGCGCCGCGCTCGACGCCTGAGCCGGAGACGCGTGATGTGGCGGTGGCTTGATCGCTGGCGCGGCTCCCGCGACGATGACGTTGGCGGGGGAACGTTGCGGGGAGCGCCGGTGAGCCGCAGCAGTTTCGCCAAGTGGTTGTACGTCGGCCTGCACATCAAGCGCTGGCTGCTTCTTATCCTCGTGGGCGTCGTGCTCATGGCGCTTGGCATCGCCTACCTGCTGCGCGAGGTTTACGTCTCGTACGCGTTCCCGGACTGGGTCGGCACCGCCACCCTGCAGTTCCTCCCACGATGGGTGCGAGGACTGCTGTTCATCTCGTCCGCCACCGTCATCACCGTCCTCGCGACGTGGAAGCTCAACCGCTCGCTCGTCAGCGCCGTGGTCCCGCTCAACGAGGGCGAGGACCTGGTGAGCCGCATCTGGCAGCAGCGCACGCAGGACCGCGGCCCGAAGGTCGCCGTGATCGGCGGCGGGACCGGGCTGTCCACGCTGCTGCGAGGGCTCAAGAGCTACACCGGCAACATCAGCGCGATCGTGACCGTGGCCGACGACGGTGGGTCGAGCGGGGTGCTGCGCCGCGACCTCAACGTGATCCCGCCCGGCGACATCCGCAACTGCATCGCCGCGCTCGCGGACGCCGAGCCGCTGGTGACGCGTCTCTTCCAGTACCGCTTCGGCGACGACGCCGGGCACGGCATCGCCGGGCACTCCTTCGGCAACCTCTTCATCGTCGCGATGTCCGAGGTCACGGGGAACATGGAGGTCGCGATCCGTGAGACCTCGCGCGTGCTCGCCGTGCGCGGCCGCATCCTGCCCGCGACCCTCGCGAACATCACGCTCGGCGCGCAGCTCGACGACGGCTCGACGGTGCACGGCGAGTCCGTGCTCCCCGAGGCCGACTCGCCGATCGAGCGCGTGTTCATCGAGCCAGCCGACGCGCCGGTCAACGCCGAGGTGGTGGCCGCGCTGATCGACGCCGACCTGATCGTGATCGGCCCCGGCTCGCTCTACACCTCGGTGCTGCCGAACCTGCTGGTGCCCGGCCTGGCCGAAGCCGTCGAGGCGTCGCGGGCGCACAAGGTCTACGTCTCCAACGTCGCCACCCAGCACGGGGAGACCGACGCGTTCGACGCCGCCGACCACTACGGAGCGATCCGGCGGCACCTCGACGGCGACGTCGCCGACGTGGTGCTCGCCAACAGCAACCTGCCGGCGGACCCCCTGCCGCCCGAGTGGCAGTCGGAGGCGGTGCTCGCGCCCGGCGACGCCGACTACGGCGGCGCGCGGCTGGTCCTGGCCGACCTCGTCGACCCCGAGCACCGCTATCGCCACGACTCGGAGCGTCTCGCCGCCGCCGTCATGCGCCAGTACTACGAGCGCGACCTGCGGACGCAGGCGCCCGCCACCACCGCCGAGGCGTGAGCGCGGTTGCCCCAGGCCGTTCGCGGCGGCTAGCCTCGGAGCACGATGCAACTCACCTCCTTCATCCACATCGCGCAGATCCTCGTCGCGATCGTCTTGATCGCGATCGTCCTCATGCAGGTGAAGGGCACCGGCTTCGGCGCCGCGCTCGGCGGGGCCGACCAGAGCTTCCGCACGCGCCGCGGCATCCAGAAGTCGCTGCACCGCCTGACGATCGTCGTCGTGGCGATCTTCATCGTCTTCGCCCTGTGGGCGGTCAACGTCACCTGACGCCCGCGACCACCGCGCCGCAACGGTCCTGCTAATGCGCGTCGTCTTCTTCGGCTCGCCCGACTACGCCCTGCCGACGCTGCGAGGACTCCTCGACGCGCCCAGCGTGGACGTGGTGGCCGTCGTGACGCAGCCGGCCCGCCCGCGCGGCCGCTCCGGGAGGGCCGTCGCCACGCCCGTGGGGCGCGTCGCGGCCGAGGCCGGCGTGCCCGTGGTGACGCCGCAGCGCATCCGCCGCGAGCAGACGGCCGAGATCGCCGCGTTCGAGGCGGACGTGGGCGTGCTCGCCGCGTCCGCGCACATCCTCCCCACCCACGTGCTCGAGGCGTTCCCGCACGGCGTGCTCAACGTGCACGCCTCGCTGCTACCGCGGCACCGCGGTGCGTCGCCCGTGGCGGCCGCGATCCTCGCCGGGGACGCCGAGGCCGGGGCGTCGATCATGCAGATCGTGCGCGAGCTCGACGCGGGCCCCGTGCTGGGCACGGTCGCCACGCCGATCGAGCCGCTCGACACCACGGCCACGCTCACCGACCGCATCGCCGAGATCGGCGCACAGCGGCTGGTCGAGCTCCTCGGGCCGTGGGTCGCCGGCGAGGTCGAGGCAGTCCCGCAGGATGCGTCGCTCGCGACGTACGCGCCGACGCTGGCCAAGGCCGACGGCGCGCTCGACTGGTCGCGGTCCGCCGAGGAGCTATGGCGGCGCGTGCGCGCGATGCAGCCGTGGCCGCAGGCCACGACGACGTACCGCGACGCGCCGTTCACGGTCCACGCCGCATGGCCGGTCGCAGCACCCGAGGGGGCAGCGCCCGGCGAGGTGCTGGCGGGCGACCGCGAGCCGCTGAGCGAGCTGCTCTCGGGGCGAGTCGCACGCGCCGTCGTCGCCTGCGGCGAGGGCGGGCTGGCGCTGCTGCGGGTGCAGCGCGCCGGGCGGCGCGCGCTGGAGATCGAGGACTACCTCAACGGCGACCGAGACCTCGTCGGGGCGCGCCTCGGGCAGGCGTAGCCGGCCCTACTGCTAGACTCGGACCGTGCCCGCACACCTCCTCGACGACTCACTCGCAGCGATCGAAGCGCGCCTCGGCGCGTGGGGTGAGCCCGCGTACCGCGCCCGCCAGGTCGCACGCTGGGCGCTGCGCGAGGGCGCGACCTCGTTCGACGCGATGACGGACCTGCCACGCGCGCTGCGGGCGCGCCTCGCCGAGACCTACACGCTGGAGCCACCGCCCGAGCTCGCGCGCACGGCCGCCGACGACGGGCTCACGACGAAGGTGCTGCTCGGCCTCGGCGACCCGGGACCCGGCGCGCCCGCGTTCGCGCCGGGCGATGCGGTCGAGGCGGTCCGCATGGACTACGACCCGGAGCGCCCGGAGCACGCATCCGGCACGCGGGCGCGCTCCACGGTCTGCGTCTCGACGCAGGCCGGCTGCGCCATGGGTTGCGTCTTCTGCGCGACCGGCCAGCAGGGCTTCACGCGCAACCTCACGCCCTCGGAGATCCTCGCGCAGGTGCTGCACTTCACCCGCGGCCACCCCGAGTCGCCCGTCTCGAATGTCGTGTTCATGGGCATGGGCGAGCCGCTGGCGAACTACGGCCCGACGCTGCGGGCCGTCCGCTGGCTCATCGACCCACACGGCCTGGACATGCGCGCCCGCGGCGTGACCATCTCGACCGTCGGCCTCGAAGCGCCGATCCGCCGCCTCGCCGGCGAGGGGCTCCAGGTCGGCCTGACCGTCTCGCTGCACGCGCCGGACGACGAGCTGCGCCGTCGGCTCATCCCCACCGCCGGCGGCGTGACCATCGACGGGCTCCTCGACGCGTCGCGCGAGTACGTCGAGCGCACCGGGCGGCGCGTGACCTTCGCCTACGCGTTGCTGGAGGGCGTCAACGACGAGCCCGGGCAGGCGCGGCGGCTGGCCCAGCGCGTGCGCGGGATGCGCGCGCACGTGAACCTCATCCCCTACAACCCGACGGCGGGCGAGGGCCTGCGAAGGCCCTCGACGGCGCGCGTGCGCGCGTTCCAGCGCGAGCTACAGGCAGCAGGCGTCAACGCGACGGTACGCATCGAACGAGGCGTGGAGATCGCGGCGGCGTGCGGGCAGCTGCGCACCGACGTGATGTCGGGCGGCACGCCGCAGGCACTGGCGGGAGTCGAGCCCGGGACTGCGTAGCGAGGGGCTACTCGTCCTCGCCCTCGGAGGCCTCGGCGGCCGCAGCCTCGCCCTCTTCGCCCTCGACAAGCTCGCCCTCTTCGCCCTCGAGCAGCTCGGCTTCCTCGACCGCGTCCTCGATCTTGCGAGGAGGCTGGACGCGCACGATCATGATCTCCGGCTCCGTGAGCACGGTGATGCCGGCGGGCAGTTCGAGGTCGCCGACGGTGAGCTGCTGGTCCAGCTCCTCAAGGCCGTCAATGGAGATCTCGAGGTGGGCGGGGAGGTCGGCGGGGAGTGCCTGCACGGAGACGTGATCGGCGCCGGTGATGACGACGCCCTGGTAGGTGTGCACCGCGGGCGCCTCGCCCGTCAGCGTGACCGGCACCATCGCCTGCATTTCCCGCGTCAGGTCGACCTGGTAGAAGTCGAGGTGCTGGAGCTCGCGCGTGAGCGGGTGACGTTGCACGGAGCGCACGACGACCGGACGCTCGGTGTCCTCGCCCTCGATGGCAAGCTCGATCAGCGAGTTGAGGCCATGCTCGCTCATGATCGTCTCGGCGCCCCGGTACGGGAGCTGCACCGCGACGGAGTCGAGGCCCCGGCCGTAGACGTTCGCCGGCAGGATGCCGTCCCAGCGCAGCCGCCTGGCGCGCTTGCCGTACACCGACCGTGCGGTCACTGCGTATCGATCTGGCATCGAACCGGTCTCCCGATGGTGGTCGCGTCGAGGGGCGCGTGCGCGCCAGTCGTCCACGCTAGGGGTGTCCCAGCCGCAGGGTCAAGCCCGCGAGCCGTGCCGCTCCGACGCGCGCGCGGGCGCTGGTACGATGCACCCATGACGCCTTGCCGCGCCCACGCCGCCGCTACCCTTGCCCGCCGCCGATGAGTGAGCACGGCCCCGCCCTGCTGGGCGTCGACGTCGGCGGCACCTTCACCGACTTCGTGCTGTGGCGTGACGGCGCCGTCGAGCTGCACAAGCGCCCCTCGACGCCCGACGACCCCTCGCGCGCCGTCCTCGCGGGCATCGACGCGCTCGGCGTGGCGCCGGGGCTGGTCGTCCACGGCTCGACCGTCGCGACGAACACCGTGATCCAGCGCCGCGGCGCGCGCACGGCGCTCGTCGCCACCGAGGGCATGCGCGACTTGCTCATCATTGGCCGCCAGACCCGGCCCGACATCTACGACCTCGAACCCGTCACACCCGAGCCGCTCGTGCCGAGCGCGCGCAGGCTGGAGCTGAGCGCGCGCCTCCGGCCCGACGGCTCCGTCGAACGCCCCGCCGACGACGCCGAGGTGCGGGAGCTGGTGCGCGCCGCTGCCGAGGCAGGCACGGAGGCGCTGTCGGTCGCGCTGCTCTACGCCTACGCGAACGGCGAGCACGAACGGCGCTTCGAGGACCTCGCCGCGGAGGCCGGCCTCTACCTCTCGCTCTCCTCGCGCGTCTCGCCCGAGTACCGCGAGGTCGAGCGCACGGCAACGACGGTGCTCAACGCGTACGTCGGCCCTGTCATGTCGGCGTACCTCGCGCGCCTCGAGGCCGGGCTCGGCGAGCGCGGGGCCGGGGTGCTACGCGTCGTCCAGTCCGACGGCGGATCCGCGTCGCCGCAGCGCGCCTCGGCGCTGCCGGTGGCGACGCTGCTGTCCGGTCCGGCGGCGGGCGTGGCGGGTGCCTTCCAGATCGCGCGCCGCGCGGGCTTCGACCGCGTCATCACCTTCGACATGGGGGGCACCTCCACCGATGTCGCGCTCTGCGACGGCGCGCTTCCCGCGCGCGCGGACATCGAGGTCGCCGGGCTGCCCGCGCGGACCCCGGCCGTTGACGTGCACACGGTCGGAGCCGGCGGCGGCTCGATCGCGCGCCTCGACGCCGGGGGCGCGCTCCACGTCGGGCCGCAGTCCGCGGGCGCCGACCCCGGCCCGGCCGCCTACGGGCGCGGCGAGGACTTCACCATCACCGACGCCAACCTGGTGCTCGGACGCCTGCCGCCCACAGGCCTCCTCGGCGGCGCGATGGCGCTCGACGCCGACCGCTCGCGGCGCGCCGCGGTGAGCGTCGCGAGCGCGTTCGGCGGGGACGTCGAGCGTGCGTCGCAGGCGGTGCTCGACGTCGCCGTGGCGAACATGGAGCGCGCGCTGCGCGTGGTCTCCGTGCAACGCGGCTTCGACCCGCGCGAGTTCACGCTCGTGGCCTTCGGCGGCGCGGGGCCGCTCCACGCCTGCGCACTCGCCGACGCCGTCGACGTCCCGCAGGTGCTCGTCCCGATGGCGCCGGGCGTGATCGCGGCACTGGGGGCCGCAGGCAGCGACCTGACCGCGACGTTCGCGCGCTCCGTGCTGCTCCCGCTCGACCCGTCCTCGGCCGCCGCCCTGCGAGACGCGCTCGCCGAGGCCGGACGCGAGGCCTCGGCGCAGCTCGACCGGCCCGGCGCCGACATCGAATGGGCGCTCGACGTGCGCTACCTCGGCCAGTCGTACGAGCTGACCGTGGACCTCGACGGCATCGAGTCGGACGAGTCGTTCGAGCGCGCGCGCGCCGACTTCCACGCGCTGCACGAGACGCGCTTCGCGCACCAGGACGCCTCGGCGCCCGTCGAGGTCGTCAACGTGCGCGCCACCGCGCGCGCGGCGACCGGAGCGACGGCACCCGAGCCGAGGTTCGAGGCGGAGGGGGCACCGCCGACGACGGTCGAAGCGTGGTTCGACGGCCGCGCGCAGTCCGCGCGGCTCGTCGACCGCGCGTCGCTGCGGCCCGGCGACCGCCTCGACGGGCCCGCGCTCGTCGCGCAGTTCGACTCGACGACGGTAATCGCGCCCGGCTGGGCGGCGACGGTGGACGAGCAGGGCAACCTGCTGCTGGAGCGACGATGACCACCGAGCACGACACCGCCGGGCTGTCCGCCGCCGACCTCGCGATCGCCGACGCCGTGCTCTCCTCGATCGCCGAGGAGATGGGCGAGGCCCTGGGAAGGACGGCGTACTCGCCGAACATCAAGGAGCGCCGCGACTTCTCGTGCGCGGTCTTCGACCCCCAGGGGGCGATGGTCGCGCAGGCGGCGCACATGCCCGTGCACCTCGGGTCGATGCCGGCATCGGTGCTGGCGGTGATGGAGCTCGGGCCGTTCGAGGAGGGCGACGTCTGTGCGGTCAACGACCCGTTCCTCGGCGGTACGCACCTGCCCGACCTGACGACCGTCGCGCCCGTCTTCGGTGCGTCGGGCGCGCTGATCGGCTTCGTCGCGACACGCGCCCACCACGCCGACATCGGCGGCATGGCCCCGGGCTCGATGCCCGTCGCAACCGAGCTGCTGCAGGAGGGCCTGATCGTGCCGCCGATCAGGCTCGTGCGCGCCGGGACGCCCGAGGAGTCGGCGCTCGCGCTGTTCGTGCGCAACTCGCGCGCCCCGGACGAGCGTCGGGGCGACCTGCGCGCGCAACTCGCGGCGACGGCACTGGGGGCTCGCCGCGTGCAGGCCGCCGCCGAGCGCTTCGGCGAGGAGGGGCTGGCCGCGCGCTACGCGGCGCTCCTCGACCACGGGGAGCGCAGCATCCGCGCCGTCATCGCCGACATCCCCGACGGCACCTACCGCTTCGAGGACCGCATGGAGGACCCGCCGCCCGGCGCGGAAGCCCTCTACCTGCGGCTCGCCGTGACCATCGATGGCGACAGCGCGCACTTCGACTTCACGGGCACCGACCCCGAGAGCGAGCGCTCCTCGCTCAACGCGGTCGCTGCCGTGACGCGCTCGGCCTGCTACTACGTCATGCGCTGCCTCGCCGGCCCCGACGTGCCGACGAACGAGGGCTGCTACCGGCCCGTGCGTTTCACGCTGCCGGAACGCTCGGTCGTCGCCGCCGGGCCGCCACGCGCCGTCTCGGCGGGGAACGTCGAGGCCTCACAGCGCATCACGGACCTGGCGCTCGGTGCGCTGGCGGCCGCGCTCCCCGACCGCATCCCGGCGGCCTCGCAGGGCACGATGAACAACGTCACCATCGGCGGCTACGACCGCGCGCGCAGCCGCCCGTACGCTTACTACGAGACGATCGCCGGTGGCGCCGGCGGCGGGCCTCGACGCGATGGGCGGCCTGCCGTCCACACGCACATGACGAACACCATGAACACGCCCATCGAGGCGCTGCCTCTCGCGTACCCGTTCACCGTCGAGCGCTACGAGGTGCGCGACGGCTCGGGCGGGGACGGACTGCACCGCGGCGGCCACGGCCTGGTCCGCGAGTACGCGTTCCACGACCGCGCGACGGTCACGCTCGTCACGGAGCGGCGAGGCTTCGCGCCGTGGGGTCTCGAGGGCGGAAGCGACGGGGAGCCCGGCCGCAACGTGCTGGTGCGCGCCGACGGCTCGACCCACGAGCTACCCGCTCGCGCGCAGGTCGAGGTAGAACCCGGAGACCGCGTGCGCGTCGAGACGCCGGGCGGCGGGGGCTGGGGCAGCCCACCGTAGCGGCCCCGCAGCACGGGGTGACTGCTACAATGAGACTCGCGACCGGGGACTTCGCCGATGCCCGACGACAAGGACCGTCTCGAGCGCGAGATCAATGAGATCCTCGACAAGATCGAGCAGTTCCCGACACCCGAGCGCCGCCGCAACCGCACCGTGCGCCGACACCTCCGGCGCATCGGCGACCGCGTCTCGGCGAACCAGCGTGCGATCGCGCGCGAGCTGTCCCGGGTGTCGCTGTCGCAGCTGCTGCTGCTGAGCTTCCTGCTGATCCTCGGGTCGTTCTTCTTCCGGGGGTTCGGCCTCGGGCAGTGGGTGCTGTTCGCGGGCGTGGCGCTGCTCGTCGCGAGCGGCGCGCTGCTGATCTTCGGCGGCGGCAAGGGTGGCGCCGACCGCACGCAGCAATGGCGAGGCCGCACGATCTCCTATCGGTCGGAGACCATCGCCGCGCGCATCCGGCGCTGGTTCACCTCCCGCAAGCCGCGCTAGCGCGAACTTCCCACCCCGAGGGTGCTCCCCCGCAACCTCTGTTACGATCATCTGCAGCAGTGACGGTCACCCCCGTCACGCTCTCCCACCACCATTGAGACCGACCGCCTGCCTCCGAGAGGTGCGAGATGACGCACGTTGCACGTCGATGGCTGCTGCTGCTCGTAGCCGCGGTGCTGCTCACCGTCGCCTGCTCGGGCGGCGGCGAACCCGACGCCGTCGCCACCGCGTCGGCCGGGACGCCCACCGCACCACGGACGGCCACTGCGCCGCCCCCGACCGCGACTCCGACACCCACCGCCAGGCCCTCTGCGCCGTTTACCGTCTTGGAGCTCGCCGACCCCGACGCCGACCGCGCGTTCGAGCACCTGCGCACACTCGCCGTCGACATCGGCATCCGCTCAGCCGGGACGGACGAGGAGCGCGAGGCCGCGGAGTACGTCACCTCGCAACTGCGTGATGCGGGTTATGTCGTAGACATCGAGGAGTTCGACACCTCCTACCGGGGCGACCACTCCTCGCTTGCGACGGCAGACGATGGTCCCTCATTGCAGGCGTTCGCGCTGGCCGCGTCACGCAACGGGACGGCGACCGCGCCGCTCGTCCACGCGGGCCTCGGCGACATCGAGGACTTCGAGGCGGTCGACGTGACGGGCGCCGTTGCGCTGCTCGACCGGGGAGTCGTCCCGTTCCGCGACATGGCGCGCAGCGCGCAGAGCGCGGGCGCGGTCGGGGTGGTGATCGTGAACAACGAGCCCGGGTTCTTCGGCGGGACGCTTGGCGAAGCGTCGGGTGTGACCATCCCGGTCATCGGCGTTTCAGGGCAGTCACGCGAGCCGCTGGCCGCACTGGCCGACGGCGGCGCACCGGTCACGGTCACCGCCGACGTCGGCACGCGCGAGTTCACCTCGCAGAACGTCGTCGGACGGAACGGCGAGTGCCGCGCGTACCTCGGCGCGCACTACGACACCGTGCCCTACGGCCCGGGCGCGAACGACAACGCCTCGGGCACGGCGCTGATGATCGAGCTCGCGCGCACGCACCGCGTCGAGGGCCTGTGCGTCGTCGCGTTCGGAGCGGAGGAGGTCGGGCTGCTGGGCTCGCGGGCGTTCGTGGACGAGCACGGCGTCTCCGGGGTGCTCTTCATGCTCAACTTCGACATGGTCGCGCGGATCGGCCAGCGGACGTTCGACGGCCCACGCTTCGTGCAGGGCGACGTGGCGCTCGCCGAACGCGGCGCGGCGGTGGCGGCAAGGCTGGGCTACGGCATCGCCGCGGGCGAGTTCCCGTTCGGGGCGGCGTCAGACCACGTCAGCTTCGAGGATGCGGGCGTGCCCGCCGTCACCCTCTACAGCGGCGGGTCGGAGTTCATCCACACGGCCATGGACACTATCGAGACCGTCTTCCCGCAAGACCTCGCGATCCTCCTCGAGGTCGCGACCGAGCTGCTGCGCGAACTGCTCGCGGAGTACAGCGGATAGCGTCTCAGGGTGCGACTTGCCGCGCCGCATCGTGCTACGGTACGATGAACTCGGATGGTTAGCCGCCTATGCACGTGAGCCGTTTCCCGTCGCGTTCCGCGCTCGCCCGGCTGGCGCTCGCCGGAATCACCGGCGCGGCGCTCCTCGCCGCCGCGTGCGGCGGGGACGACGAGGCCGAGCCCACGCCGGAACCGACCTCCGAGAGCACGCCCATCCCGACCGCGACTCCGTTCGCGACCACCCCGGAGCCCACGATCGTCGCGAGCCCCACGGCCGAGGCGACGGCAACACAGACCACCGCGGCGTCCGGCGAGGAGGTCGAGTACACCGTCGAGGCCGGTGACACGCTCTTCGCGATCGCCGAGCGCTTCGACACCACCGTCGACGCGATCATGGAGCTCAACGACATCGAGGACGCCGCGCTCATCTTCGTGGGCCAGGTCCTGACAGTGCGGCAGGGCTACGTCCCCGAGGGATCGGGCACGGCCGACGACACGACGACCGACGACGGGGAGGACGCCGCAGACTCCGGCGGTGAGACCACCACCGACGAGTCGGGCGCGAGAATCTACGTGGTGCAGGCCGGCGACACGGCCTACGACATCGCGCTGCAGTTCGATATCACCGTCGAGGCGCTGGCCGCGGCCAACGGCACCACCGTCGATGGCCTCGCAAACCTGTTCGTGGGCGAAGAGCTGATCATCCCGTAGCGTCCGCGCGGGCAACCCTCTCCCTGCCATGGTCTGGCGCTGCGGGGCGAATCACCCGATACTACGCACGCTTGCGCCGCCGTCCTCGATGGATCGTGCGGCGCGCTTTCGCGGCCCGGGGCCGCGACGGGGACGGAACCGTACGGCCATGACGACTCAACACGCGGCGGCACGGCAGTGAGCCACGAAGACCGCCTCGCGGAACTCGCGGAACGCAAAGAGAGCGGCCTGCTGGGCGGCGGCCAGGCGCGCATCGACGCCCAGCACGAGCGCGGCAAGCTCACCGCACGCGAGCGCATCGAACAACTCCTCGACCCCGGCACGTTCGACGAGCTCGACGCACTCGGCGTGGACTGGACCGAGAACGGTTCCGGCGACCGCTTCTACGGCGACGCGGTGGTGACCGGCTGGGGCCAGATCGACGGCCGCCCGGTCTGCGTCTTCGCGCAGGACTTCACCGTCTTCGGCGGCTCACTCTCCACCGTCGTCGGCGAGAAGATGGCGAAGGTCATGGACCTCGCCCTCAAGACCGGCGTCCCGATGATCGGGCTCAACGACTCGGGCGGCGCCCGCATCCAGGAGGGCGTCGACTCCCTCGCGGGGTACGGCGACATCTTCCTGCGCAACGTGCACGGCTCGGGCGTGATCCCGCAGATCAGCGTGATCATGGGGCCGTGCGCCGGCGGCGCCGTCTACTCGCCCGCCATCACGGACTTCGTCTTCATGGTCGAGGGCACCTCGCAGATGTACATCACCGGCCCCGACGTCATCCAGAGCGTCACCGGCGAGCAGACCAGCTTCGAGGAGCTCGGCGGGGCGATGTCCCACGCCGCCAAGTCCGGCGTCTCCCAGTTCGCGTTCAGCGACGAGCAGGCCTGCCTCGACGAGGTCCGGCGGCTGCTCTCGTTCCTCCCCGCCAACAACGTCGAGTCGCCGCCGTTCGTCGACACCGGGGACGACCCGAACCGCACGCTCGACGACATCCTCAGCATCGTCCCCGAGGACGACGCGATCCCCTACGACGTGCGCGACGTGATCGAGCGGCTGCTCGACAACGGGGACTTCATGGAGGTCCACGAGTTCTTCGCGCAGAACATCGTCGTCGGGTTCGGCCGCATTGGCGGGCAGACCGTCGGGGTGGTCGCGAACCAGCCGATGTACCTCGGCGGCGTGCTCGACATCGACTCGTCGCGCAAGGCAGCACGGTTCGTGCGGCTCTGCGACTCGTTCAACGTGCCGGTCGTCACGCTCGTCGACGTACCCGGGTACCTGCCGGGCGTGGCGCAGGAGTACGGCGGCATCATCTCGCACGGCGCGAAGCTGCTCTACGCCTACGCCGAGGCGACCGTGCCGCTCATCACCGTGATCACGCGCAAGGGCTTCGGCGGCGCCTACGTGGCGATGGGCTCCAAGCACCTCGGGGCGGACATCAACTACGTCTGGCCCGGCGGCGCCATCGCCGTCATGGGCGGCAGCCAGGCGGTGAACATCATCAACCGCCGCGAACTCCAGGCCGCCGAGGACGAGGCGGCCGTCCGCGCCGAGCTTGTCGCCGACTACCAGGAGCGCATCGAGCACCCATACATCGCCGCGGCCAAGGGCTACGTCGACGACGTGATCGATCCGCGAGACACGCGCGCCCGCATCGCACAGTCGCTGCGGATGCTGCAACGCAAGGCAGAGTCACCGCTGGCGAAGAAGCACGGGAACATCCCGCTCTAGACCGGGACGAACCCGCCGCGCGGCCGGCCTCGCCCGCCCGCGCCGTAACGCACCGCGCTCGGCTCGCGAGCACGCACGAGGGGGCCTGATGGCAAAGATCAAGGTGCAGAACCCGATCGTCGAACTAGACGGCGACGAGATGACCCGGATCATCTGGGCCTGGATCCGCGAGCAGCTGATCCAGCCCTACCTCGACGTCGACCTCGAGTACTACGACCTCGGCATGGAGTCCCGCGACGCCACCGAGGACCAGATCACGGTCGACGCCGCCGAGGCCATCAAGCGCCACGGCGTCGGCGTGAAGTGCGCCACCATCACCCCCGACGAGGACCGTGTCGAGGAGTTCGGCCTCAAGCAGATG
>DAOULE010000086.1:0-10688 GCA_034420575.1 Dehalococcoidia bacterium
ACCAGCGGCTCCCGTTCTACTCGCGCATGCTCCAGGCCGCGGGCTACGAGGAGGCTGCCGGCGGCGAGTTCACCGACCGCATGGCGGACGGCCTCATCATCTCCGGCTCCGCCAACGAGGTCGGCGACCGCGTGCGGTCGATCGGCGAGTACGGCGTCGACGAGATGCTCGCGGCGATCGTGCAGCTGCCCGAGGGCGGCTCGGAGGCTCGGCGGCGCACGCTGGAGCTGCTCGGGGAGATCGCCGCGGAGTAGTCGCGACGCCGGAGCGCCGGCGCGGTCAGACCATACGGTAGAGCCGGGCTCCGACCCGGCTCTACGTGCGTGATACGGGCCCAGCCTCGATACTCCGTATCGAGATTCGGAGAGGCAGGGAACCGCAGATGACCGGGGAGACCGCGCGCGAGGCCGAGTACACGATGGGCTACAACGAGGAGTTCCAGCAGCTTCTCGACCGCCGCAGCGCGGCGACCCACGCGGCCCACCTGCTGCCGCACCTCCAGCCCGGCATGCGCGTGCTCGACCTCGGTTGCGGTCCGGGCACCATCTCGGTGGGGCTCGCGGACGCCGTCGCGCCGGGCGAGCTGCGCGGCGTGGACCTCGAGGAGTCAGAGGTCGCCAAGGCGCGCGCCGCCGCGGATGCAGGCGGCCACGGAAACGCCACGTTCGACGTCGGCGACGCCACGGACCTGCCGTTCGGGGACGGCGAGTTCGACGTGGTGCATTGCCACGCCGTGCTCATGCACATCCCGGACACCGCCGCCGCGCTGGCCGAGGTGAGGCGCGTGCTCAAGCCCGGCGGCCTCTTCGCGGCGCGCGAGCTCATCCTCAACTCGTGCTTCCTCGAGCCCGTGGAGCCCGAGGTGCACGAGGCGTGGAACATCTTCGGGAAGCTGCTCGTGGCGAACGGCGGGCACCCCCAGATGGGACGTGAGCTGCGGCGGGTGCTCCTCGATGCGGGCTTCACCGGGATCCAGCCGAGCGGCTCGTTCGGTACGTTCGGCACGGACGAGGACGTCGCGTTCTTCCACCGCTTCGTCGTCGACTGGTTCTTCCAGCCACACATCATCGCGGCGGCGATCCAGCTCGGTATCTCGACCCAGGAACAGTTCGACTTCCTGCGTGTGGGCGTCGACGAGTGGGGCGCCGTCGACGGCGCCGTCGGCGCGCTCGCGTTCGGCGAGGCCATCGCGACCAGTCCGTAGTTCCGGCGCCGTCGGCGCCGCCTCTGCCTGTCTCGCCGCCGGGGCGCTTCGACTGGCGGCAAATCGAAACCTCACGTAAGGTGGAAGAGCCACCGAACGCTGCGCGCGCGGGCACCTGCCTCATCCGAGGCGAGCGAGGCCCTGTCGCCGTCGCGGCCCGGCGCGTACCGACTGGAGTTGCATGACCACCGGAGCCAACGGCTCGCACGCGACGACCGCCACGAACGGCTCGCACGCCACCGGCGCGACCAACGGGGCGCAGACCGGCGGCCGCCCGATGTCGATGATGGAGGCGCGCGCCAGCGCGAAGGCGCCGCGCAGCCTCGGCGAGTGGGGGCGCACCTTCACCGCCCTCAGCGAGCGCGACTACGCCATCTACTTCGGCGGCAACCTCGCCTTCTTCATGGCCATGCAGATGAACCAGCTCCTCCGCGGGTACCTCGCGTTCGAGCTGACCAACGCCGCCTCCGCGCTCGGCCTCGTCGCGCTCGGCATCGCGTTGCCGATGCTCTTCGTCTCGCCGTTCGGCGGGGTGATCGCGGACCGCTACAACAAGCGCACGCTGCTGCTCTTCACGCAGTCGATCGTGGCGGTCGCGAACATGGTGCTAGCGGTGCTGATCTTCGCCGACATGATCGAGTTCTGGCACCTGCTCGTCGGCTCGGTGTTCCTCGGCCTCACGATCTCGCTCGCGATGCCGGCGAGGAACGCGCTGGTCCCACAGCTCATCCCGCAGCAGAAGATGATGAACGCCGTCTCGCTCCAGATGGGCGGGATGAACTTCACGCGCATCATCGGCCCGGCGATCGCCGGGGTGCTGCTCGTCCCGCTCGGCATCGGTCCGGTGTGGACGTTCTCCGTGCTGCTCTACTGCGTCGCCATCGCCACGACGCTGCTCCTGCCGCGCCATGGCATGGTCTCCAAGGCCGACAACGCGGGCTTCATGAAGGAGATGGCCGAGGGCTTCCGCTACTCGATGACCAACCCGCTGATCCGGCTGCTCATCCTCACCGGCCTGGTCATGCCGCTCTTCGCGTTCCCCGTGCAGCTCGTGCTGCCGGTGTTCGCCGAGGAGGTCTTCGCGATGGGGCCGACGGCGCTGGGCATCCTCATGGCCTCGGCAGGCGTGGGCGGGCTGATCGGCGCGCTGGTCTCGACGAGCATGGACACGATGCCGCTCAAGGGGCGCATCATGCTCGCGGGCGCGGTGATTCAGGGCGCGTTCTTCATCGCCTTCGCGCTCACCCCAGTCTTCGCCGTCGCGGCCGTCTTCTTCGCCCTCGGCAACGTCGGCGGCATGCTGTTCATGACCACCAACAACTCGGTCATCCAGGCTCGTGTCCCCGAGCGCTACCGGGGCCGCGTGCTCTCGATGCTGATGATGTCGTTCGGGATGATGCCGCTCGGCGTCCTGCCGATGACGATCCTCGCCGACATCATCGGCGCACCGGCCTCGGTCGCGGGTGCGTCGGCGCTGATGATCCTGACGCTGCTCGGGTTCTTCGTCTTCAGCAAGCAGATCCGCCAGCTCCGCGTCACGCCGGGCCGCGCCGCCAAGCTCTCCCCCGCGCAGGCCGCCACGGCCGTGGCCGAGGGACGCCTCACGCGCGAGGAGGCGGACCGCCTCATGCGTGGCGAGGGCGACGAGGAGCCCGAAGCCGTCGCGGCGTCGATGCCGGCGCCGGCGTCGAACGGTGGGTCGCCGTCGAACGGCGGGACGCCGACGCTCACCCACGGCGGCATGATCGCCATCGTCTCCCTCGACCCTGACGGGGCACGTTCGAGCGAGCGGGTGCAGCCAGTGCGGTAGCCCCCCAATCGACACGTCGCGCCCAACAAACTAGACTGATGACTAGTCTGTTGTATGCGTGATAGGGGGTGCCGAGTGAGCCGTAGCTGGCAGGTCCAGGAAGCAAAGGCCCGATTCAGCGAACTGATCGAGGCGACCCTCAGAGACGGGCCACAGGTGGTGACGCGCCGCGGCGTCGAGACTGCGGTGGTGGTCCCGATCGAGCAGTGGCGCCAGATAGAGCGCGCCAGACCACTCGACCGCAAGGAAGTGCTGCTCGAGCCGGGGGCGCGGATCGAGAACCTCGTTCCGCCACGCCGCGAGCCTCGGATGCGGCCTCCGGTAGAGTTCGACTAGATCGCGTGTACCTCCTCGACACGAACGTCGTCTCGGAATTGAGACGTCCGCGCCCCCAGGTGTCTGTGCTGCGCTGGATGCGAGAAGTGTCTCAGGGGGACCTGTACTTGTCTGCCGTCAGCATCGGGGAATTGCAGGTCGGCATCGAGAACACGAGGAGGCAGGATCCGGGCAAGGCTGAAGAGCTTGAATCCTGGCTCGGTCGCGTCCTGCTCGCCTTCGAGGTCCTGCCAATGGAAACACTGGCCTTCCGCGAGTGGGCCCGACTGATGCATCAGCGATCCAACACCTTGATTTACGACGCCATGATCGCCGCAATCGCGATCGTCAATCAGCTAACCGTCGTGACCCGGAACGTGCGCGACTTCGAGCAACTCGGCGTGCCCGTGCTCAATCCCTTCGACGCATAGCGGCACTCAACTCCACACCACGCCCCTCGCACGTCTCCGCTCGCGTACCCTGCGCGCGGGAGGTGCGAGCCATGGAACTCACGGGCATCGAGGGCAAGGTCGCGGTCGTCACGGGCGCGGGACGCATGCGCAGCATCGGGCGCGAGATCGCGAAGGCGTTCGGCGCCGCCGGCGCCAGCGTCGTCGTCACCGGCACGGGCCGGTCGCCCGACCGCTACCCGGCCGACGAGCAGGCCGCCGGCTGGCGCGACATCGACTCCGTCGCCGAGGAGATCGAGGCGATGGAGAGCCGCGCGCTGCCCGTCGTGAGCGACGTTTCCGACGACGACGCGGTGCAGGCGCTGCTCGCGCAGGTGCTCGACGAGTTCGGGCGCGTCGACTTCGTCGTGAACAACGCCGCCGCAGCGCGCGGCGCTGACCGCGTGCCGGTCGTCGACATGCCGATCGACTGGTGGGACCTCGTGATCCGCGTGAACGTGCGCGGGACGTTCCTGATGAGCAAGCGCTTCGGCCAGCACCTCATAGACCAGGGCGAGGGCGGCGCGATCGTCAACATCTCCTCGGTGGCCGGGAAGCTGCTCCCGCCCAACGCGACGGCCTACGCCTCGAGCAAGGCGGCGATCCAGGCGCTCTCGGCGGGCATGGCGCAGGAGGTCGGGATGTACGGCGTCCGCGTCAACACGATCTGCCCCGGGGTCATCGACAACAACCGTCTCGACGACATCCCCCGCGACAGCGAGCAGTGGGCGCAGACCGTCGAGCGCATCCCGCTGCGGCGCCCGAGCGCCGGGGAGGACATCCCGAACATGGCGCTGTACCTGTGCAGCGACCAGGGATCGTGGGTGAGCGGCCAGGCGATCAACGTCGACGGCGGGATGATGGTCCAGCACTAGGATGCCGCACGCGTCGTTCCGCACGGACCCTGCGGGCGCAACCGCGTACCGGCTATGCTGCGCTTCGGCACCCGGGAGCATCGAGGAGACCGACCGTGCACCTGATGTACTTCACCGAGCAGCCCATGTCCGCCTACCCCGAGGACGCCGTCGGCGACGAGGGCGTCACGGCGCTCATGTTCTCGAACAGCAACTTCGACCCGGTCGCCGGGAGCCAGCTCTACAACGAGCGGCTCATCGAGTACCAGCTCGCCGAGGAGGTGGGCTTCGACGGCATCATGCTCAACGAGCACCACAACGCGCCGTTCTGCATGCAGGCGCAGATCACGGTGTGGGCGAGCATCCTCGCGGCCGCCACCGAGCGCATCAAGATCGTGCTGCTAGGGGCGCCGCTGCCGACGATCGACAACCCGGTCGCCATCTCCGAGTCGCTCTCGATGATCGACATGATCTCGAAGGGCCGGCTCGTCGCAGGCATCGTGCGCGGCGCGGGCACGGAGCAGTTCGCGAACAACGTGAACCCGGCCTACAACCGCGAGCGCTTCTACGAGGCGCACGACCTGCTGGTGAAGACGTGGACGGAGCCGGGCCCATGGCGCTGGGAGGGCGACCACTACCAGTTCCGCGTCGTGAACCCCTGGGCGCTGCCGCTGCAGAAGCCGCACCCCCGCATCTGGGTGCCCGGGACCGCCAGCCCCGAGACCATCGCGTGGTGCGCGCGGAACCGCTACCCGTACCTCTGCCTCAACACCACCATCGAGCAGACGAAGCAGATCTGGCAGCTCTACGAGGACACCGCGCAGGAGACCGGCTACGCCTCCGGCCCCGAGCACCGCGGCTACCTCATCCGCGTCCACGTGCAGGACACCGAGGAGCACGCGCTGCGCAACGCCCGGCAGTACATGTGGATGCAGGGCGAGTTCACCGGCCTCGGCCACGCGGTGTGGTCGGCGCCGACCGGCTACAGCTCGCCGACGAACCGTGAGGGCGCCGTGAAGCGCGCAAATGCGTCCATCGAGTCGAACAAGCGCGCGATGCCGTTCGAGGACCAGCTCGAGAACCTGCAGATCGTCGCCGGCACGCCCGACCAGGTGGTCGAGCAGATGCGCGTGCTCATCGAGGAGACGCGGCCCGGCATCCTCGCGTTGTGGGGCAACGACGGGCACGTCGGCCACGAGGACGCGAAGCGGTGCATCGAGCTGCTCGGGAGCGAGGTGCTCCCGGCGCTGCGCGAGATCAGCGACGACCTCGGCCTCGACGGCCCGTTCGAGGCCGACGCGCCGATCAGCTCGCGCTTCCTCGAGCCGCCTCGCATCCCCGCGGCCGCGACGGTGTAGGGGCGAGGGCACAGGAGGAACGTGATGACGAACGACAGCGGTTCGAGCGAGATCGCCTACGGCGAGATCATCGACACCTACATCAACCTGCCCGCGGCCGAGCGCCGCGAGGACATGGACCCGAACATCGAGCGCTGGTTCGGCGGCAAGTCGCCCGACCTGCTCGGCGGGGTGGGCCCCGACCGCGTCGTCGACCGCATGGACAACGCCGGCGTGCAGATGGGGTTGCTCAACGTCTCGCTCGGCGCGGACAGCCTCGAGAACCCGCACGTCGCCGGCTACGGCGGCGTCATGGCGATCGACGACTTCCGCGCCTCGTGCCAGCGCGTCGCGGACGCAGTCAGGGAGTACCCGGACCGCTTCCGCGGCAGCTGCAACATCGACCCGACGCAGGGCATGAACGCGGTGCGCATGGTCGAGATGGCGGTCAACGAGTTCGACTTCCGCACCATCCGGGTGATGGGCGCGCTGGTGAACATGCCGCCCAACCACCCGCTGATGTACCCGATCTACACGAAGTGCATCGAGCTCGGCATTCCGATCGTCGTCAACGTCGGCGTGCCCGGCCCGCTGCGCTTCGCCAAGTACCAGCGACCGATGGACCTCGACGAGGTGCTCGTGACGTACCCCGAGCTCAACGTCGTCGCGACGCACATCGGGCACCCGTGGCACGTCGAGACCGTGGCGATGCTGCAGAAGCACGCGAACTTCTACCTGATGACCTCGGGCTTCTCGCCGAAGTACATCCCGGACGAGGTGGTCCACCTGATGAACACGCGCGGCCGAGAGCGCGTGATGTGGGCCTCGGACTACGCCATCCTGACGTTCGAGCGCGCCGTCGAGGACGGCCTGGCGCTGCAGCTTCGGGAGGGCGTGAAGCGCCGCTACATGCGCGAGAACGCCCTCGCCGTCTTCACCTGGGACTAGCCGCTCCACGGAGAGCGCACACAGCACGGAGGTATCCATGCCCACGCCAGCCCGCGTCGTCGTCGTCCCGGAGGGCCCCGGCCGCCTGCGCATCGAGGAGGTCGACCTGCCCGATCCCGGGCCGTACCAGGTCGTCGTGAAGCAGTTCGCGAGCGGTGTCTGCCACTCGCAGCTGCACCAGATGCACGGCCCGCGCCCCTCGCAGGCGCTGCTCGGCCATGAGTCGACGGGCGTCGTGCTGGCTGCCGGCTCCGAGGTGGACCACGTCAAGGAAGGCGACCGCGTGATGGTGACGTGGGTGCCTCGCGACCCTGAGGCGACGAGGATCGCCGAGGGCGTGAGCCTCACGCTCGGCGACGGCAGCGTGGCGAGCACGCCCGGCTGCTTCACGTGGGCCGACCACACCATCGCCGACGAGCAGTACGTGGTGCCGCTCCCCGACGGCGCGCCGACCGATGTGACATCGATCATCGGCTGCGCGGTCATGACCGGTTCCGGCGCCGTCTACCACACAGCGGGTGTGCAGCGCGGCGAGAGCGTCGCGGTGTTCGGCGTCGGCGGCGTCGGCCTCTCGGCCATCGCCGCGGCGGCGGTCGTGGGGGCCGACCCGATCATCGCCGTCGACCTCAACGAGGAGAAGCTCGACTTTGCGAAGCAGTTCGGCGCGACCATCGGCGTCAACGCCTCCGAGGTCGACCCCGTCGCCCGCATCCACGAGCTCACGCAGCACCCGACGGACCTCAAGCGCGACGGCAGCCCGGTCTCCGGCGCCGACTACGCCTTCGACTGCATCGGCCTGCGCGTGACGATGGAGCAGATCCTGCCCGCCGTCCGCGGCGGCGTGCTCGGCCACAGCACGGGCGGCACCGCCGTGCTCGTCGGCGTCCCGCAGACGCCCGTCGAGCTCGACGCGCGCGACCTGCTGGTGACCGAGAAGAAGTACATCGGCAGCATCGGCGGCTCGTGCAGCCCCGACCGCGACTTCCCGATGTTCCTGCGCTGGTACAACGAGGGCGAGCTGGACCTCGACGCGCTCGTGACCGCGCGCTACCCGCTCGACGCCATCAACGACGCGACCGACGCGCTCGAGGCCGGCCAGATCTCGGGACGCTCGATCCTCGAGATGGACTAGCTCCCGACAACCCTCGGCCGCTGTTTCATGGCGAACAGAGGACCCGTGCAGCGGCTGAGGGACGTCTACTACGGCTGGTGGCTCCTCGCGGGGTCGATCGTCGCCATGACGCTCGGCAGCGGGGTCTCGTTCTGGTCGGTAGGGCTCTACATCGAGCCGCTCGAATCCGACTTCGGGTGGTCACGTGGGGAGGTGTCGGGCGCGATCTCGATCGTGCTCCTGACCGGAGGCGCGGCCGGCCCCTTCGTGGGGCGCTGGGTCGACACGCGCGGGGCTCGCAAGGTCATCATCTTTGGTGCCGTCACCACCGCGGCCACCTACGTCCTGCTCGCCACGACGAGCGAGCTCTGGCAGTGGTACGTCTACTCGGCCATCAACGGCGTGTTTCGCCAGATGATGTTCTTCATCCCCTTCCAGGCCCTGATCTCGAGGTGGTTCGACCGGCGCCGAGGGGTGGCGCTGAGCATCCTCGGGACCGGGTTCTCGCTCGGGGGCGTGGTGATCGTGCCGCCGATGCGGCTGGTGGTGGACAACATCGGGTGGGAGGCCTCGTTCGTCTTCTCCGCCATCGCCATCCTCGTCGTGTTCATCCCGATCGGCGCGCTGCTCGTGCGCAACGACCCGTCCGACGTCGGCGCACGGCCCGACGGCGCGGCGATACCCGAGGGCGGGGTGCCACCCTCGAGGCTCACGGGACTGCCGCTGCGCGCCGCGCTCAGGACGCCGCACTTCTGGCTCATCGGGATCGCGCTGACGTGCTTCTTCTTCGGGCTTTTCGGAATGCTCGTCCACCAGATCCCGCTCTACGAGTCGATCGGCGTGCCGAGGGGCACCGCCGCCTTCATCGTCTCGGCCGCGGCGCTGCTGGGGGCGTGCTCGCGCATCGCGTTCGGGTTCATCGGCGACCGCGTGGCGCGCTTCGAGTACGTGGTGATCGCGATGAGCATCTCGCTGATCTTCGCGATGGCGTCGCTGCTGTTCATCCCGGGCTATCTCGGCATCGGGGTCTACATCGCGTTCTGGGTCGTGGGCACGGGCGGCGGTCCGATCATGGAGGCGATGCTGCTCACGCGGATGTTCGGCCTCGCCCACTTCGGCACGCTCCTCGGCGCCATCGTGGTGATCGAGGAGGTCGGACTCGTCACCAGCCCGACGGTGGTCGGGTGGATCTTCGATGTGACGGGCAGCTACGACCTGGCGCTGGTCACGTTCATCGGCTCCTTCGCGGCCTCGGCGCTGCTGTTCGTCGTGATCCTGCGGCTGCCGCGGCTGCGCTTCGAGCCCGCGAGGCTGCAGGAGCGTGCGTCCCACGGGGGCCTCGAGGCGTGATTCACACGAACGCAACATCGTGGGAACATGCGTGACATGCGTAATACCGATGCTATGGCTGCACCCGGAGGGAACGGCCATGCAGCGGCAGCGCACGACGGCACAAGGCCAGGGCAGCGATACCACCGCGAGGCCGAGGCTGCGTGTCGTGAGCCAGCAGATGCGCGCCGGGTCACGGCCGACCCAGCAGGCACGGGCCGGAGGGCTCCGCCGCCAGCAGGCTCGCTAGCGGCGAACACGGCCCGAGGGCCGGCCGCCCGCGCGACGGAGTAGCCCCTCGTGTCCGACCCCTTTGGCGGCTACGAGCAGCTCGCCGGTCCCGACGAGATGTTCACCCGGGACGGCGTTCCACGCCCCTCATACGACGAGTTCGCTTCGCGCCTCGGCGCGTGGTCCATCGACCACATCGACAGCCGTCAGCGGCGCTCCGAGATGGACCTGCTCGCGAGCGGCATCACCTTCACCGTCTACCAGGACGAGGCCGAGGTCGACCGCATCTTCCCGTTCTCGATCATCCCGCGCATCGTCGCGCACGACGAGTGGCTGACGGTCGAGACCGGGATCCAGCAGCGGGTGAAGGCGCTCAACGCCTTCCTGCACGACGTCTACCACGACCAGCGGTGCGTCACCGACGGGGTCATCCCCGGCGAGGTGCTGTTCGGCGCCACGGCCTTCAACCTCCGCATGGTCGGCTTCGAGCCGCCGCAGGGCGTCTACACCCACGTCACAGGCATCGACCTCATCCGCGACCAGCAGGGCGAGTTCCGCATCCTCGAGGACAACGTGCGCACGCCGTCCGGCGTCTCGTACGTGCTGGAGAACCGGCGCGTGATGCTGGAGGCCGTCCCCGAGCTCTTCCCTGAGGGCGCGGTTTCACCCGTCACGGACTACCCCGAGCACCTCCGCGAGATGCTCGTCGAGGTGCGGCCGGAGGGCGTCGCGGCCGAGGAGGCGCGCATCGTCATCCTCACCCCGGGCAGCTTCAATTCGGCGTACTTCGAGCACACCTTCCTCGCCCAGCAGATGGGCGTCGACCTCGTCGAGGGGCGTGACCTCATCGTCCACGACCAGACGGTCTACCTCCGCGCCACCACGGGCCTCGAACGTGTCGACGTGATCTACAAGCGCGTCGACGACGACTTCATCGACCCGCTCGCGTTCCGCCCGGACTCGGTGCTGGGCGTGGCCGGGCTCGCCGATGCGTACCGCGCAGGGAAGGTCACGCTCGCCAACGCGATGGGCGTGGGCGTCGCCGACGACAAGGTCGTCTACCGCTTCGTCCCGGACTTCATCCGCTACTACCTGGGCGA
>DAOULE010000087.1:0-8353 GCA_034420575.1 Dehalococcoidia bacterium
CTGGAGCCCGGCTGGATCCTCGACGGCGACGGTCGCCCCTCGACGGACCCGCTCGACCTCTACGGCGGCGACCCGCCGGGATCGAGGGAGCGGGGCGCGCTCCTGCCCGTCGGGGGGCCTGTGGGCTACAAGGGCTTCGGCCTCTCGATGGCCGTCGAGTTCCTCGCCGGAGCGTTCCTGCCGACGGTCGCGACGCGGCCCGACGACGAGGTGGGCGGCAACGCGCTCTTCATGACGGTGATCGACCCGGAGCACTTCGCCGGCCTCGGCCCGTTCGAGCACGCGCTGTCGACCCTCATCGAGCGAGTCAAGGAGCCCCCGTTCGCCGAGGGCTTCGACGAGGTGATGACGGCCGGGGAGCCGGAGCGCCGCCGCAAGGCCGAGCGCCTCGCCAGCGGCATCGACATCGAGGACTCGACGTGGCAGCAGCTGTGCGATGCAGGCGTCGAGGTTGGCGCGGGCCCGTACGAGGGGGCCGTCCGGTAGCCTATTACCGCGAGTTGATCACCTCGGGGTTGACGATCGCGGGGGGCATCTCGCCCGTGAGGACCGCGATGACGTTGTTCACCGCGAGCTCGCGCATCAGGTAGCGTGTCTCCTCCGTCGCCGTGCCGATGTGCGGCAGCACGATCACGTTCGGCATGGATGGCAGCGGGTCGGCCGGGTCCGGCGGCTCGTCCTCCAGCACGTCGAGCGCCGCGCCGGCGATCGAGCCCGCCTCGAGGGCTTCCCGCAGTGCCGACTGGTCGACGACCGGGCCGCGCGAGGTGTTGAGCAGGTAGGCGTCGCTGCGCATCAGCGCCAGCTCGCGCTCGCCGATGAGCCCGTGCGAGGTGGCGTTGAGGTCGGTATGCAGGCTGACGAAGTCGGACTCCCGCAGCAGGTCGTCCAGGGGGCGGTACTCGCTCTCCGGCGCGCCCTCGGGGAGCTCGTCGAAGACGTCGGTCCAGAGGGTGCGCATGCCGAGTGACTGCATCCGGCGGGTGACCTCGCGGCCGATGCGGCCGAAGCCGACCACGCCGAGGACCTTGCCGCGGATGTCGTGGCCGAGGGGCAGCCGCGGCGCGCGTCCGGCCCAGCGGCCGCTCCGTGCGTAGGCCTCGTACGGGAAGAGCTGCCGGGCGAGGGCCACGATGAGCGTCATCGTGAGGTCGGTGACCGCCTCGTTGAGCACGCCGGGCGTGTTGCAGATCGCGATGCCGCGCTCGGTGGCGAGTGCGACGTCGAAGTTGTCGTAGCCGACGCCCGTGCCGGCGACGACGCGGAGGTCGGGAGCGGCGTCGAAGAGGGCGGCGCCCGCCACGCGCAGCGGCGACATAATGACGCCGTGCGCGCCGTCGAGCGCCGCGTGCAGCTCCTCGTCGCTGACGGTGGGCTCGACGCGCCGGACGTCGCCGACGGCTTCGAGGCGTGCGAGGAACTCGGCCTCGACGGGCGTGGCGACGCAGATCACGGGGCGGCTCACGTCACCCTCCGTCGAGGCATCCCGGGTGGGTCTGGGTGGTGCGGTGCAGGGGCAGGCCGGAGCCCGGCCTGCCCCCTTCGTCGCTAGCCGCGCGGCAGGCCGAGGCCGCGCGTGGCGATGATGTTGCGCTGGATCTCGCTCGAGCCGCCGGCGATGGTCAGCACCACCGAGTGCACGTACACCTGCGTCGGCTCCGCGCCCGCGGCCGAGCGCGGGTCGTCGCCGTTCCAGATGTTCGCGTAGAGCCCGAAGGTCTTCATGCCCGCGCGGGCGACCTTCTGGCGCAGCTCGGTGTAGAACGCCTTGCCCATCGACGCCTCGTAGTTCGGCAGCATCCCGGCCGCCTGCATCGACGCGACGCGGAAGGAGAGGTTGAACATCACCTCGGACGCCGTGTAGTGCTCGGCCAGCTCGAGACGCGTGCGCCCCAGCCCGCCGTGCTCGCGCTGGGCCATGCCCTCGGGCGAGTTGGCGTGCTCGATGATGCGGTCGAGGAACTGGCGGTTCTCGATCGCCCCGCCAATGCCGGAGCGCTCGTAGTCGAGCAGGGTCATGCCGACGTACCAGCCGCGGTTCTCCTCGCCGATCATCTGGTCGGCGGGGACGCGCACGTCCTCGTAGAACGTCTCGTTGGTGGCGTGCCGGAAGCCCATCGAGACGATAGGGCGGACGGAGATGCCCGGTGTCGTGCGGTCCATCACGAAGAACGAGATGCCGCGGTGCTTCGGGGCGTCCGGGTCGGTCCGGAACATGCCGAAGATCCAGTTGGACTTGTGGCCCGAGGAGGTCCACATCTTCTGGCCGTTGATGACGTACTCGTCGCCGTCGCGGACGGCGCGCGTCTGCAGCGAAGCGAGGTCGGAGCCGGCGCCCGGCTCGGAGAAGCCCTGCGCCCACAGCATCTCGCCGCGCAGCGTCGGGGCGAGGAACTTCTGCTTCTGCTCCTCGGTGCCGTGCACGAGGATCGTCGGGCCGAGGAGGCGCAGGCCGCCGCCGCCGACGGGCGGGGCGCCGGTGAACGCCATCTCCGAGTTGAAGATGAACTGCTCCATGCTGGTGAGGCCCGCGCCGCCGTACTCCGTCGGCCAGTGTGGGGCCGCCCAGCCGTGCTCGGCGAGCGCCTCCGCCCACTCGAGCGCGGCCTCGCGGGCGTCGTCGTCGCCGATCGCGATGTCGGCCTGCCAGTCGTGCTCGCCGGATGGGTCGATCTCCTGCGCGCGCGCCTTGTAGAAGGCGGGGAGCCGTGCATCGATGAACGAGCGCACCTCCTCCCGGAACGCGGCTTGTGCGTCTGAGTCGGCCCAGTCCATGGAACCCTCCTTGTGCGCGGCAGTACATGGAATGCGCGGCGATGATACCCGCTCCCCGCTGCACGCGCTGCACGGCTGTGCGCGCACGAGGGCCGTCGAGCCCATGCCGGGACCGACGCCTACAATCGCGGGTGCGTCCCGCCGCCGGCGGGCCCCCCGGAGGCCGCACATGGCACAGGCGCGCACCAATGGAGCACCGCCCGTGAGCGTCGAGCGCCGCCCGGGACGCTGGGATGCGCTCCGCATCCGCGACTTCCGGTTCCTGTTTATCGGTACCGTCAGCTCCGGCTTCGGCCAGTGGGCGCAGATGATCGGGCTCAACTGGCTCGCGTATGAGATCAGCGAGCAGTCGGCGACGCAGCTCGCCCTCGTCGCGTCCGTTGGTGGAGGCGCCCGCCTGCTTGCCGGCCCGGCGATCGGCGTGATCCTCGACCGCTACCACCGGCGCACCGTGCTGGTCTGGACGACCGTCATCAGCGCCGCCAAGGGGGTGCTGCTCGGCGTCCTCGTCGTCATGGACGTCATCAACATGCCGATGGTCTACGTGTTCGCGCTGCTCGAGGGCGTCGTGAGCACGGCGAATCAGAACACGCGGCAGGCGTTCGTCTACGACGTGACGAACGAGCGCACGCTCTCGAACGCCGTGGCGCTGAACTCGATTGCGCAAAACCTGTCGCGCATCGCCGGGCCGCCACTGACCGGGATGATGATCGGGCTGCTCGGCACGGCGTCGCCGTTCCTGTTCATCGGCATCGTGATGATGATCTCGACGGCGTTCACGCTGCCCATCAGCCGGGAGACGCGCCAGGCCGCCCCGGACCGCGAGAACCCGCTGCGCAGCATGTGGGTGGCCGTCAGCTACATCTCGAAGGACCGGGCCATGCTTGGCCTGATCCTCACCTCGGTCGTCCCGGCGTTGACCGTCTACCCGTACATCCAGCTGCTCCCCGTCTTCGCCGAGGAGGTGCTCGGCGCGGGCGCGACGGGCTACGGGCTGCTCGCCGCCGCGATCGGGTGGGGGTCGTTCTCCGGCCTGGTCGCGCTCTCGCTGTACGGCGAGGTGCGACGCAAGGGGCTGGTGCTGCTGGTGTTCTACGTCGGCTACGTGGGCGCGCTGATCCTGTTCACGCAGTCGAACCTGCTGGTCTTCGCGCTCGTCTTCCTCGTGATCGCCGGGCTGTTCCACGGCGTGGCGATCACGCTCTCGCAGACGCTCGTGCAGCTCCTCGCGCGCAACGACATGCGAGGCCGCGCGACGTCGCTGTTCGCGATGGGGTTCGGCCTCATGCCCCTCGGCGCGTTGCCGATGGGACTGGCGATCGACGCGTTCGGGGCGCAGCGCGCGGTCGGCGGCTTCATGATGGTGTCGTTCGTGTTCTTCATCTTCCAGACGCTGATGTGGAAGTCGCTGCGGGACGCCGGGTCGCGGCGGCGGGAGCCGACGCACGTCGCTATGCACCTCGTCGAGGCGCCCGCGAACGTGGCCGAGCCCGTGCGATAGGGGCCGCCGAGGCGGTCAAGCGGGCTGCCGTCCCACGTGGTGCATGCCCCCGTGCGTGGACGCGTCGAGCGACGTAGGCGCCTCGGGCTCGGACTCGTCGGGCAGCTCGTACGGCCGGCGGCGGATGAGCAGGATCGCGATCGCCGCGACGGCGGAGAGCAGGCCGCACGCCGTGAAGACCGGCACGTAGCTGCCGACGCGGTCGAACACGATCCCTGCGACGATCGGTGAGCCGACCGCGACGGGCATCGCCGACGCGTTCACGAGCGCGTTGATGGTCGCGAAGCGCCTCGGCCCGTAGTAGTCGGCGACGATCGCGGTGTGCAGCACCACCCACGCCGCCTGGCCGAACGCGAACGTCGCGTAGTACGGCGCGAGCAGCCACAGCCGCTCGGACGACACGGACGCGAGCACGACGATGCCGACGGCCTGTAGCGCGAACGCCCCGATGAGCAGTCGCCGCCGCCCGATGCGGTCGCCGAGCAGGCCGCTGGACGGGCGGAAGATGACCTGCGAGAAGGCGTAGCCGACCCCGGCGGCCGTCGCGTAGCCCACGCCCAGGCCCTGCTCGCGCAGGTGCGGGAACTGGTAGACGACCCACGCCTGCACCGTCGCGACGTTCGCGCACTGTGCGAGGGCGAGCAGGTAGAACGCGGGCGTGCGCAGCGCCGCGCCGACGCTGTCGCCGGTCATCGCGAACGGCGTGACGCCGGAGCGGCGCGCGCGGATCGGCTCGCCGTCGGGCTCGAGGCCCATCACGGACGGGTCGTTGCGCATCGTGAAGGTGAGGGGCAGCGCGATCGTGAGGATGATCACCGCCGAGATCACGAGGGTGTTGCGCCAGCCGAAGGCGGCGATCAGCACCGCGATCAGCGGGACGAGCGCGAAGCCGGAGCCGTTCCCGGAGTTGAGGAAGCCCATCGCGCGGCCTCGCTTGACCTGGAACCAGCGCACGATCAGGGCCGAGTAGGGCATGAAGGTGCTGGAGCTCTGCCCGATCGCCAGCACGATGCTCGCGCCGTAGTACATCGGCAGCGTGCGCGCCTGCGAGAGCAGGACGAGGCCGAGCGCGAGGACGATCAGCCCCCCGCGCGCCATGATCTTCGGGCCGAAGCGGTCGATGAACGCGCCGGCGAACGGGCCGAACACGCCCTGCTCGAGCGCGCGGATGGAGAAGCCCGCCGCGACGGCGGCCGTGGTCCAGCCGGTCTCCTCGCGGATCGGCTCGATGAAGACGCCGAAGCTCCAGATCGCCATGCCGGAGACGAGGAAGTTCGAGGTCGCGCCGGACCCGACGATGAACCAGCCGAAGTAGATGCCTCGCGCGCGTGAGGGGAGGGAGCGGGGCGAGGCCGTCATGCCTTCCTTTATTCGCGACCCCCGGCGTTACGGCAAGTTCGAGGCGGCGGAGAGCATGATCGCGCCCACGTCCGGAGGGCGCATGATCCTAGCCCGCAGGCCGTAGTAGGTTACGGCTCGCCGCCGGACTGCCCGGCGATCCCGCGGGGGTAGCCCCCGTCTTAGAAGCAGCCACGAGGCATCGAGACTCCCAGGAACTCAGACGGAGGTACGAGATGAGCGAGCAGCAACTCGAAGGCAAGGTCGCGATCGTCACGGGCGCGAGTCGCGGCATCGGCGAGGCCATCGCCCACTCGCTGGCGCGCGACGGCGCGAAGGTCGTCGTCGCCGCCCGCACCGAGCAAGTCAACGACCCGCGCCTCCCCGGCACCATCCATTCCGTCGCCGCGGCGATCGAGGCCGAGGGCGGCACCGCGCTCCCCGTCGTCACGAACATGCGCGACCCGGAGAGCATCTACGGTTGCGTCGAGCAGACCGTCGAGGCGTTCGGGGGCGTCGACATCGTCGTGAACAACGCGGCGATCCTCGTGCCCGGGGACATCGAGACGGTGCAGGACCGCCACATCGACCTGATGTGGCAGGTCGACATGCGCGGGCCGGTGCTGATGTGCAAGGCGGCGGTGCCGCACATGAAGGAGAACGGCGGCCACCTCATCAACGTCTCCTCGGGGGCCGCGATCTTCCCTGGCCCCGGGCCGTACGACGAAGGGGGCATCGGCGGGCTGTTCTACGGGATGGTCAAGGCGGGCCTGGAGCGGTTTACGCAGGGCCTGGCGATGGACCTCCAGAAGTACCGCATCGCCTGCAACGTGCTGTCGCTGAACTACGTGATCCACACGCCGGGCAACATCTTCGCCGACAACGACCCGGAGAACCCGAACCTGGACTTCGACAGCGCGGAGTGGATGGGCCGCGCGGCCGTCTGGATCAGCCGCCAGCCCGCCGAGTACACGGGCCACATCGTCTTCGACCACAACATGCGCTACTGGCTCGAGGACATCGACTAAGCTAGGCAGTCAGGGAACGATCGACGATAGACGCCCCTGCGGAGGCCGTTGCCTCCGCAGGGGCGTACTCATGTGTCCTGCGAACTTCGAGAAGACTGCCAGCTAGAACTCGATCGGGCCGCCGGGGTCGATGACGCTGCCGTCGGTGCCGATCACGGCCGGGCGCTCGTTGCAGTAGACCTCTGACTCGCAGTGGTCGAACGAGAATGCCGAGCGTTCCTTGTCGTAGCGGATCGTCCACGTGCCGAGCGCGTGGCCTTCGCGGCCCGCCTTCGTCTCGCGCTCCAGCACCGCGATCAGCGCCTCGAGTTCCTTCGTGCCCACGTCGCACCTCCGGCGTGTGTCGTCGTATCCGTGCGGTACGAGGATAACCGCGTCGCGTCGGCTTCCGCTCGCCCGCACCGTCCCTACAATGAGCCGGGGGAGGCAACGTGCGCAAGGCGACCACCGGCAACTACTTCGAGGACTTCGAGACCGGACTCGAGATCCGGCACGCCGTCCCGCGCACCGTCACCGAGGGTGACGCGGCGCTCTACATCGCGCTCACCGCGGACCGGCACCCGCTGCACTGCAACGCCGAGTTCGCCCGCTCGCTCGGCTTCGAGCGCGAGACGGTGAACGACCTGCTCGTCTTCCACACGGTGTTCGGCAAGTCCGTCCCCGATGTCTCGCTGAACGCCGTCGCCAACCTCGGCTACGCCGACGTGCGGTTCGGCGTGCCCGTGCTGCCCGGCGACACGATCAGCTCGACCACCACCGTGCTCGGACGACGCGAGGCGCGCGGCGGGGAGACCGGCGTGGTGTGGGTGCGCACGGTGGGCGTGAACCAGCGCGGCGAGGAGGTCCTGACGCTCATCCGCTGGGTCCTCGTGAACAAGCGCGACCCCGAGTCCCCCGCCGCCGAGGACGATGCGCCCGAGGTGCCCGAGTCCGTCGCGCCCGAGTCGCTCTACGTCCCGGAGCAACTCGACCTCTCCGCGTTCTCCGACGCCATCACCGGCGGGCGCGCGTGGTGGGACGACTACGAGCCCGGCGAGCGCATCGACCACGTCGAGGGGATGGCCATCGAGGAGGCCGAGCAGCAGATCATCACGCGCCTCTACCAGAACACGGCGCGCGCGCACTTCAACGCCCACGCGCTGCAGGGCACGCGCTTCGGGCGTCGTGTGGTCTACGGCGGGCACATCATCTCGGTGGCGCGTGCGCTGTCGTTCAACGGCCTCGAGAACGCCGTGCGGGTGCTCGCCTTCAACGGCGGTACGCACAGCAACCCGACGTTCGCCGGCGACACGCTCTTCGCCTGGACCGAGGTCGTCGACCGTATCGACCTCGGACGGGACGACGCCGGGGCGCTGCGCCTGCGCCTCATCGCCACGAAGGACGCCGACCCGGCGACCGAGGATGTCCCGCTGCGCGTCACCGACGAGCGCGGGCGCGAGCGCTACCACCCCAACGTGGTGCTGGACCTCGACTACACCGTCTTGATGCCGAAGGCCCGCGGGTAGCACGTGCCACGGGGAACGCTGCGAAGGAGACCGAAGATGACGACGACCGAGGTAGATGCCCTCACGACCGCCCGCGAGCTCGTCGACACGGCGAAGCGCGCCATCGACGCCGCCGTCGCGCACGGCTCCGAGGTGACCGGGGGCGGCCGGGGCATCGACGACCACCAGGTCCACACCGAGCGCGTCGCGTACCTCGCCACGCAGGT
>DAOULE010000088.1:0-9685 GCA_034420575.1 Dehalococcoidia bacterium
AGCCGCCCGGCGAGCAGGCTCACGGCGGGCCGCATCCGCTTCCCGCCTCCGCCCAGCGCCACCTCGAGCATCTCGCGCAGCCACGGGAAGTCGACGTCGTAGAGCGAGGTGAGGAGGTCGTCGACGGCGGGGAGGTCGTCGGCGACCGGGCCGTACAGCGCGAACTGGTCGACCTGCGTCGTCACGAGGGCAGCTCGAAGTCGAAGAGGCGCGCTGCGTTCTCCGCCGTCACGCGCGAGATGTGCTCCGGCGTGTCGCCCCGGAGCTGTGCGATGAAGGCGATGGTCTCGAGGATGTAGGTGGGCTCGTTGCGGCTGCCGAGGTTGGACTGCGGCGTCAGCGCCGGCGCGTCGGTCTCCACGAGCAGCGACTCGAGCGGCGCGGTGCGGGCCACCTCCTGGCGGCGTGTCGCGCCGGGGTAGGTGACCGGGCCGGGGATGGAGAGCAGGAAGCCGAGGGCGCGGTAGCGCTCGCCGAGCTCGGTGTCGCCTGCGTAGCAGTGCATCATCCCGATCTCGCGGTCGGGCCCCAGGTAGCGCCCGACGCGGCCCGCCCACTCGGCGATGACCTCGTACGACTCCTCGTCGGCGTCGCGGCTATGGATGACGACGGGCAACTCGGCCTCGCGCGCGAGCTCGAGCTGGAAGCGGAACGCCTCGTACTGGATGTCGTGCGGCGAGAGGTTGCGATAGAAGTCGAGCCCCATCTCGCCGAGGCCGACGAAGCGCCCGCTCAGCGCCTGCTCGCGGAGCTGCTCGCGCTGTTCCGGCAGGTCCTTCGCGCTGTGCGGGTGGAGCCCGGCGACCGCGTGGATACGCTCGTCGCGGGCAGCGACGGCGTACGCCTCCTCGCTGCTCTCGGCGCTGCCGCCGACCTCGACGACCGCTACAAGGCCCGATCCCCACGCGCGCGCCATCGCCTCGTCGTAGTCGTTGCGGAACGCCCGCGACCAGGTGTGCGAGTGCGCGTCGACGATCGGAGCATCGAGGGGGCTCATCGTCTCGTCCTCCGCGGCGAGGCGCTCACTGTCCGAGCCTCGCCTCCTCCTCGTCAATGAGCGACTCGTCGAGCTTGAGGAAGAGCGGCGCTGGCTCGGGGAGCGGCGTGCCCGGCGCGATCGAGGTGCGCTGCCAGCCCGCCGCCTGGATGTCGCCCTCGCCACCCGCGAGCGCCCACGCGCGCGGCGAGGTGAACGGGAGGTACGGCTGGAACAGCGTGGCGAGGCCCGCGATCGCCTGGATCGCGGTGGAGAGCGTCTCGGCAGCCGAGTCGCGGTCCTCGCGCACCGCGGCCCACGGCGCGCGCTCGTCGAGGTAGCGGTTCGCCTCCTGCGCCACGGCCATCGCGGCCTGCACGCCCGCGCGCAGGCGCAGCGCGTCGATGTGCCCGCCGACCTCGTCGAACGCGGCATCGACGCGGTCGAGCAGCGCGGCCGACTCGGGCGCGAGCGTCGAGGGCGCCTCGGGCATGCAGGCATCGAAGTGGCGCCGCGTGAGCGTCATCACGCGGTGGACCAGGTTGCCCCAGCGCGCGACGAGTTCGTCGTTGTTGCGACGGACGTAATCTCCCCACGTGAAGTCGGTGTCGGAGGTCTCGGGCATCATCGCGGTCAGCGCATAGCGCAGCGGGTCCGGGTCGTGGCGGTCGAGGTAGTCGGGCATCCAGATCGCCCAGTTGCGCGAGGACGATGCCTTCGAGCCGGAAATGGTGACGTACTGGTTGGCCGGCACGTCGTACGGCAGGTTCAGGCCACCGTACCCGAGCAGCATGGCGGGCCAGATCATCGTGTGGAACGGGACGTTGTCCTTGCCCTGGAAGTAGACGATGCGGGCCGCGGGGTCCTTCCACCACGCCTCCCACGCGTCCGGCTCGCCCGAGTGCTGCGCCCATTCCCTGGTCGCCGAGAGGTAGCCGATGACCGCCTCGAACCACACGTAGATGCGCTTGTCGTCCCAGCCGTCGAGGGGCACGTCGATGCCCCACTCGATGTCGCGTGTGATCGCGCGGTCGTGGAGACCCTCGCGCAGCAGGCCGAGCGTGAAGTTGCGCACGGCCGGGCGCCAGTGCTCCTGCGGGTCCACCCACTCGAGCAGCTCGTCGTTGAAGGCGCTGAGGCGGAGGAAGCAGTGGTTCGTCTGGCGCGGCTCCGGTGTCGCGTCGGAGAAGCGAGAGCGCGGGTTGATGAGCTCCAGGGCGTCCATCGTGCGTCCGCACTCGTCGCACTGGTCGCCGCGCGCGCCGTCGTAGTCGCAGTAGGGGCAGGTGCCCTCGACGTAGCGGTCGGGCAGGAAGCGCTCGGCCTCCGCGTCGTAGAGCATCGTCATCTCGGCTTCGTAGATGTGCCCCTGCTCGTGGAGGCGCAGGAACATGTCCTGCGCGACCTCGGCGTGGTTCTCCGTGCCGGTCGAGGTGAACAGGTCGAAGGAGATGCCGAAGCGCTCGAACGTGTCGAGGAACGACGCGTGGTTGACCTCGATCACTTCCTCGGGGGTGACGCCCTGCTGCTCCGCGCTGATGGTGACGGGCGTGCCGTGCACGTCGGAGCCGGAGACCATGAGCGTGCGGTCGCCGCGCATGCGGTGGTAGCGCGCGAAGATGTCGGCGGGCAGGTAGGCGCCCGCGATCTGGCCCGCGTGCAGCGCGCTGTTCGCGTATGGCCAGGCGACGGCGGCGAGGACGGTTTCAGACATCGGCGCGATCGTAGCACCTGCACCCCGCACAGCCACGCGAGGGCCGCCGGCGCCCTCTCCCGCCCCGGATACCCCGCATCGAGGCGAGACGCGGGCACGGCCGGCGGGTCGCCGACCCGACCAGGTGCGGGAGAGGGTTGGGTGAGGGTCTGTGGGCGTCGGGTAGAGGTCAGGCGAGGGCAGATCCCCTCACCCTATGGCCTGTTTAGAAATGACTAGACCACGCCCGGGTCAGGTCGCGGCAGCTGCGATGCTGTGACACGATCTACATCTCGGTGCGAGTCTGCCACATCATCTACGTCGTCAGCTGTACTGATTAGGGGGCAGCAGCCAGCATGACGAGCCGCGTGCTCATCCGGAGAATAGCGTCCTTTACTGTGGGAATCGCAGTCTGGTTCGCAGTCGTGACCCTGACCCCAGGGCCATTGATCGCCGGATTAGCCGTGGGCTCGGTCTTCCTGTTCGTGGTGGAGCCCTGGGTCTACAACTGGCTGTTCGATGACGAACCGCCAAGGGATGGGACGGACCTGACTGGGCGACGCGGGCCGCTCATGTCCATTGCGGTCATCGTCATCTCGACTGTGGTGGCGACGGTGTACTACTGGTACTTCATCCAGTGATGGGGTTGCAGCCGTGCCGCGATAATGGGGGCCGCTCACGTTACAGGGGGTAGGCGATGAGCGGACGCATCTTCCTGACCCTGGCCGCCTTCAACGCGGCCCTCATCTTCATCGTGGCGGGACTGCACTACGGGTACCACCACCACGAGCGCACCGACACCGCTGCCGTCTCTGAGCCGCCAGCGGATTTCACTCCCTGGCCGGCGGCGACCAAGGAGCAGTTCATCGAGAGCTGTATCGCGCTCGCCCCCGGTGGACGCGAGCAGTGCCAGTGCACCTACGACGTGTACGAGCGCTACGCGACGTTCGATGAATACATGCAGTGGGCTTCAGTGGTTGTGTCGCAACTGCCGCCCAGGGCCGAGGCCATGTTCGCTAAGGCCGGGTTCGAGTGTGCAGCCTTGCAGCTCATCACGCCCACGCCGACTTCCGAATGACGCGCAAGAACGCGGGCGGGGGCGAGGGGATCAGAAGCGGAGCGGGGACGGCGAGAGAGCATCCGGCCGCTGGCGTTGACCGGGGATCGGGTGGGTTCTACCATTCACAAAAGCAGGGTGACCGTGGCGGGACCCATGCGACAGCCCGGCAGCAGCACACCCCCGGGGCGCGTCCCCGGACAGACCCCTCCCCAGTGGCGGGGTCTTCGCGTATCTGCCTCTTCCCGACGCCGCTCTCGCCACATCGCGCCGACAGGTCACAGGTGACCACGACGGAAGAGGGGATCCGGAGATGACGGCCGAACGCAAGAGCCTGGAGCGCGCGTGGGGATTCGACGATGTCGCAATCGTCCCCGGAGCCGTCACCACCAACCCCGACCTCGTCGAGCCCGCGTTCACGCTCGGTGAGCACACCTTCGACGTCCCCATCCTCGCTTCGGCGATGGACGCCGTCGTCGACCCGTCGTTCGCGGCCTCGCTGACCCAGGCGGGCGGCCTCGCCGTCCTTAACCTCGAGGGCCTGCAGACGCGATACGAGGATCCCGACGCCGTCCTCGACGAGATCGCCGCTGCCACCCTCGAGCACTCGACCGAGATCATCCAGCACGTCTACTCGCAGCCCATCCGCGAAGACCTCGTCGGCCAGCGCGTCGAGGAGATCCGCGCGCGCGGCGGCGTCGCGGCCGTCAGCGCCACCCCGGCGAACACGAAGCGCCTCGCGCCCGTCGCGAAGGACGCCGGCGCGAGCTTCTTCGCCGTCCAGTCCACCGTCACCACCGCCCGCCACGTCTCGCGCTCGCTGCGCGGGCTCCAGCTTGACGAGCTCGTCGAGCAGCTCGACCCGCTGCCGGTGCTCGTCGGCAACACGGTCGACACGGGCGCTGCGATCGAGCTGATGGAAACGGGCATCCACGCCATCCTCGTCGGCGTGGGGCCGGGCGCGGCGTGCACCTCGCGCGAGGTGCTGGGCATTGGCATCCCGCAGGTCACGGCGACGCTCGACACGGCGTACGCGCGCGACATGTACTTCGAGCGCACCGGCCGCTACGTGCCGATCATCACCGACGGCGGCATCCGCACCGGCGGCGACATCTCCAAGTCGATCTGCGCCGGCGCCGACGCGGTCATGATCGGCTCGCCGTTCGCGGCGACGAAGGAGGCGCCGGGCCGCGGCTACCACTGGGGCATGGCGACGCCGCACGCGGAGCTGCCGCGCGGCGTGCGCGTCCACGTCGGCCAGCCGCGCACCCTCGACACGCTGCTCTTCGGCCCGACGTCGCGCACGGACGGCACGGAGAACCTCGTGGGCGCGCTCCGCACGTCGATGGCGACATGCGGCGCCCAGACCATCGCCGACTTCCACGCGGCGCGGATGGTGATTGCCCCGTCGATCAAGACGGAGGGGAAGATCTACCAGCTGGCGCAGCAGATGCCCGGGTAGGAGTGACCTCGGCGTGCCATAAGGCGCTGAAACGGCGCACTTGATATACTTATTGTGTCAAACACAATCGGAATAACAGGAACCGCCCTATCCCTGTCGAGAACCACGCCACCCCCACGCCGGACACGTGCGACATCTGCGCCTATGTGGTCGACCGCCCGGGCATCGACCTGCGATATGAGCACGGCCTCGTGAATCTGGCTGGTGACCTCCTGATTCAGGACCTCATCGATGGTGGAGGCGGGCCGCTTCCCCTTCGTTCGCTCGCTGTCAGCACCGTTGGCGTCGAGCCGGGGCCAGTGCACCGGATGGAACCGAGACACTGGTACTGGGCAATCTGGCACGACCGCGCGGTCGTATTGTCACTGCGGGGAGACAGCAGACGATGAAGAAGAAGTGGATCGTGCGCGAGGCCTACCAGGAGTACCTCGAGGGCAAGCGCTCGCTGGATGAGGTCCTCGATCTTGCCGACAGCATGCGTGAGTCTCTTCGCGCCGGACTGCCTCAAGTCCCGGAGCAGACACCCGAGGAGATTGCGGCCGAGGAGGCGGAGCGGGCGCGGATGCGGGCGCAGAGCCCCGCAGCGCCGCTGCGCGAGGCCTACCAGGAGTACTTCGAGGGCAAGCGCTCGCTGGACGATGTGCTCGACCTGGCAGACCGCATGCGTGCGGGTACTGCTCCCGGCCGGTCTGCGGTCAGCAGCAGCACGGAGGCCAACGACCAGGGGTAGCGCTCAGAGTGCACCCACCTCGGTCCGATCAAGAGCCGCCCGAGCGCCGCTCAGTGGCCTGCGCGCACCCGCGCGGCGATGTCCAAGAACTGACGGCCATTGATTCCCATAACGTTCGTCCCATCAGACTCCCGCAAGGCGTACGCTGGATGTGTGACTGATAGAGATACAGTCGCAGCATCGAGGGGAGCCCAGTGATGGCCATGACCACAGTGCTACCTCCGGATCGCGCCGACTCCCTCCGGCGCCTCTTACTTATCCTTGCTGCATTGGTCGGGCTGGCGACGGCGGGATTCCTGCTGAGCAGCCAGCCCACGATTGACTTCCTCCGCGAAGGCCCCGCACGCCTCCTGCCGTTCAAGGGCGCCGAGGCGCGCATGGTGCTCGGGATCGGCGCGGGCGTCGCGGCGATCGTCGCGGTGGCCGCGCTGTGGCGGGGCGTCAGCATCGGCTCGCTCATCGTCGGGGCGATCGCGCTCGGCGCCGGCTTCGCGCTCGTCCACGTCGTGTTCACGCCGACGCTCGGGCTCGTCGTGCTCGCCGTGGTCGCCCACCTCGCCGGGAGCGTCGAGCGCTCCCGCCTGGCCGAGCTGGGGCCGCGCCAGTACCCCGCACGCTGGGCCGCCGGCGCGGTCGTGGGCGTCATCGGGCTGGTGGTGTTCGGCGCGATCTCGTGGTGGCTCGCCTCGCCGCTGTTCGACGAGGGCGAGCGCGTCGACGAGGGCCTCGGCTTCCAGGTCGCCGGGATGGCGACGACTCCCACCCCGACGGCGGCGCCCACCACCGCAGCAGCCACGGCCGACGCGAGCGACGACGGGAACGAAACCCCGGCCGCAACCGAGACCGCCACGCCCGCGGCGGCCCCCACGCAGGCCGCCACCGGCGAGCTGATCTCGATGGGCGAGCTCATCGGCTCCGACTCGTTCCACACGGCGAGCGGCCAGGTGCTGCTCGTGCGCGGCCCGGAGGGCGAGCTGATCCTGCGCTTCCAGGACTTCGAGGTACGTAACGGGCCAGACCTGTTCATCTACCTCACGCCCGATCCGGACGGCGACGTGCACGTCGACGGCGCAATCAACCTGAGCGAGATCAGGGCAACGAGCGGGTCCGTGAACTACGAGGTGCCCGACGACGTCGACCCCACCTCGTTCCAGTCGGCCGTCGTGTATTGCCGGGCGTTCTCGGTGATCTTCGCCACTGCGCAGCTCCAGTAGCACGCGCACCACGGCTGTAGCACGAGCGAGGCGGGCCTGGAGCCCGCCTCGCTGCATGTGTGCCGGTGGGGCCGGGATTACCCGCTCGCCGACTCCGAGCTCTCGGCGAGCCTGCGGCCGCGCGACTTCGAGCCCTTGACGCGCTCGCGCACCTCGAGTGGCGGCGGGGCGCCAGCCTCGATCTCCTCCTGCGTCATGACGGTGCTCGCTCGGCGAACCTTGTCTTCCTTGACGAGGAAGGGTTCGATCTTCGAGAGGTCGCTGCTGGTCATGGGCTTCGTGGACTGGCCCTTGGTGGTCCAGTACAGGCCCTTGTCGGGGATGCGACGCGGCATGCCGCCGCGCATCGTGAATGCGTGCACCTGCGTCGGCATGAGCCGCTCGCCGTCGCCATCGCAGACGGGGCAGGGCTGCGGGTCCGAGGACCGGCTGACCGGCCGGATCAGCTCGAAGATGCCGTCGCAGGGTTCGCAGTAGTACTCGTACAGCGGCATGGTGTCAGCTCCCCGTGTGCCCCGAGGCCTCCAGTGGCTCCCGAGAAGTATACGTTACGTCGCGGTCGGGGGATTCCGCCCCTCCGCCCGGCTCGCTGTCGTCGGGGCGCGTGCGGCGCACGGCCGCCAGGAACCGAGCACTACCGAGGTCGCGCTCGGCCATGGCGCGCACGAGGTCGTGCATGACGCCTTCCAGCCCCGCGGCCACGCGCTGGTTGAGGCGTACACGCGCGGCCTCCTCGTACGGCGCGTCCTGGATGAGCCGCAGCACCTTCACCACCGAGACGTCGATCGGCTCCGCCTCCGGGTGCGACTCGCGGCACCGCGGGCAGAGCAGCCCGCCCGCGAGCGGCGACCACATGAGGCCGTCCGCGGTGACGTCGTCGCGGCACGCGGCGCAGCGCTGCCACTCCGGCCGGAATCCCGTTGCTTCGAGCAGCGCGAGCTCGAAGCTGCGCACGACGAGCTGTTGCCCGTCGCCGCGCAGCAGGCGCAGCAGCGCCGTCAACAGCAGCACGTAGGCCGCATCCGCCTCGGCGCCCTCGACCGTGAACCGGTCGGCGAGTTCGAGCAGGTAGAGCCCAGCGCTGAGCCGTTCGAGGTCGTCGCGCAGCGGCGCGAACGGCTCGATGGTCTGCGCCTGGGTGACGATCCCGAGGGTGCGGCCGTGCGCCAGCACCACCTCGACGTGCGTCATCGGCTCGAGGTGGCCGGCCAGCTTGCTGCGCGGCCGCAGCGCTCCCTTGGCGATCGCCTCCAGCTTGCCGCGGGCGGGCGTGAGCAGCGTCACGACGCGGTCCGAGTCGCCGAAGCGTCGACGCTTCAGCACGACCGCCTCGGTCTTCGTCACGCGCGGGACGCGGGCGGGCATGGCGCTACTCGACCGACTGCCGGAAGGCCAGCGCGCGTTCAAGCGTGACGTTGTCGACGTATTCGAGATCCGCGCCCGCCGGCAGCCCGCGCGCCAGCCGCGTCACGCGCACCCCGAGCGGCTCCAGCAGGCGTGCGAGGTACATGGCCGTCGCTTCGCCCTCGAGGTTCGGGTTCGTGGCCACGATGACCTCGGTGACGGCCTCGGCGTCGCCGTCCTCGCGGCGCAGGCGAGCGAGCAGCTCGCTGATCTTGAGGTCCTCGGGGCCGACGCCGTCGGTGGGCGAGATGGCCCCGTGCAACACGTGGTAGAGGCCGTGGTACCCCTTCGTGCGCTCGATGGCAACGAGGTCGAGCGGCTCCTCGACGACGCAGATCACCGTGCGGTCACGGCGAGTGTCGTCGCAGACGGCGCAGGGGTCGGTGTCGCTGATCTGCTGGCACGCGCCGCACAGCACGGCGCGCTGCTTCACGTCGAGCAGCGCCTCGGAGAGGGCCCGTGCCTCCTCCTCGGGCGCGCGCAGCACGTGATACGCGAGCCGCTGCGCCGACTTTGGCCCGATGCCCGGCAGGCGGTGGAACGACTCGACGAGGCGCGTGATGGCCGAGGAGCCGTGCGGCGACTCGTTCATGGGGCCGGCTCCCCGTGCCGGGCGGCGCGCAGCGGTCTACTCCTCGGCCAGGACGGCGCCCTGCTTCAGCGCCTCCTCGACGAGGTGGCCCCCGCCCTGCGCGGGCGCGGCAGCCGCGGCCGGTGGCGCCTCGGCGGACGGCGGCGGTGCAGGCGGCGCGTCGTTGGCGCGCTGTTGCGGCGGCGGGGCGCTGCGTTGCAGCGCCTCCCACACGACCGGCGTGACGCTCACGGCCCGACCGACCACGCCGCCAACGGCATCGCTCAGCGCCTGCAGCACCTCGGGGTCGCCGAGCGCCTTCTCGACCAGGAGCTGCGACTGGAACCCGATCTCGACGGTGTCGCCCTCGAAGCTCTTGAACTCGCAGCGCGAGCTCAGCAGCGCGCCCGCGACGCGGTGACGCTCCCGGGCTGCTTCCCGCACGGCGTCGTGCTGCTCGCGCAGCGCGGCAAGGTCCTCGGAGACCGGCCCCTCGTCGGGCGGTGGCGGCCGGCGCGGCGCGCGCCGCGTACCGCCCGAGGCAGCACGCGCCGGGGGCGCGGCTGCCGGTGCCGGCT
>DAOULE010000089.1:0-19292 GCA_034420575.1 Dehalococcoidia bacterium
GCCCGCGAGCTGGCGGGGAACTTCGAGCACGACCCTCGCGCCCGCCGAGCCCTGGGCCGCATCGGCCTCGCCGGGCTGGCCGCCGGGAAGGACCGCGCCGCCCTCGAAGCCCGCGTAGCCGCCGACGACAGTGACGCCGAGGCGCGTTACCACCTCGGCGCGGTGCTCGCCGTCGCGGGCGAGTGGCAGGACGCGCTGGAGCATCTGCTGGCAGCGGTGCGCCTGGACCGTGAGCTCGACGAGGATGGCGCGCGGCTGCGCATGCTGGACGCCTTCGCGGTCCTCGGCGACACGCACGAGCTCTCCGTCCGCTACCGCGGCCGGCTCATGAACGTCATCTTCTAGCGCCGCCTCCACGGCACCTTGGTACGACGGGCGGGCGGTACGCGATGGCCGACGAGGGTACGGGCGCGATCGACTGGCGGGCGGTGCACGCCGAGGCGCTCGACATCCTGCAGCGCTACATCCGTATCGACACGTCGAACCCGCCGGGGAACGAGGCGCCGGCGGCGCGCTTCCTCGGCGCGATCCTCGAGGCCGAGGGCTTCGAGTGCGACTACATCGAGACGCACCCCAACCGCGAACTCGTGATGACGCGCCTGCGCGGCGACGGCAGTGGCGGTGGCGCGCTGCTGCTCGGCAACCACCTCGACGTCGTGCCTGTCGAGGAGGAGTCGTGGCACGTGCCGCCCTTCGAGGGAGTGGTGCAGGACGGTCGCATCTACGGCCGCGGCGCGCTCGACATGAAGGGCTGCGGCGTCATGCAGCTCATGACAATCCTGCTACTACGCCGCCTCGGCACGCCGCTGACACGCGACGTGATCTTCCTGGCCGTGCCGGACGAGGAAGCGGGCAGCATCCGCGGCATCCGCTGGGTGATCCGCCACCGCCCCGACCTCCTCGACGGCATCGACTTCGCGCTCAACGAGGGTGTCGGGGGCGTCACGGAGTTCGCCGGGCGCGAGGGGTCGATCTTCATGCCGACCATCGACGAGAAGGGCGTCGCTTGGCTGCGGCTGCGGGCCACGGGACCCGGCGGCCACGGCAGCCTGCCGACCACGGAGAACCCGGCGGTGCGGCTGCTGGGCGCGCTGATCCGACTCGCCGAGTGGGACCGCGGCCTCACCTTCACGCCCGGCACGCGCGCGCTCGTCGAGCGGCTCGCCGAGGCCGACATCCTGCCGGACCCCGCGGACCAGGACGCCCTCGCCGCGGCGCTGCGCTCCACCCCCGGCTCGCACGCCATGTTCATGCACACGCTCAACGTCACGATGGTCGAGGCGGGCATCAAGGCCAACGTGATCCCGCCGCGCGCCGAGGCCGTCCTCGACTGCCGCCTGCTCCCCGGCGAAGACATCGAGGGCTGGATGGTGGCCGTGCGAGAGCAGATCGGCGACCCGCTCGTCTCGGTCGAGCCGGAGGCCCGCGACGTCTACGGCACCAACCCGTCGGACTGGGACAGCGAGCTGTTCCATGCCATCCGCGACACGATGACATCGGCCGTCGAGGACGCCGTCGTCGTGCCCGGGCTCGCCACGTTCGCGACCGACAACCGCTTCCTGCGCGAGTTCGGCATCCCCGCGTACGGCTTCATCCCGTGCCTCCTCAGCCCGGAGGAGCTCGCGGGCCTACACGCCCACAACGAGTTCCTCACCGTCGACAACTTCGAGATGGGTACCGAGCTGACGTACGAGATCGTGCGCCGCGTGGTCACGTAGGACGGCCCACGTGACCACCTCGCCCGCCCACGACCGGCACCCCCTCGCCGACGCCTGGCCGCCGGTCGAGGCGGCCGTCTTCGAGCTGTGGGGCGTGGCGCGCCCGGCCATCGACGCGGTGGCGGCCGAGCGCGGTATCCCGCTCGCCCTCTACAACTACGCCGAACTCGGCCTCGACACGCTCTCGGTCGCCGAGGCGCTGCGCCGCGACCCGTACTCGCGGCCCGAGGGCTTCGCCGACGAGTTCGCGCGGCTCGCCGCCGACGGCTGGCTGGAGCCGACCGGGGGCGGCGACGATCCGATGGCTACTCGTTACGTCGTGTTGCCGCACGCGCGCGAGGCCGTGCGCGCGCTCGACGAGGCCGGCGACGCGCGCCTCGGCCAGCTCGTGGCGCTGCCGGACGCCGAGCTCGAACGCGTCCACGGGCTGCTCGCCGCCATCCACGCCTCGAACCTCGCCGCGCCCCAGCCGCCCGCGAGGTGGGCGAGCGAACGCCGCTTCCGCTCGGCCGCCGAGGCGACGCCGCTGCCCGGTCGGATCCGCGAGGCGGGCCTCGACGTGCTCGCCTACCGCGACGACGTGCACCTCGCGGCGTGGAGCGCCCACGCGGACCCGGCTACCGAAGGCGGCATGTGGAACGCGTTCTCACACGTGTGGTCCGGCGCGGCACGCACAGCCTTGGAGATCGAGTGGGCCGCTTCGTTCCGTGGCCACGACGCCGCGTTCTATGAGCAGGCCCTGGCGGACCTCGAAGCACGGGGCTGGCTCACCTCCGACGACGGCGCGTACCGCACGACCCCCGAGGGGCAGGCGCTGCGCGACGCCGTGGAGCGGCAGACGGACGAGTGGTTCTTCGCGCCGTGGGCCGTGCTTGGCGAGGCTGAGTTGGCCGAGCTCAGCGAGGGAGTCAACGCGCTGATACGCGGGCTCCCGCTCATCCAGGACTAGGCCATGCGCATGAGCTCCATCGTGGCTCGCACGACGAACTGGTGCAGCTCGACCCGCCGCTCGAGTGGCTGATTGCGCTGCCCCATCTCCACGAGCACCGGGAGCACGCCCGGCACAAAGCGTCCGAGGGACAGCGAGCTACTCGAGCCCCCGGGGCGCCATCGGGTGCGGGCGAATGCGCCGGACATGGCCGCCTCGGGCACGCCCGTGGCCATCTCCCCGTCCGATGGCACGGCGGGCCACTGCATCCAGTCGCGTGCGTACAGCAGGTCGCGCTCCACCTCGATCTGCGCGTTCACGCGGCTCGCGATGAGCCGCGCGAGGGGTGTGCGTTCGAGCGCGGGCCCGCTGGTGATGGTCTGGCCCAGGTAGGCCGTGCCCTGGTTCTCGCCGCGCTCCGCGTAGAACGACCAGGACTCGTGGAGGTCGAGTACCACGTCGGCCTCGTAGCGCCGGGTGACGTCGACGATCTCGGCGGCCATGCGCGCCATCGGCAGCTCGGCGTCGTGCGCGCCGGGGTAGAGGCGGTTCAGGTCGCCGAGCTCCTCTGTGGTGCGCTCGTGGAGCTGGATCGCGAGGACGTTGGCGCGCGGCGCCACTAGCAGGCTGCCGCGGAGAGGCTCCCACGCGGCGATCTCGTCGGCGGCGAGCCAGCCGCCGGGCTCGTTGCCATGCACGCCGCCGAGCACGAGCAGTGTCGGCCCCGCCACGCCGCTGTGGGTGATGAGGAGCGGCGTCTCCCATTCGGTCCCCTCCATAAGCGCGACCTCCTCGTGGCCGCGAGGAGGCGGAGGCGCGGCCGGCGCCGGAGCGGCGGCTAGCGTCGGCGTGGGGGTGGGTTCCGGCGTCGCGGTTGCGACCGACGGCGGACGCGGAGTCGGGGTGGACGCAGCCAGCGGCTGGCGAGGAGCTGTCGAGGGGGCGGCCGGTGCGACCTCGCGTGGTTCGTTGGAGCGCGCGCACGCGGCGAGCAGGGCGACGCCGCTCAGCGCGCCGAGCCGCAGCGCCTCGCGCCGCGAGTGCAGCCGGATACCTCGAGCACCCATCACCCGAACCCCGGAAGCCCCTTGCGCGTCGATCTTACAGGAGTCGGCCCTGCCCGGCCGGGCTCGGTGGCTCCGCCGGAGCGGGGTCGAACCCGGGCTCCGTCTCGAGGCCAACCTCGGAGAGGCGTTCGGCGAGCAGGCGCGCGTTGACGGGTCCCTGGTCGAAGTTGTTCGTGTTGACCACCAGGTGCACCTCGCTCGCCTCCTCGGCAAGCGAGCGGATCCGGGGCGTCCACTCGTCCAGTTCGGCTGCCTCGTACCAGTAGTCGAAGCGCTCCGAGGAGGTGCGGGTGCGCTCCTCCCACATCGCGGCGTTGCGGCCGTGGAAGCGCACGAACGCGAGGTCCGTCGTGGCGGCCGCCACGGGTGGTACGGAGCTGTCGAACCCCTGCGGCTCGTCGACGCAGATGAAGGTCAGCTCGAGGTCCCCGAGCAGGTCGAGTGTCGACTCACGGTGCTCGGCGTCGAGCCAGCGGTGGTTGCGGAACTCGACCGCGCCCTGGTAGTGGCCGAGCCGCTCGCGCACCTCCTCGAGGTACCGGTGCGTGCGGCGGTTGGGGGTCACCCATCGCGGGAACTGCAACACGATCACGCCGAGCTTCCCGGCGTCGTGCAGCGGGAGCAGGGCGTCGAGGTACGTGGCCCAGCAGAGATCGACGAGGTCGTCGGGCGCGTCGCGCCGGTAGAACTGGCGCTTGAGGCGCAGGTCGGGCGGCAGCTCGGCCTGGATCGCCTTCGGTAGCCGCGCGACGGGTGTCGGGTGTTCCGTGAACAGCGAGTACGCCTTCACGTCGAACGTGAAGTCGGGAGGCGTGCGCTCCACCCAGCGCTCCGCCTGCGCGACGGTGGGGAGCCCGTAGTACGGCGCGTCGACCTCGACGAGCGGGAACTGTGACGAGTAGTACCGCAGGCGCGCCTCGGCGGACTTCGCCTCGGGCGGGTAGAAACGCCCGCCCTCGATGAGCGGCTTATCGGTCCACGACGCGGTGCCGGGCAGGAGCTTCGTCACGCCTCCAGCTTAGCGGGGCGCGAGGGGAGTGCGGGCGTCAGCCGGTGAGACGGGTGATCGTGGCGGCGGCAATCATCCCGCCGAGGATGGCGCCGGTTATCCAGCGGAGCAGACGGGCCTCCATCTGGTGCATCTCAGCGCGCAGGGCGCCAATGTCTTCCTTGACCTCGGCCCTCAACGCAACGAGATCGGTCCGCAGGCCGGCGATCTCTTCCTTCAGTTCGGAGCGCGTCGCGAAGAGGTCAGCCTTCGTGGCGAAGACATCGCGTGCGTCGAACGCGTCGGTGGTCACGTCAGGTCGTCCCGTCCCCGTTGCCGTCGAGCGCCAGTGTACACGAGACGGGCACAATGTTGCATCACGCAAAGATATTACGTTCGGGGTATTGCAATCCGGATTGTCCCCCGTCGCGCGCGCACGGCGCGGTCCACCACCTCAAACGCACGACAGCCCGCCGAAGCGGGTTGTGTGGTTAGCGCGAGCAAGACAGCCGGGTGGCATGAGAAGAGCGGCCGCGCCTCGGCGCGGGCGGCGGGAGTGAGGGCGTCAGCCAGTGAGGCGAGTGATCGTGGCGGCGGCAATCATCCCGCCGAGGACGGCGCCGGTCATCCAGCGCAGCAGGCGGGCCTCCATCTGATGGATCTCTGCCCTGAGCTCACCGATCTCCTCCTTGACCTCGACGCGCAGCGCCGCGATCTCGTCCTTGAGCTCCGCCCGTGTAGCGAAGAGATCGGCCTTCGTGGCGAAGACATCGCGTGCGTCGAACGCGTCGGTGGTCACGTCAGGTCGTCCCGTTCCCGTTGCCGTCGAGCGCCAGTGTACACGAGACGGGCACAATGTTGCAGCTCGCAAAGATATTACGTTCGGGGTATTGCAATCCGGATAATGTCCCCCGTCGCCCGCGCGCATGGCGCACTTCGCCCCACCCGAAACGCACGACAGCCCGCCGAAGCGGGCTGTCGTGACCACATCGATAGACGCGTCAGGTCGTGGTGTGCAGGCCGCACTCCAGCTTGTCGAAGCCCGACCAGCGGCCGGCTCGGGGGTCCTCGCCCGGCTGCACCGCGCGGGTGCAGTTCGTGCAGCCAATGCTCGGGAAGCCGCGGTCGAGGAGCAGGTTGTACGGCAGGCCACGCTCGAAGATGTACGACCAGAGCAGCTTCTCGCTCCAGTTGATCAGCGGGTTGACCTTGACCAGCCCGAACTTCTCGTCCCACTGCACCGCCGGAGTCTCCTCGCGGCCGGTCTGGTCGCGACGGAGGCCGGAGACCCACGCGCGCTTGCCGCGCAGGGCCTCGCGGTTCGGCTCCACCTTGCGGATGTCGCAGCACAGGTCCGGGTCGCGGTCCCACAACTCGGGGCCGTGGAGCTCGATCTGGCCCTCGGTGGTGAGTTCGGGGCCGTAACCGACGATGTTGGCGCCGGGCCAGTGCAGCCGCGCGGCACGGATCGTGTCGTGCGTCTCCGGGAACAGGTAGTCCGTGTCGATGTAGAACACCTCGGTCGAGGGCTGGAGGCGCTGCACCATGTCGACCAGCACCATCCCCGACGTGCCGCCGAAGGAGCAGGCGAGCGTCAGGCCCTCACCGTAGCGGTCCACGGCCCACCCGAGGATGTCGCCGGGACCGGCGCGGTCGAGCTCTTCGTTCGCAACGCGGATGACTTCCGCCTCGCCGTAGTCGATGGGTACGGCGAGGCGGCCGGTAGGCGTTTCGCCGCGACTGCCTCGCACCACCTGGTGCTCACCCGCTGAAGTCGTCACGCCGCCGCCTTTCCAGCCTTGCGTTGTGTCCGCGCTAGACCGCGCACTCGCCCTCGCCACGTTCCAGGACGTAGATGCGGTCGCGCTCCCAGTCGATGAACTCGTTCATGGTGTCGATCGAGAACTCCGGCGGGAGCGTGAGGTCGCGCAGAGAGTCCTCGAAGTGGACCTTGCCGGCGCGCTCGAAGAAGGCGTTGAACTCCTCGCCGTCCTCGCGCTCGGCCTCGTACATCCGGACCAGCCGTTCGACCGCGTCGGGCACCCGCTTGGCGGGGAGCCGCACCTTGAGCAGCGTGCCGAGCTCGAGGTCCGCGCCCGGGCGGCGGTTGCCGCCGACGAAGACGTGGTAGGCGGGCACCTGGCGCTCGCCGGACTTGATGGCGGCGCCGTGGAACCCGATGTTCGCGATGTGGTGCTGCCCGCACGAGTTGGGGCAGCCGCTGGCGTTGATGAGGATGCGACGCGTCAGCGGGTCGGTCACCGCCATGTCGCGCACGCGGTCGGCGATCGCGCGGTTGAGCCCCATCGAGCTGGTGATGCCGAGCTTGCAGCTGTCCGTGCCGGGGCAGCTCACCACGTCCTCGATCTCGAGGATCCCGGAGTCGGCGAGCTCGAGGTCCACCAGGCCCTTCCAGACCGCGTAGACGCTGGCGTCGGGGATCCAGCGCAGCACGATGTTCTGCCACGGCGTGGTGCGCGCGCGGCCGGAGCCGTACTCGCGGAGCAGCGTGGCGAGGCCGCGGAACTGCTCGGGCGTGAGGTCGCCCTGTGGCACCTTCACCTCGATGGCCGAGTAGCCGGCCTGCTTCTGCGCACGGACGGCCGTGCGCGCCCACTCGTCGAACGCGTCGCGGTCGCCGTCGGTGGGCTGCGCGGGGTTCGCCGGCGCGGGCGGCGCGTCCGCCTCCTCGTCGTCGAGGAAGAGCAGCGGGTCGGGCGAGGCGTCGCGGCCGACGGCCCAGTCCTTCGCCAGCTCCTCGTCGACCATGCGGCGGAACTCCTCCTCGCCGACGCGGTGGACCAGGAACTTCAGGCGCGCCTTGGCGATGTTCTTCCTGAGCTCGTCGGCGGCGTCGAAGATGCGCAGCACGGCCTCGGAGACCTTGAGGTAGTCGTCGACGGAGACCCACTCGCGCAGCACGATGGCGTGGCGGGCCATGATCGAGAGGCCGCCGCCGGTGACCATCTTGAAGCCCTTCGTGGGCACGCCGTCCACGTCGCGGATCTCCGGGATGAAGCCGATGTCGTGGATCTGCGTGAGGGCGGCATCCTCGTCGCTGCCGGAGAAGGCGACCTTGAACTTGCGCGGCAGGAGCTGCGTCAGCTCGCTGCGCACGAAGTAGCGCACGAAGGCGCCGGCGTACGGCGTGACGTCGAACGGCTCGTCGTCGCGGATGCCGGCCCAGGCGTCGCCGGTGACGTTGCGCACGGTGTTGCCGCATGCCTCGCGGGTCGAGAGCCCGGCGTCGCCGAGGACCTGCATGATGTCGAGGGTGCGCTCGAGCGGGATGTGGTGGAGCTGCACCGCCTCGCGCGTGGTCAGGTGCCCCTTGCGGAGCGGCGTGTAGTCCTCGGCGACCGTGGCGAAGGCGTCCAACTGCTCCGCGGTGGTGCCGCCGAAGGGCAGCTTCACGCGCATCATCTGCCGGTCCGGCTGGCGCTGGCCGTAGACGCCCTGGCGCAGGCGGAACTTCGTGAAGTCGTCGGCCTCGCGGTTCTCGGCGAGGAATTCGGTGGCCTCCGTGCGGAAGTCCTCGAACTCCTCCTCGAGGATCGCGATCACGCGACCGGGGCGGTCCGTACGTGTGTCGGTGGTCATAGGGCACTCCATCCTCGACGGGCAGCGCGGTGTCGGCCTGCCCGCGTCAACCTCAGCCGGGCCCTGTCCGGCTAATGTCGAGTAACTAGGTCAAGTTTCTCGACAATGCACGGATCGTAGCACCCAGCGCCGTCATGTCAACGCGCGCGGGCCCGCGTTGGCCATAATGGGCGAACCATGACCGACGCCACACCCGCCACGCCGCCGAGCGAGCGCTTCCAGCGCGCCATCGCGGCCATCGACGCCGCGAACGCGGACGACCCCAACAGCATCGAGGTGGACGGCGAGTCGCGACCCAAGGAGCTCACGCACGCGCGCATGATGGATGCCTGGGTGCGCCGGCTCGACGCGGACGCGAGCGAGGCGTTGCTGCTGGCCGCGCGCGCGCACCACGTGCGGCGCTGGACGGTCCCGCGCAACTCGTTCCCGGAGGGGCGCAGCGGCTACCTGAGCTGGCGCTCGCACCTGCGCGAGTTCCACGCCGACGAGGCCGAGCGCCTGCTGCGCGGGGCGGGCTACGACGACGCGACCGTCGAGCGGGTGCGGCAGATTGTGCTCAAGCAGGGACTCACCCGGAACCCTGAGACCACCGACCCCGACGTGCAGACGTTCGAGGACGGGCTCAGCCTTGTCTTCCTCGAGACGCAGTTTGCCGACCTGACGACACGGATCGACGACGACGAGAAGATGGCGCGGATCGTCGCGCGCACGCTGCGCAAGATGAGCGCGCGAGGCCGCGAGACGGCTCGCGGCCTCGCGTACGACGACCGCTCGCGAGCGGTGCTCGAACGCGCCGCGACCCTCACGGGAGCGTAAAGGGGCGGTACACTACCGCAATGCTGACGTACGTCACGGAGCGGCATCCGTCGCTGCTGTACGCGGACTTCCGCCGGGTCTTCTGGAACGCCTTCTTCGCGTCGGCGTCGTTCTGGACCATGCTGCTCGCCCGCGGCTGGCTCGTCTACGAGCTGACGGGGCAGGGCCTGTGGGTCGGCGCGGTCACGTTCGCCGGCATGATCCAGATGACCGTCTTCGGACCCATCGGCGGCGCGCTCGCCGACCGCGCAGACCGCCGCCTCATGGCCATCATCGCCGACGCGGTCGGGATCGTCGCCGCCGTCGCCCTCGCGGCGATCACGTTCGCCGGCTTCGTCGAGGCGTGGCACGTGCTGGTGTTCGCGATCATCGGCGGCATGGCGCGCGCATTCGGGACGCCCGCGGAGCAGGCCATCATCCCGAACGTCGTCCCGCAGGAGCACCTGCTCAACGCGGTCGCGCTGTCCGGCATCACCCGCCACGGCTCGCGCATCGCGGGGCCGCTCCTCGGCGGGGCGCTGCTGACCACGTTCGGTCCGGGCGCGGTGTTCATCCTGTCGGGCGCGTTCCTCGCGCTCGCCCTGCAGCAGCTCGTGTGGCTGGAGTACCGCAGCCCGCCGCGGCCCGTCGGCGCCGAGTCGGCGTTCGCGATCGGCGGCGTCTACCGTGACGTCATCGAGGGCGTGCGCTACATCGAGCGCGACCCGCGCGTGATGGTCATGCTCGTCCTCGTCGGCTTCCACTGCGGTGCGACGATGGCGTTCGACTCGATGATGCCGACGCTCGCGACGCTCGTCGGAGGCGCCGAGGAGACGTACAGCGGGATCATCGTCGGTATCGGGGTGGGTTCGATCATCGGGACGCTGATCGTCTCCATGCTGCGCAGCGACGCGGCGATGGGGCGCATGTTCTTCATCATCGGCGTGGGCAGCGGCCTCGCCATGTTCGTGATCGGCTTCGCCACCACGCCCTACCTCGCCGTCACCGGCGGCGTCCTCGCCGGGGCGACCCAGGCAAGCTACATGGCGATGTCGGCGACCTTCGTGCAGCGCATCACCCCCGACGAGTTCCGAGGGCGGGTCATGTCGCTGTACGTGGTGCTGGCTGCGGGACACATGGCGTTCCTGAACTTCGGCTTCGGCTGGCTCTCCGACGGCATCGGCGTGCGGCTGCTGACGATCGTGCCGGGCGCGATCTGGACGGTCGGCTTCGTCGCTGCTGCGATGCTGCTGCCCGAGGTCCGAGCACTGGTCACCACCGGCAACTTCCGCGAGCGCCCCGAGCCCGTCGCCGTCGCCTCCGAGGCTTAACCGGAAGCGCCCTCGGGGCCGTCACTGGCAGCGGCCGTCCCGTCCGTGCGCGCGAGCGTGAAGCACAGCGTCGCGCCCGGCGAGCGGTCGGCCACCCAGATGCGCCCGCCCTGCTGCTGCACGAGCCGCCGCGCGATCGCGAGCCCGAGGCCGGTGTTCGTGCCCCCCTCGCGCGAGGCGTCCCCGGTGTAGAAGCGCTCGAAGACGCGGTCGCGCTCCTGCGGCAGGATGCCCGGGCCCTCGTCGCGCACCTCGAAGCGCACGGCCCCGGCGTCCGGCCCGTCACTGGCGAAGGCGGCGAGGGTGATGCGTGAGCCGGACGGAGTGTGCCGCAGGGCGTTGTCCAGCAGGTTGGCCAGCACCTCGCCCGCGCGCGCGGGGTTCGCCTGCACCACCTCCGAGGCCGCCTGTTCCACCTCGATGCGCACGTCCTGGCGGTCGGCGACGGGGCCGAAGCGCTCCGCCGCGGCCGCGAGGAGCGACGCCGGCGCGACCGCCTCCAGGTCGAGCGGTTCGCGCTCGGACTCGAGCTGCGCGAGCCGCAGCATGCGCTGCACCAGGTCGCTCATGCGCTCCAGCTCCTCGTTGAGGAGCCCAAGGAAGCGCTCGCGGTCCGAGGGATCGTCGGGGGCGGACTGGAGTGTCTCGGCGATGGCGCGCGCGCCCGAGATCGGGGTGCGCAGCTCGTGCGAGAGGTTCGCGACCAGGTCCGTGCGGGCGCGCTGAGCGTCGTACAGGGCGGTGACGTCCTCGATGCACAGCACCAGGGTGGCCCGGCCGTCGAGCAGCGGCGGCGAGAGCGGCGCGACGCGGACGCGCACGCGCCGCCCGCCGGCCAGTTGCGCCTCGCGCTCGCCGTCGGGCCGCTCGCGCGCGGTGGTCACGAGGTCGTACTCGCGGGTGGCGCGGATCAGCGACGCCCCGAGCACCTCGTCGAGCGGGTGACCGACGAGGTCCGCGAACGCCGGGTTCGCGCTGAGCACCGTCAACTCGTCATCGAGCAGCGCGATGCCGAGCGGCAGCACGTCGAGGACGCCGTGCCACGCTTCCGTCGGGGTGGGCTCGGCGGGCACGGGCGTGCGGGGCGGCAGCGGGTCGACGGCGGGCGGCGGGCGGCGGGCGCCCGTGCGCAGCGCGACGGCGAGCAGGCCCAGCACGGCGATGATCGCGATTACCGCGGCGGGGCCCTGGGGGAGCGCGAACGTCCCCACCACGGCGACCGTGGCGAACGCCAGGGCGAGCCAGCGCGCGGTACTCACGCGACGAACTTGTAGCCGACCCCCCGCACGGTCTGGAGGCGCTTCGGGCTGGAGGGGTCGGCCTCGATCTTCTCGCGCAGCCAGCGGATGTGTACATCGACGGTGCGCGTGCCGCCGCCGAACTCGTAGCCCCACACGCGTTCGAGGATGGTGTCGCGGGAGAGCGCCTGCCCGGGGTGCCGCATGAGGTACTCGAGCAGCTCGAACTCCTTGGGGCGCAGCGCGACGGCCTCTCCGTCGCGGGTGACCTCGCGCGCGTCGGCGCGCAGCTCGATGCCCGCGCCGCTCAACACCCTGGCGCGCGCGGGTCCTCCGCCGGCCGCTCGCGACAGCTCGTCGCGGCGCAGCACCGCGCCGACGCGTGCCAGCAGCTCGCGCATCGAGAAGGGCTTGGTGATGTAGTCGTCGGCGCCGAGGTCGAGGCCCGCCACGGTGTCCGCCTCGGTGTCGCGGGCGGTGAGCACGACGATGGGGACGGGGCGCTCCTCGCGCACGACGCGGCAGACGTCGAGCCCCGACATCCGCGGGAGCATGAGGTCGAGCACGATCAGGTCCGGCTCGACGGTGCGCGTCAGCTCGAGCGCCGAGACGCCGTCCTCGGCGCGCACGACCTCGTGCCCCTGGCGTTCGAGGTTGTAAGCGACCGCTTCGAGGATCGCGGCGTCGTCCTCGACCACCAGCAATCGCGCCATGACGCCAGTGTGGGCTCCGCGAACGGGCGCCGCAAGGCGCGATCGTTAAGCGCCGTTAACCCAGACCGGCTAGATCGCGCGGATCTGCGCCAGCCGCAGGATCTCCGTCGCACTCACGCCGAGCTCGCCCGCGTAGACCTCGTGGTTGTGCTCGCCCAGCATCGGCGCGCGACGGCGCACCTGGCGGGTGACGCCGTCGAAGCGGTACGGCGCGGTCGGCACGCGGACGGGCTCCGGGTGGCCGGGCACCTCGACCTCCGCGAACGTGCCGCGGTCGGTCCAGTGCGGGTCGTCCAGGTTGTCCTCGGGCGCCCGGACCACGGCCCACGGCTGGTGCAGGTCCTGCGCACCGCGGTAGCTGTCCTCCGCGTTGAGTGAGCCGATGAACGCCTGGATCGCCTCCGAGAAGTGGCGGCGGTCCGCGTTCGGCGACATCGGCGAGGCGTGGATTGCCTCGCGGTACTTCGGGTCGCGCAGGTCGCCGATCTGGCCGAGCCGCTCCATCCAGTCGAGCACGTCGTCGAGCCCCTGCTCGGAGCGAGGCAGCCCACCGCCGATGACGTTCATGTACGGCCCGTCGGCGCTCGGGAACTGCCACGCAGGCGTCGGGTCAGGCGAGGAGTGCCGCCCGGTCTGGCGCTGCACCAGCCGCCCGTCGTACTCCCAGTTCGGGAACGCGCCCTCCACGGTGCAGCTCACGCACTCGTGGATCGAGAGGTCGACCAGCTCCGGCCCGTCGGCGAGCCCGGCCTCGAAGCCGGCGGTCGCGCCGAGGATCGCGATGGTCGCGTACTCTCCGCCCATCCACAGCGAGTGGTCGTAGCCGCCGCGGATCGGCGGCAGCTCGTGGTCGTCGTATCCGGTGCTCATCATCGGCCCACCGAGGGCGATCTGGACCAGGTCGTTCGAGGCCCACTCGGCCCACGGCCCCTCGCGCCCGAACGGCGTGACCGAGCACCACACGAGCCGCTTGCCGTCGAAGCGGCGCGCGGCCTCTTCCCAGCCCGCGCCCGCGGCGTCGAGCGCGCCGTGACCGGCGCCGTCGATGACCGCGTCGGCCCCCTCGACGAGCTTCCACCACAGCGCGAGGCCGTCGGCGGTCTCGATGTCGAGCGTGATGCCGCGCTTGCTGGTGTTGAAGTGCGCCCAGTGCAGCGAGCTGTTCGTGTCCGGGCGGTCGCCCGGGAACGGGCCAGTGTGGCGCGAGGGCGCGCCGCCGGGCGGCTCGACGCGGATCACGTCGGCGCCCGCGTCGGCGAGCAGCTTCCCGGCGACCTCGCCGAGGTCGCCGATCTCGATGATGCGGAGTCCTTCGGCGCCGGTGCTCATATCGCCAGCTCCTCGTGCAGCCGGGCGATCTCGTCCTCGTCGCAGCCGAGCTCGGCGAGCACCTGGTCGCTGTGCTCGCTGAGCAGCGGTGCGCCGCGGCGCACCTGCCAGCCGAAGCGTTGCAGGTGGAACGGGAGCGCCTCGTAGCGGTGCTCGCCGAGGATCGGGTGCATCGCGCGCGGGTAGAAACCGCGCGCGGCGAGCTGCGGGTCCAGCTCCATCTTGTCCTCGGTGGTCTGGGCGACACCCGCCGGGACGCCGCGCGCCTGGAGCGCGTACATCAGCTCGCGCGTGTCCCAGCCGCGCGTGAGCGCGTCGATGGCCGCGTCCAGCTCCTCGCGTGCCTCGACGCGCCCGCCGTTCGTGCCGAAGCGCGGGTCGGAGGCGAGGTCGTCTGCGCCGAGCACGTCGCAGAGCGCGGTCCAGTGCTCGTCGGTCTCGACGGCGAGCGCGATCCAGCGGTCGTCGCCCGCGCAGCGGTAGGTGTTGTGCGGGGCGATCTCGGGGTACGGGAGCAGGTTGCCGGAGCGCTGCGAGGGCCGGTTGTTGACCTGCGCGTCCAGCATCTGCGCGCCGGTCATGACCATGCCCGTCTCGGCCTGCGAGAGGTCGACGCGCAGCGGGCCGCCCTCGCGCGACCGCTTGCGCAGCGCCAGGAGCAGGGCGATCGCGCCGTAGTAGCCAGCGGAGTGGTCCAGGTAGGAGTAGCCCCAGCCCGCGGGCGGCTGGTCCGGCAGGCCGGAGAGGTACGTGAGGCCGGAGATGGCCTGCGCCGTCGGCCCCCACGTGACGTACGACGCGTCGCGCCCGAGGTGCCCGAAGCCGGACAGCGACATGTAGATGATGTTCGGATTGAGCTCGCGGAGGCGATCCCAGCCGAAGCCCATGCGCTCGAAGGCCCCAGGGCTGAAGTTCTCGGTGACCGCGTCGGCGCCCGCGATGAGCTCCTCGAGCAGCTCGCGGCCGCGCGGGTGGAAGAGGTTGATGGTCAGGCTGCGCTTGTTGCGGTTGAGGTTGTTGAAGAGCCCGGAGACGTTGAAGCGGTGCGACTCCTCGGCCGGGTTGCCGCCCATGCGCACCGAGTCGAGGTGGCTCTCGTTCTCCACCTTCACGATGTCCGCGCCGAAGTCGGCGAGGATCCGCGTCGCCTGCGGTCCGGCGACGATCCAGGTGAAGTCGACGACCCGGACGCCGGCAAGGGGTAGCGGCCGCCCGTCGGCCGTCTCGGTCGGCAGCGACGAGGTTCGCTCGGTCGAGATCGTCATGTGGCTCCTCCTCGCGCGTGCGAACGCGCCATGGCGGGAGCCTCAACCGCGGAGGCGAGGCTGTCAAGCATGGCGGGGCGCTGCGTGCGGCCACGGGCGGCCGAACCGGGGGCGGACACGCGGCGACCGTCTAACGAGCCGTTAACGAGCAGGGATCACCCTGCACGTGTCCGGCGCGAACGTCCGCACCGGACACATGCACTCCGCGCCTCCCCCGGCGCGGCCCCGTGCAGGGGATGCGGAGCGAACGCCCCTGTTGCGCCGCATCCCAACCCCCCGGTGGGCGGCGGGGCCGAAGCCCTTCGGCCCCGCCGTCCCAGGCCGGGCGGGGCACGCGGGCTCGGACCGCCCCGGCCTACTCCTCGTCCTCCTCGACCTGCTCCGCATCCACCTCGTCGTCGCCCTGCTCCGACAGCCGCTCGAGGAGGTGCGCCGGGAGCTCCGCGAAGAAGTCGCGCTGCGCCCGCTGGTCGGCCTTGTGCTCGTTGACGACGAGGACGGCGTGCAGCACGCCGGGCAGCCAGCCTGCGAGGGTGAGCGGAATGTTGAGGATCGCCGCCGTCTTGCGCCCCGTGAACAGCACGGCCAGCGGCGGCAACACCATCGCGAGGAAGTAGAGCACCGCAGACTCCTCGTCCGGGCGCCGATCGTACCACCGCCCGCCCGGCGGACCGCCCTACGAGACGCGGCTCCCGTAGCCGACGACCCGGAACGCGAGCGCCCGCGCGATGCCGTCGCGGCGGCGGCGCGGGAGGCGGCCCAGGTACTCGCCGTAGTCCGCCTCGATACGCTGCGCGATGCTCGCCTCGGCCGCCGCGCTGAGCGAGACGTGGAGCTCGAGGATGACCTGCGTCGGCGGAGCGCCGTCGCCGTCCCCGGCGTTGGCGGCGTCCTCGATGCGGTCGCGGTAGCCGAAGGCGAGCGTGGTGCCGGTGCGGTCGCGGGGCAGCGCCTGCCCGACGCTCGCCACGAGTTGCTCCAGCGCGGCCCAGGCGCCGGGCACCTCGAACAGCAGGTCGACCGCGCGGGGATCGGCGGGGATCTCGAGGCTGGCGGGCGAGGTGATGCGGCGGTCCTCGGTGAACCAGCGGTGGAACAGCGCCCCGAGCGCCGCGACGACCATGAGGCTGCCGATCACCCACAGCACGAAGCCCGCCGCGTGCTGGTCCTGCATCGCGGAGACGTCATCGAAGACGCGGGGAGCCGTGGTGTAGACCGCGTACAGCGGCTCGTCGGCGAAGACGAAGAACGCGCCGGCGATCTTCGGGAACACGAACGGCACGGCGAGGAACACGAGCGCGCCGAAGTACGGCAGCCGGTGCCGTCCCGCGAGCGGTCCGGCGAGCGGGGTCCACAGCACGACCGCCGAGACCAGCCACGTCGTGGTGATGGCGGCGGACCCCGCCGCGGTCGGGCGCAGCGCGTCGACGACGTCCGGGAGGTGCGTGACCATCAGCGCGATCCCGAACACGGCGGCGGCGATGATCGGTTGCCCAAGCAGGCTCCGGGCGCGCCCCACCACGCTGAGCGGCTGGCGCTGGCGGTCCCTCGAGGGCGGCAGGCCGAGCAGCATCAGCGGCGCCGCGCCGAGCGTCACGAGCAGGTCCTGCGCGGCGTTCGCGGTCGCGAGGTAGCCGGCCGCCATCCTCCCCAGCGGCCAGTCGAGCGAGACCCACAGCAGGGCCAGCCCGCTGGCGAAGCAGGCGATGCGCCAGCCCTCGACGCCGGCTTCGCCGCGCCGGCGCGCGCGCGCCTGCTCGGCGCGGATGATGAGCGCGTATCCGGCCGCGAACACGCCGACGAAGAGCCATACGCCGGGGTAGGCCTGCCAGGCCCACGTCCACGCCTCGCCGCTCGCGACCGGCCACCACTCCACGGCGTGCGCCTCCCCGGGGTGCGCGCGCTAGGGTACCGGGATTGCGAGGGGCAGGCGGGAGCCCCGCCATCTGTCGGTGGTCCCGATGTTCGCGTGCGCGTCAGAGTTGTGATGCCATGCCGCGAGCACCATACTTGCCCCATCGGGGCTGAGTTCTCGTCGGCCCCGGGGGTTCGGGACGAGGAGGACGATCATGGGAGTGCTCCAATCGGTTGGCCGGGCATTGGGAGGTCACGGCTGGAAGGTCGCCGACCAGGCGGCCGCGCAGGCCGCCCAGAAGCTTGAGTACCCGGCTGTTCTCAACCTCGACGGCACCGAGATCACACTGCGGTTCTTCGAGCGTGGCGACCGCGATGCGATGGTCACGTTCGCGCGGGCCCAACCCGTGCACGACCTGCTGTTCCTGCGTCGCGATATCACGCAGCCCGCGGTGGTCGACGCCTGGTTGCAGGACATCGAGGACGGCTTCAACACCACCGTCATCGCTACGCACGACGGGGCGATCGTCGGCTACGCGGGCGTCAACTCGGACCGCATGAGCTGGACGCGGCACATCGCCGAGCTGCGCGTGCTCGTCGACGCCTCGATGCGCACGAAGCGGCTCGGACGGCTGCTGGTCGAGCAGGCCTTCGCGATCGCGCGGGAGCGCGACGTCAAGAAGATGCTCGCGCAGATGACGACGGACCAGGGCGCCGCCATCAAGGTGTTCACGCGCATGGGCTTCCAGCGCGAGGCGAGGCTGCGCAACCAGGTCATGGACCGTGACTCGGTGCTGCACGACCTGCAGATCATGAGCCTGGACGTGGACGAGTTCCAGGCAAAGATCGACGTGATGATGCTCAGCGCGCAAAGCGAGTTCATGGGGATCTAGCGCCGACTCCACCGGCAACCCGCCCCGGCTTCGGCCGGGGCCACCACCGTCAAAGCCGCTGCCACTATGGCAGCGGCTTTGCGTAGACAAGAGCGTCAACACGGCTGCCATTAGAGGCAGCCGTGTTGCGTTACGTGCGGGGCCGTGGGCTCGATGCCGCTACGTCACGGTCAGCGGGACGCCGTCGCGGCACAGCGGGCAGTCGTCCGGCTGGTAGGTGGCGAGGTCCAGCACCATCGAGGCGTGGAGCGGCAAGCCCTCGAACGTGACGCGGCCCGCGGACCGGTCGACGAGCACGCCGACGGCGACCGGTTCCCCACCGGCGATGCGCACCGCCTCGATCGTGTCTCGCACCGAGCCGCCGCTGGTGAGCACGTCGTCGATGACGAAGACGCGCTCGCCCGGCTCCAGCCGGAAGTCGCGCTGGATGCGCCGCCCCTCGCCCTCGGGATTGCGCTCGGCGATGACGCCGCGCACGCCGAGCTGGCGGGCGAGCTCGTACGACAGGATCACGCCGCCGGTCGTGGGTCCCACCACCGTGCTCGGCGCGAACGCGCGCGCGGCCTCGGCAATCGGCCGGCACGCCTCCTCGGTGTGGCCGGGCCACTGGAGGAGGTTGAACTTCTCGAGGTAGCGGTCCGAATGCACGCCGGAGGCCAGCTGGAAGTGGCCCTCCAGGAGCGCGCCCGTCTCGCGGACGGCCTCGAGCACGGCTGGGTTCGGCGTGTTGTCGTTCACTGCATCACCCTCCCCGCCCGCTCACTGCGTCGATGGGGTCTCGCGGCCGACCAGCCCGGCACGGTCGACGGGCCAGTAGCGCAGGTCGACGCGGCCGATGATGAACGACTGGTTGAGCATCCCCCACGAGTGCGAGTCGTACGAGTTGTTGCGCGCATCCCCGAGCACGAAGACGTGGTCCGGCGGCACCGTCTCCGGGCCGTAGCTGTAGCGCGGGAGGTCGGTGAGATATGGCTCCACCAACGCCACGCCGTCGACCAGCACCTGTCCGTTCGTCACCTCGACGGTCTGACCCGGGAGACCGATGACGCGTTTGACGAAGTCGCGGTCCTGGCCGTGCGGGAACTCGAAGACGATCACGTCGCCGAGCTCCAGCACTCCGAAGGGCCGCCAGTCGTCGGAGCCGACGGCCGGCACCCAGCCGAGGTCGAGCTCGGAGTAGGCGAGCTTGTTGACGATGAGCATCTGGCCGTTGCTGAACGTCGGCTCCATCGAGCCGCCGTCGACGACGAAGTTCTGCGCGACGCCGCGCACGAGGACGAACATGAGCAGCGCGAGCGCGACAACCTCGAGGGTGTCGGCGAGCCCGCGCAACCCCCACGGCCATAGCGCCGCGGCAGCCGACGGACGCTCGCGGGCGACCGGTACGGGGATCCACGGGTCGACATCCTCGAGTCCGACGTGGGAGAGGTCGTAGAGGGGTGGTACGAGGCGTCGGGCCGCCGGGGGGACCCCGGCGGCGCTATCGCGTTCCGATGCGTCGGCGAAGCCGCGCTGGGGTCGGTACGAGCTGGCCATCCCGTCGAGTATAGCCGTGCAACCCGGTGCCGGAACC
>DAOULE010000090.1:0-4908 GCA_034420575.1 Dehalococcoidia bacterium
CTCTGCATCCTCACCGCCGACGCGGGCGCGGTCGCCGAGCGCATCACGAGCGCCGGGGGCGTCTTCGTCGGCGAGCACTCGCCCGAGGTGCTCGGCGACTACGTCGCCGGGCCGAGCCACGTCATGCCGACCGGCGGCTCAGCGCGCTACGCCTCGCCACTCTCGGTGCTCGACTTCCTGAAGGTCACGTCGGTGATCGCGCTCCCCGATGACGCCCTCGAGTTTCTGGGGCCGCACGCCGCGCGGCTCGCTCGCGCCGAGGGTCTCACGGGCCACGCACGCTCGATCGAGCGGCGGCTGGAGGGGCTGTGATGCCCGGCCGCTTCGACTTCGACACCGCACTCCGACCGGCCCTCCGAGGGATGGACGGCTACGAGCCGATCGAGCCGCCCGAGGAGGCTGCAGCTCGCTACGGCGTCGCGCCCGAGGACGTCGTGAAGCTGGACGGCAACGAGAACCCGTACGGGCCGTCACCGCGCGCCCGCAGGGCCCTCGCGGGCGGCTACGAGGCGCACCGCTACCCCGACCCAGACCAGCGCCGCCTGCGCGCCGCGCTCGCCGCGCGCCACGCGATCCCCGAGTCGAACATCGTCGCCGGGGCGGGCGCGGACGAGCTCATCGACCTCGTGTTTCGCGTCTTCGTCGACCCCGGAGACCGCGTCGTGATCGCCTCGCCGACGTTCGGGATGTACGGCTTCGAGGCGCGCCTGTACGGCACGGCGCTCGTCGACGCGCCGCGCGACGAGACCGACTGGAGCATCGACGCCGACGCGCTGCTCGCCGCCGCCGAGGGGGCGAAGGCCGTCTTCATCCCCTCGCCCAACAACCCCACGGGTGGGCTGCTCCCGCCGGACGTGTGTCAGCGGTTGCTCGCGAGCGGCGCGCTGCTCGTGGTGGACGAGGCGTACATCGAGTTCGCGCACGGCGAGTCGCTGGTGGAGCGGGCGGCCTCGGGCGACGCGCCGCTGATCGTGCTGCGCACGTTCAGCAAGTGGGCCGGCCTCGCCGGGCTGCGCGTGGGCTACGGCGTGATGCCGCGGCCCATCGCCGATGCGTTCATGCAGTGGAAGCAGCCCTACGGCGTGAACCTCGCGGCCGAGGCCGCCGCAATCGCATCGATCGAGGACGCCGCGCTGCTCGACGAGCGCGCGTGCGAGATCGCCGGTGAGCGCGAGCGGCTCGAAGCCGGGCTGCGCGACGGCGGTTGGCTCGAGCCCACGCCGTCCGAGGCGAACTTCCTGCTGTGCCGGCTGTCGGACCGCCTCGGCGGTGACGGGGCAGCGCTGCGCGAAGCCCTGGCGCGACGAGGGGTCTTCGTGCGCTTCTTCAGCGACCCGCGACTGCGCCGCCACGTGCGCATCTCGGTCGGCACGCCGGCCGACACCGACCGCGCCCTCGCGGCGCTCGACGAGGCGGGCCGCGAACTCGAAGGGCCAGCATCCGGGGGGAGGGCCCCATGACCGAGCGCCTGGCGACCGTGAACCGCGACACGGCGGAGACGCGCATCCACGTCGAGCTCGACGTCGACGGGACGGGTGAGGCGCGCGTCGGCACCGGCGTGGGCTTCTACGACCACATGCTGGAGGCGTTCGCCAGGCACGGCCGCTTCGACCTGCACCTCACGTGCGAGGGCGACCTGCACGTCGACGAGCACCACACGATGGAGGACTGCGCGCTCGCACTCGGCGCTGCGTTCGACGAGGCGCTCGGCGACCGCGCGGGCCTCGCGCGCATGGGCGACGCGACCGTGCCGCTCGACGAGGCGCTCGTGCAGGCCGTGGTCGACATCTCGGGCCGGCCGTACGCGGCGATCGGGCTCACGTGGGTCGGGGACCGGGTCGGCGAGGCGACGACGCAGATGCTCACGCACGCGCTGCACAGCTTCGCGCAGACAGCGCGCGTCACGCTGCACGTCCGGCAGCTCGCCGGGGCCAACGACCACCACATCGCCGAGGCCGCCTTCAAGGCGCTCGGCCGCGCCCTCGACGCCGCGTCGCAGCTCGACCCGCGCATCGCGGGCGAGGTCCCCAGCACGAAGGGCACGCTGACGACGTGAGCGACGGCGACCTCGGACGCGACGGACCGCGGGGCCGCGTCTACCTCGCCGACGGCGTCGAGGTCGCGCGCACACTCGCCGACGAGTCGGTGGACCTCGTGTACCTCGACCCGCCGTTCAACACGGGCCGGCGGCAGACGCGCGAGCAGCTGCGCACGCGCCGCGTGCCGGCAGACGCGTCGAGCGGCGAGGGCGACCGCACCGGCTTCGGCGGGCGGCGCTACGCGACCGAGCGGTTCGGCAGCCGCTCGTTCGACGACGCCTACGACGACTACCTGGGGTTCCTCGAGCCGTTCCTCGTCGAGGCGCAGCGCGTGCTCGCGCCGACGGGGAGCCTCTACCTGCACCTCGACTACCGCGAGGTGCACTACGCCAAGGTGCTGGCGGACGAGGTCTTCGGTCGCGAGAACTTCGTGAACGAGATCATCTGGGCGTACGACTACGGCGCGCGCCCCAAGCGCCGCTGGCCGGCGAAGCACGACAACATCCTCTTCTACGCGAAGGACGCCTCCCGCAACGTCTTCAACGCGGAGGAGATCGAGCGCATCCCGTACATGGCGCCGGGCCTCGTCGGCCCCGAGAAAGCCGCCCGCGGCAAGCTCCCGACCGACACGTGGTGGCACACCATCGTCAGCCCGACGGGCCGCGAGAAGCTGGGCTACCCGACGCAGAAGCCGCTTGGCGTCCTCGAACGCATCGTGCGCGCCTCGTCGCCGCCGGGCGGGCTCGTCGCGGACTTCGTCGCGGGCTCCGGCACGACGGGCGAGGCGGCCCTGCGCCACGGCCGCCGCTTCGTGCTGGCGGACTGCTCGCCGGAGGCGTTCGAGGTGATGCGCCGCCGCTTCGCGGAGTGCGACGGCGTCACGTTCTGCGAGGGGGTCGAGGCCTGATGCAGGATCGCTACGCGGGCGACATCGGCGACTTCGGCAAGTACGGCCTGCTCCGCGCCCTGTGCGGCGACGACCTGCGACTCGGCGTCCTCTGGTACGCCTTCGAGGGTGATCGGAAGCAGGCACCGAACGACGGTAGGCACACTTCCTACGTGCACTCGGAGGTCGGGGGCGGATTCGAGGAGTGCGACCCCGAGCTGTTCGCAGCGATGCAGGGCATCGTCTGCGGCGAGAAGCGATCCATCCGCGACATTGAGGCAAGCGGAGCGCTCCCGGAGGACACACTCTTCTTTTCTGTTCCCCTTACGTTCCTGGGGATGAGGCCGGGTGAGCCGCGCGCCCTGAAGCGCCAGGCGTGGGTGAAAGCCGCCCAACAGGCAGTGCGGGGAGCATCGGTCGTCTTTGCCGATCCTGACAACGGGATCGAGACGGCGAGTGTGGGTCGGCTGACAGCCAGAGGCCCCAAGTACATCTACTTCGACGACCTAGACACCCTGATGGACGGGGATCGGAGCCTCATCGTCTATCACCATCTCGCCCGACAAGACCACAGAGCGCAGATCAGGGGCCGCCTGAGAGAGTTGCAGGAGCGTCTCGTGCACGCGAACGGTGCGTTCGGCCTGCGGTTCCGACGCGGCACAGCACGCGCATATTTTGTGCTGCCGGCACCGCATCACAGCGACATTCTGAGAAGCCGAGCTGAAGCTGTGCTTGAGTCGCCATGGGGCACGAACGAGCACTTCGATCGGGAGATCTACGAGTGGCCGCTCCGTTGACCGCTGACCTGTTGGCCTTCGCGCTCTCCCTCGCCGACGCCGCCGACGCGGTGTCGATGCGGTACTACCGCACCGACCACGCCGTCGAGCAGAAGGCGGACGGCTCCTTCGTCACGCCCGGGGACCTCGAGATCGAGAAGCTGCTGCGCGAGCGCATCGCCGAGGCGTACCCGGACCACGCCGTGCTCGGCGAGGAGGAGGGCGACGCCGGGGCCGCGGACGCCGAGGCGCGCTGGATCGTCGACCCGATCGACGGGACGCATAACTTCATGCGCGGCGTCCCGGTCTGGGCCACGCTCATCGCCGTCGAGCGCGACGGGACCTTCGAGGTCGGCGTGGTGTCGGCTCCCGCGCTCGGGACGCGCTGGTGGGCCGGGCGCAGCCTCGGCGCCTATCGAGGGGCGACTGGCGGCCGGACGGGCGCGGGTGAGCGCATCCGCGTCTCCAAGCTGGAGACACTCAGCGACTCTCAGATCTTCGTCGGTGACCTCGTCTCCACGCTCGACCGCTGGCCGGGGGCGCGGGCGCTCCTCGGGGATGCGTGGCGGGTGCGTGCGCCCGGCGACTTCTGGGGCTTCTGCCTCGTCGCGGAGGGCGCCGCCGATGTGATGCTGGAGGGCGTCGACCTCGCCCCGTGGGACATCGCGGCGCTCATCCCCATCGTCGAGGAAGCGGGCGGCCGCCTCACCGACGGCGAGGGCGGACCGGCGCGGGGCGCGGGGCCACGGGTCGCGTCGAACGGTCGGCTGCACGACGCGGTGATGCGACGCCTCGTACGGGTTGATTCGACATAACCAGGTAGTATTACCGCAACATCCCCGAGACGCCGTCGCAACGTCTACAAGCGGCCCATTGCCACGCCCGGTCGGGGCGTGTCCCGGTCGGCGTGCCTCCCCGTGACGGTTGAGGAGGCCCCGATGCTCACGAACGTGCTCTCCCGGCGACGACCCGCGGCCATCCTGGCCGCCTCGGGCGCCCTCGCGCTGGTGTTCTTCCTGCTCATGACGGGCCGGGCGCACGCCCAGGAGGTCGAGGCGGAGGTCGCCTTCATCCTCAACACGTTCTCGTTCCTCATCTGGGGCGCGCTCGTGATGTGGATGTGCGCCGGCTTCACCATGCTCGAGTCGGGCTCGGTGCGCACCAAGAACGCGTCGATGATCTGCCTCAAGAACATCGGCCTCTACTC
>DAOULE010000091.1:0-11455 GCA_034420575.1 Dehalococcoidia bacterium
CGAAGCTGGCTCAACTCACGGGACTGACGGTGGTCGGCCTGGCGGGCAACGCGCTCGAGGGCTGCATGCCGCCGCCGCTGCGCGACGCCGCGTTCCACGACCTCGCCCTGCTCGGCCTCCCGGACTGTGATCCCCCGACTCTGCTGGTTGAGAGAGGGTGGGAACGCGGGCGCGGCCTGCCCAGGATCTACGTGGAAGACGCGCAGCAGTTCGAGAACATCGGGGGGAGCTACCGCTGGGGGCGGGGTGGGTTCACGATTCTGGTGCCCGATCCGGAGACAGGCAGAGAGCCGAACCCGTTCTCGTTCACCGTGATGGACGTCCCCCGCGACCGGGGGCTCACTATCCGCACCCAGCCAGAACCGCATTACGACGTGGAGCGGCCCTTTCCCTCCTTGTACTTCGAGGATGCCTTTGGGCGCAGCGGCGGATTGGTGGTCCAGAAGCCCGTCGCACGGGCAGGCTACCTTTGGCTGCTGCTGGAACTCTCGGGTAGGGAGATCGGGCGCAGTCACTACGAGGAGGATGGCCCGGCGGAGTTCAGGATCCTCGAGCGAATCGCGGCCTCAATATGGGTGAACCGGGTTACCGCCGCCGACGGCGAGTGGGTGTGGCCGTGAGCCGCGGAGCAAACACATGGGTGACCGCGGCCGCACTCTCCGGGTTGCTGCGAAACGCCCACGTAATCGGTGACGCCGAGGGAACCATTCGCGCCCGTACTACGTACTGTGGGCATACCCTCGTACATGGGGAACGTACGAGGGTGTGAGTGGGAGGTGCGGTGTGCGACACGTCACGAGCCTCGGATGGGCGGTCCTCGCCGCACTGACCCTCTCGCTCGCAGCCTGCTTCGGGGGCGACGACGGCTTCGACGGCGGGGGCGCCTCGGACGAGGATGCGGCGTTCGCCCAGACGACGGCATCTTCCGCGGGCCGCGCGACCGCCGACTCGGCCGAGTACACCGAGGAGGGCGGCTTCGGCGGCGAGGGCGCGTCCTCCGCCAGCGTCCTCGGGCGCACCATCATCCGCAATGGCTTCGTCTCCATCGAGGTGGAGTCCGTCGGCGCGGCGTTCGAGGCGACGCAGGCGCTCGCCCTGACCTACGGCGGCTACGTCGCGGACTCCTCGTTCTCCGGGGGCTTCGGAGGCGATGACGACGAGGAGCGCTTCACCTACGCCAGCCTCACGCTGCGCATCCCCGCCGACCGGTTCGACCTCGTTGTCGACGACCTGCGGGCGCTGGCCCTGAGCGTGATCTCGATCTCGACCAACACGCAGGACATCACGGGCGAGGTCACTGACCTTGAGTCCGACCTCCGCAACCTCCGGGCCGTCGAGTCCACCTACCTCGAGCTGCTCGGCGAGGCGACCGAGGTCGGCGACGTGGTGCTGGTCCACGACCGGCTCACGCAGACCCGTGGCCAGATCGAGCGCATCCAGGGCAGCCTTGCGCTGCTCCAGTCCCTCTCCGACCTCTCGACCCTGCGCGTCGAGTTGCAGTCGATGCCGCCGGACGACCCGGTCGGCGGCGACAGCCTGCTCGACGCGGTGCGTGGCGGCTGGGAAGCGTCGCTGGCGACGCTCAGCGTCGTGGCGCGCGCGACGCTCGCGGTCATCGCGTTCTCGTGGTGGATCGTCCCGATCGTGGTGGTGGTGCTGGCCGTGCTGTACCGGCGGGGTCTGCTGACCCGCCGCGGGCGGTAGGGATGGACAGCCGATGGAACGCGACCTAGCATCCATGCCCGTGCGCCCGGACGGACGCGACACGGACGATGGAGAGCACACCACGACCACACAGAGAGACCGGCGACACCTCATCGTGGCCGTCCTCGCGGCGATCATCGGTATCGCCGTGCTCGCCGTGAGCCTGAACAACGGGAGCCTGGTCTCGTTCGAGACGCTCGTGGGGGTGCTCTTCCTCGCGGTCGCCGTCGTGAGGTATCGCCTGGCCCAGGCCGGTTAGCGGCCGGGGCCGCGGAACAGCGAGGTTGCGCGACATGGCCAAGCTGGAGCCGCTACGGCACGTCGGACGCTACCTCGTCCCCGTCGACGGCTCCGCCGCCTCCTACGCCGCGCTCGCAGCCACCTGCGACGTCGCCCGCCTGAACCGCTCGGACGTCGCCGCCCTCTTCGTCATCGAGGTGCCCCGCACGCTCCCCCTCGACGCCGACATGCGCTCCGCGTTCGACCGCGGCGAGGACATCCTCACGCAGGCCGAGCAGATCGGCCGCGACCACAAGGTTGAGGTCGACGCCTCGATGTGCCAGGCGCGCCAGGCCGGCCACGCCGTGGTCGACGAGGCGATCGACGACGGCACCGACGCCATCGTGGTCGGCGTCGACTATCACCGTCCCTACGGCCGCTTCCGGCTCGGCCGGCTGCCCGAGTACGTGCTGGCGAACGCGCCGTGCGAGGTGTGGCTGTTCCGCTACTCGCCCGCCGAACGGGCGGCGGCGCGATGACGCCTGCGCACTCGGAGGTGCGGCCGTGAAGGTCGTGATCATGGGCTGTGGCCGCGTCGGCTCGACGGTCGCGGCGCGCCTCGACGCCGAGGGACACGACGTGACGATCATCGACCTCGATACACGGGCGTTCCGGCGGCTGCCCGGCAGCTTCGGCGGGGAGCGCCTGCGCGGCTCGGGCATCGACGACCGCATCCTCGTCGCCGCCGGCGTGCGCGAGGCCGACGCGTTCATCGCGCTCACGCAGGGCGACAACCGCAACCTCATGGCCAGCCAGATGGCGCGCCACCTCTTCAATGTCGAGACCGTCGTGACGCGCGTCTACGACCCGTTGCGGGCCGAGCTCTTCGGCGCGCTTGGCCTGCGCACGTTCAGCCCGACGCGCATCAGCGCCGACCTCGCGATCAACGCGCTGCTCGGCGCGAACTGAGGGGCGAGGACGGCGCGATGTACATCATCATCATCGGTGCGGGCAACGTTGGGTACGGCCTCGCCCTCGAGCTCTACAGCCACGCCGACTACGAGATCCTGCTCGTCGAGAACGACCGCGGACGCGCCGAGGTCCTCCGCGACGAGCTCGGCGAGCTGTGTGTGCACGGCGACGGCACCGAGGTCTCGTTCCTCGAGTCGATCGGCGCCTCCCGCGCGGACATCCTCATCGCCGTGACCGGCGACGACTCGCACAACCTGATCGCGTGCCAGGTCGCGCAGCACCGCTTCGGCGTATCGCGCACCATCGCGCGCGTCAACAACCCCCGCAACGAGCGGCTCTTCCAGACCCTCGGCATCGAGTCGACGGTGTCGGCGGCGTCCGCCGTGCTGGCGCAGATCGAGGCGGACCTGCCGGCGCACTCGTTCATCCCGCTGCTGCAGTTGCGCGCCTCCGGCCTCGAGGTCGTCGACCTGCACGTGCAGCCGCGGTCGCGCGCGGCCGGCGTGGCGCTGCGCGACCTCGACCTGCCGGACGACGCCGTGATCTCGCTCGTCGTCAGCGGTGATCAGTCGCGTGCGCCGGACGGCGACACGGTGCTGCAGGCGGGCGACGAGATCATCGCGGTCATCGGGCAGGAATCCGAGCCCGCCATGCGCGAGCTGGTGCGCAGCCCCGACGAGCCGCTGCGCGAGATCGACGAGGTGCTCTGATGGTGCGCCTCGCGTACCTCGGGCCCCGGGGCACCAACACCGAGGCCGCCGCGGTCGGCTACGACCCGGACGCCGAGCTGCTCCCCGTCGCGAGCGTCGCCGCCGCCACGCGCGCCGTCCACGACGGCGAGGCCGACGTGGCGGTCTGCGCCATCGAGAACTCGATCGAGGGGTCGGTGCGCGAGACCGTGGACATGCTGCTGCGCGCCGACTTCGGCCTCCGCATCTACGGCGAGACGGTGCTGCCGATCCGCCACGCGCTGGTCGCGGCGGAGGGTACCGACCCGGCGGCGGCGACCGTCGTCTACTCGCACCCGCAGGCGCTCGCGCAGTGCCGCGAGACGCTCGCCCAGCTCGCCCCCGCCGCGCGCCCGGAGGCCGCGCTCTCGACCGCCGCGGCCATCGAGTCGGCCCTGGCGGAGCCCGGCGCGCTGGCCGTGAGCACGGCGCGGGCGGCCTCGATCTACGGCGCCGCCGTGCTCGCCGACGACATCGCCGACGAGACCGGCAACCTGACGCGCTTCGTCGTGCTCGCGCCCTACGACCACGAGCCCACGGGCGACGACAAGACCTCGATCGCCTTCACGACGGCGCATGACCGGCCCGGTACGCTGGTCTCGGTGATGCAGGAGTTCGCCGACCGGGGCCTGAACCTCACGCACATCGAGTCGCGGCCGACGCGCATCGCGCTGGGCACGTACGTCTTCCTCCTCGACCTGCAGGGCCACCGCCGAGACGGCCCCGTGGCCGAGGCGCTGGCGGCGACGGAGGCGCAGGCCCAGTGGCTGCGCGTCCTCGGCTCCTACCCTCGCTGGGCGACGCCCGACTCCCCGGCCGAGGCCTGAGCGCCATGCCCGAGATACCGGACCTCGAGGCGATCCGCGGGTTCCTCGCGCCGCAGCTGGCGGGCAACGCCGTCACGGCCGTCGACGCGCGGCAGCCGTGGCTGGTGCGCACCGGCCTGGCGGACCTCGAGACCATCGCTGGGCACGCCTTCGTCGACGTGCGGCGGCTCGGCAAGTTCCTGCTGCTGACCAGCGACGACGCGCGCGTGCTCGTCATCAACCCGATGCTGACCGGCCGCTTCCACTGGGCGCAGCCCGACGAGAGGCGCACCCCCGCGCCCGCCGTCGTGCTCTCGTTCGCCGACGGCCACGAGTTGCGCTACGCGGACGAGCGGCGGATGGGCCGCTGGTACCTCGTGCCCCTCGACGACCTCGACACGGTGCCCCAGCTCGGTGAGCTGGGGCCGGACGCCCTGGCGATCGAGGAGGACGAGTTCGTCGTGCGGATGCGGCGGCGCAGCGGGCAGCTCAAGAACACGCTGACCAACCAGCAGTTCATCGCGGGCATCGGCAACGCCTACTCCGACGAGATCCTGTGGGAGGCGGGATTCCACCCGCACCGGCGGGGCGCTACGCTCGATGACGACGGCCGTCGCGAGCTGTACCGGGCGATGCGCCGCGTCTTCGAGTGGTCGCAGCCCATCCTGGACGCGCAGGTCGCCGACGGGCTGAAACAACGCAAGGAGGAGTGGCGCGAGCACCTCCGCGTCCATCGACGGACCGGGGAGGCGTGCCCGCGCTGCGAGAGGGAGATCCGGGGCCGCGTCAGCGGCGGGCGCGAGACCAACTTCTGCATCGCCTGCCAGCCGCTCGACCTCGAACGGCGGACGGTGGGGGCAACACGGAGGAAGCAGGCATGAACGTCAACGGCCGCGACATCGGGGATGCACTGGACGGGCTCTACGAGGAGCTCAGCGCGCGCGTGCGCGACGAGGCCGAGCGCGAGCTCGTCATCGAGGGCTTCGAGGGCGACTCGTTCTCCAACGTGCGCTGGGCCGAGGACGAGGACGACGTGCAGATCGAGGTCCATGAGAACCTGCCCACGCACGCCATCCCCCACGTGCTCGCGGTCGCGCTGCAGCACGTCCGCCAGCGCCTCGACCGCTACCCGGAGGTGCGGCGGCCCCGCGGCCGGCAGGCCGCGCGCGGCGCCGGCCCGGTGCGCACGATGCTGCGCGAGGTGGTGATGGCGCCCGAGGCCGAGTCGGCCATCGCGGATCTCAACCTCGACCGCGAGTGGGAGGTCGAGCAGCGCCACGCCGCACTCAAGGAGATCCTGCGCGCTCCTCCGGGCGAGTGGACGCGCGACGGCACGCTCGGCAACCAGTTCGCCTCGCTCCAGTACGCGCGGTTCGAGTTCGAGCACCCGCCGGAGATGTGGGAGAGCCTGGGCGAGGAGATGGAGCGCGCCCTCCCGATCGCCTCCGCGCGCGGCAAGCGCATTGTCGAGGCGGTCAACGAGCACGGCTGGGGCTCAGCGGCCGCTTGCCTGCAGGCCCTCCTCGCCGCCCGCGAGGCTGCCGGGATGCAGTACGTCGCGTGGGTCTACGACCACGAGTCGGACGAGCTGCACTAACCCACCGCGACCGGCCGGGTATCGCCGTGCCCCGGGCAGCGTGGCTCGGTGGAGCTACCTGCCGAGGCCCAGCGGCTCCACCTGCCGCTCGGGCCGCCTCGTGGCGAGGTCATAGCTCGTCTGGAGGTTGATCCAGAAGTCCGGCGTGGTTGCGAAGGCCCCGGAGAGCAGCCAGGCAGTCTCCGCTGTGATGCCCCGCTTCCCGCGGACGATCTCGTTCACCCGCTGCACCGGCACGCCGATGTGATCCGCGAGCGCCACCTGCGTGAGTTCGAGTGGCTTCAGGAACTCCTCGGCCAGGATCTCGCCGGGGTGAGTCGGGATGCGCTGCTCCGGCAACATGTCGATCGCTCCTGTGCGTGATAGTTGGCGTGCGCAGAGTCTACGCGCGCCGGGGGCGGCCCAGCCGCCCCCGGTCGTTGTGCGTCGCCGCGCCCCGAGCGCGGGGCGTGCCCGGTGCTAGCCGCGAGGCAGCCCGAGGCCGCGGGTGGCGATGATGTTGCGCTGGATCTCCGATGTCCCGCCGCCGATCGTGTTCGGGATCGTCGTCACGTAGCGGTGCGTGAAGTACGCGTACATCGGCGTCCACTTCGAGTCCTCGGCCCACACGTTGGCGTGCAGCCCCAGCGCCTTCGTCGCCGTCCGAGCCGTGGTCTGCACCAGCTCCGACATGAACAGCTTCGACGTCGACGCCTCGTAGTTCGGGATGATCCCCGCGTTCTGCATCGAGACGATGCGGAACGAGAAGTTGAACCCGACCTCGGACTCGATGTAGCGGTCCGTGATCGCCGTCCGGACGCCGGGCCGCATCTGCGTGCGCTCCTGGCCCTCCTCGCTGTTGAGGTAGCCGATGAGCTGGTCCAGCTCCTTGCGGGAGGCGATCGCGCCGCTGATGTTGGAGCGCTCGAAGTCGAGCAGCGTCATGCCGACGTACCAGCCGCGGTTCTCCTCGCCCACGATGTTGACCGGCACCCGCACGTTCTCGAAGAACGTCTCGTTGAAGCCGTGCTTCCACGACATGTTGACCAGCGGCCGCACCGAGAGGCCCTCGGTGTGGATGTCGTCGATCAGCAGGAACGAGATGCCGCGGTGCTTCGGCGCGTCCGGGTCGGTGCGGACCAGCGCGAAGATCTTGTCGGCGTTGTGCGCGCCGGAGGTCCAGATCTTCTGGCCATTGACCACGTACTCGTCACCGTCGCGCACGGCGCGCGTCTGCAGCGAGCCGAGGTCCGAGCCGGCGCCCGGCTCGGAGTAGCCCTGCGCCCACGACACCTCGCCGGTGAGGATCTCGGAGAGGTACTGCTCCTTCTGCTCGTCGGAGCCGTGCGCGATCAGCGTCGGCCCCAGCATCGAGACTCCGGAACCGCCGACGCCCGAGGGGGCGCCCATGTCGGCAAGCTCCGCGTTGAAGATGAACTGCTCCATCGACGACAGCCCGCCGCCGCCGAACTCCTTCGGCCAGTGCGGCGCGATCCAGCCCTGCTCGGAGAGCGCGTGGGCCCAGTCGACTGCGGCGTCGTGGGCCTCGCCCTCGCCGGCGCGGTCCGTCGCCCAGCCGCCGCTCCAGGACTCGTCGGGCGCGCCCTCGGCCTTGCGGCGGTAGTGCTCCGGCAGGCGCTCCTGCACGAACGTGCGGACCTGCTCCCTGAATGCTGCCTGCTCCGGGCTGTCGCCCCAGTCCATGGCGGACCCCCTATCGCTTGCTCGATGTGATCACGTGCCGGCGCCGTGGCGCGTCGCGGTCACGGTAGCCGGACGCGCAGTGTAGCGCGACTACAGCTCCAGCGGCTCCCACGTCCACGGCTCCATGCGCGCGAAGCGCGGGCCGTCCGGCGCGTGCATGTACTGGAGGCACGCCCCCGTCAGCTCCTCGTGCTCCGCCGCGTAGGCGACGGCGCGCGCCATCTCCTCCGGCGCGAACACCGGCAGGTCCTCGCGCCGCGCCCGCGCGATCGCGGGGCCGTCTACGGTCATCGGCGTCTCGACGAGCCCCGGCATGATCGCGTTGACGCGGATGCCGTCGGCCGCGAGCTGCTGCGAGAGCCCACGCGTGAGCGCGAGCACCCCTGCCTTCGCCGAGGAGTAGGCGAGGATGTTCGCCCCGCCCACGGCGCCCATCGACGACATGTTCACGATCACGCCGCCGCCCTGCGCGCGCAGGTGTGGGATCGCCGCCTTCGAGCAGATGAAGAGCCCGTTCAGGTTGATGTCGATCACGCGCCGGAAGCGCTCCACCGGCTCGTCCTCGATGCGGTCGAAGCGCTCGATGATCGCCGCGTTGTTGATCAGCGCGTCGATCCGCCCGTACGCGCCGGCGGCTGCGTCCATGAGCGCCGCGACATCGTCGACCGAGGTGGTGTCGGCGCGCACGAAGGTGGCGTGGTCCGCGCCGCCCGCCAGCTCGACCGTCTCGTGGCCGCCGTCCTCCTTGAGGTCGGCTACGACGACGCGCGCGCCACGCTCAACGAAGAGCAGCGCGCTGGCGCGGCCGATGCCGCCGCCTCCGCCGGTGACCACGGCCACCTTCCCGTCCCAGAACGTCATGCGGACCTCCGAATCCCGAGCCGTGGCCCGGCGCGTCGCGCCACGGCCGTGTGCGTCGAGGTGATGAGGTGCGGGGCGCCTAGCCGGAGAGCGCGAGCTGGCTCTCGCGGTCCAGCCAGCCGAGCAGGAACGGCCGCCACTCGGCGTAGCTCTTGAGGTGGTGGGCGAAGAGCTGCGCCACGGTGACGCGAGGCTTCACCGGCTGTGTCATCAGCCGCATCCGCGCCTCGCGCGGGGTGCGGCCGCCCTTGCGGTGGTTGCAGGTGCGGCAGGCGGTGACCAGGTTCTCCCACTCGTGCGCCCCGCCGCGGTGGCGCGGCATGACGTGGTCCAGCGTGAGGTCGTGGCCGTGCTTGCCGCAGTACTGGCACTGCTGGCGGTCGCGCGCGAAGACCTCGCGGCGGGTGAGCCGCACCTGTGGCAGGGGTCGACGCACCGAGTGGCGCAGGCGGATCACGGAGGGCGTCGGGTACTCGCGGTCCACGCCGCGGATGGAGAGGTCGCCGGTCTCGATCAGGTCGGCCTTGCCACCGAAGACGAGGACCACGGCGCGGCGTACGCCGCAGACGTTGAGCGGCTCGTAGTTCTGATTGAGGACCAGCGCCTGGCGGTGGATCGACACTCGCGTGGGCTCTCCCGTCGCGGCGCAGTGTAGTGGATTCGGCCGGGCGCGGTCACATCGAGGCGGCCTCGGGACGGGGGCCGCATGCCGCGGGCTACGTCGCCAGCCCCTCCACGGCGGAGGTGAACTCGTCCGGCAGGAACTCGAGCAGCACGGGAATGGTGTCGATGAACACGGGCGCCAGCAGTGACGCCTCGATCGCGGCATCCACCGCCGAGGAGACCGGGAAGGTGATGCTCGCGAACAGCGCAACCTCGACAAGCAGGAACCCCTGCGCGAAGCCGAACGCCGCGCCACCGACGCGGTCCACCCAGCCGAGGAGGAGCACGGACGCGGCGCGTCGCAGCAGCGACGCTCCGACCTGCCCGATGACGATGGCGCCGATGAAGATCGAGGCGAAGGCGACGAAGTCGCGCCACGTTTCATCCTCGATGGCGAAGGCGATGTCAGCCGAGAGCTCGCTGTAGAAGTGACCGGCCAGCACGGCGCCGAGGACCACCGCGACGGTGGTGACTACCTCGCGGATGAGTCCGATTGTGAAGGCGCGGTACGTCAGCCACGAAATGACGGCAACGATAATCAGGTCGAGCCAGTGCATGGGTGCCCCGAGGCGCCGCGGGCCGCCGCACTTCGATAGTAGCACGGTGCACAGTCCGACGCGGGAACCTAGCCGAACCCCAGGCCGCGGTCCCGCATGGACACGTACGCGCCGCGCCCGAAGATGACGTGGTCGAGCACCTCGATGCCCAGCAGGTCGCCCGCCTCGACAAGGTCGCGTGTGAACTCGACGTCGGTGACGCTGGGTGACGGGTCGCCTGAGGGGTGGTTGTGCGCCACGGCCACCGCCCACGCATTGCGGCGCACCGCCTCGCGGAAGATCTCGGCGACGCGCCCCGGCGTGCTGTTCAGCGAGCCCCGGTACACCATCGACGCGCCCAGCAGGTGGTGCTTGGTGTCCAGCACCAGCACGCGCAGCTCTTCCTGCGGCAGGAGCTCCAGCTCCGTCTGCAGCAACCGCGCGATGTCCTTCGGCCCCTCGACGCGCGGGCGCAGGTCGTCACCCTCGAGGGCGAGGCGGCGGCCGAGCTCGAACGCGGCGGCGATGGTGGTGGCCTTGGCGATGCGCACGCCACGCGAGCTTGCGAGCGTCGGGAGGTCAGCTCCGGCAAGCCCGCGCAGGCCCCCGTGGTCCTGCAGCAGGCGCGAGGCGAGCTGGAGCACGCCCTCCTCGGCGGTGCCGGTGCGGAGCAGGATCGCGAGCAGCTCCGCGCTGGTCAGCGCCTGCGCGCCCAGCCGTTCGAGCCGCTCGCGCGGCCGGTCCGTGGCCGGCATCTCGGCGACGCGCGGCTGGTACGCAAGCGCCGGCGCACCGGCTGGCGACTCGCTCATGGGTGCGGACTCCTCGCTTGGTGGTAGGAGCCTCGTTATAGAACACACGTACGACAGACGTCAATGCGGTGCCGGACTCAGGGGCAGTACGTGGGCCGCGGCCGCACCTCAAGCTCGACGCCGCAGACGGAAGGTACGACTTCCCAGTCGACCGCGGGAATCAGCACCGCCGCGACGCGACCGGGCATCAGAGTGGGACGGTGGGCGTGTCGGGGTCGAGGGCGTCGAGTTCCTCGTCGCTGCCGTGCAGCAGGATCATCCGGATCACGGTGCGGGTGTGCGGCCAGTGGTGCGCCTCAACCAGCTCGCCCTCGCCGACGCGGACCCACATCTCAGGCGGCACGACGAAGACCTGGCGGTTCACCATCACGAAGTGCGAGCGGAAGAACCACAGGAGCCCGCCCTTGGTCCACGCGCGCTGGATCTCCCCGCGTGTGAACAGCGGCTCGGAGCGCAGGTCGCGCAGGGCCATCGTGGCCTGGAAGGCGAGCGCCACCACCACCACCCCGATGATCGTGAGCGGGAGGATCGCCCCGATCGTGCCGTCCAGGAGGCTGAGCAGCGGCACCAGGAAGAGCGCGAGCGCGCCCAGCGTGAGCGGCCCATACATCAGCAGCATGCGCTGCAGCGTCCGGCGGTGCCCGCGGTTCTCGCCCACCAGCTCGTACCGGAACTTCTCCTCGCGCCGCGGAGGCATGCTCATCGCGAACGGCTCACGGTCCTCGGGCTCGGCCTCGGCCGTCGCTGCGCCGTCCCGCGCCCGCGCCCGGTCGAGGCTGCGCCGCCGCGAGGGCCTGGAGAGCAGGTCGTAGGCCGCGTTGACCTCTTCCAGCCGCGCCTCGGCGTCGTCGCCGGCGTGGCCGGAGGAGTAGTA
>DAOULE010000092.1:0-8615 GCA_034420575.1 Dehalococcoidia bacterium
ACGCGCGCGAGGACGCGCCGACCGATGTCACGCAGCGCCGCCTCGATGTGCTGAACCGCCTCGCACGCGCCGGCGGCAGTGGACCGCCGCCGCTCGTGGTCGCTTCGGCCGCCGCCGTGACCGGCCCCACCGCCCGGCCCGCCGACCTCGGTGCGGGCCCGGCGCGCGTCGCCGTCGGCGACCGCGTCACCCTCGAGGACCTCGCGATGCGCCTCGTCGGCGCGGGGTACGAGGTGGGCCCGCTCGTCGAGCAGCCGGGCCAGGCCGCGCGGCGCGGCGGCCTCGTCGACGTGTTCCCGCCCACCGAGCCCACGCCCGTCCGCATCGAGCTCTTCGGCGATGAGGTCGAGTCGATCCGCCGCTTCGACGCCGACACGCAGCGCACGATCGAGCAGACCGAGGCCGTACACATCGGCCCGGCCGGGGAGTGGTTCCCGGGCCGCGAGGCGCTGAGCGAGCTGGCCAGCCACCTGGAGCCCGCGCGACGCCGCGCTCTCGACGACCTCGCCGCCGAGGAGCTGGCGGCGCTCCGTCGCGGCGAGCTGCCTGCGCCCGCTCGCTACGGCCCGCTCGCGGCCCAGTCGACGCTGCTCGACCACCTCGGGCCCAACGCGCTCGTGATCGTCGACGAGCCCGACTCTGTCTTCGCGGCCGCCGCCGAGCAGGACGCGCTGGCCGCCGAGCGCCGCGACCAGCTTGTCGCCGTGGGGGACCTCGGGCCGGAGGCGCCGCTTCCCCACCTCGAGGAGCAGGCGCTCATCCGCGAGCTCGACCAGCGGGCCCCGCGCGCCGACCTCGAACGCTGGGCGACGGGCCGGGAGCGCGACGGCTACCGCGTCCCGTTCTCGCCGCACGACGCTTATGCGGGGCGGCTCCAGGCCGCTGCGAGGGAGCTCGTGCGCAGCGTGCCGCGCGGCGACCGCATCGTCGTGCTGACGCAGCAGGCGCAGCGCTTCGGCGAACTGCTCGGCGAGGCGGGCCTCGACACGGCGGTCCTCGACCGCCTCGACGCGCCGCCCGAGGGCGGGTCGCTTGCGCTCGTGCAGGGCTCGCTGCCGGGCGGGTGGCGGATCGAGACGCCCGAGGGGCGCGTGTCGCTCGCGACGGACGCGGAGTTGATGGGATTCGTACGCAAGCGCCGCGCGCTGCGACAGTCGGCGTCGCACCGCGCGCAGTTCCTCGCCGAGGTCTCGCCGGGCGACTTCGCCGTGCACTCGGAGCACGGCATCGCGCGCTTCGCCGGCATCGTGCGTCGTGCCGTCGGTGACGAGCAGCGCGACTACATCCAGCTCAACTACGCCGGCGACGACCGCCTCTACGTGCCGATCGAGCAGGTCGACCGCATCACGCGCTACGTGGCCTCCTCGGGCCACATCCCGCGGCTCACGCGGCTCGGCACGCAGGAGTGGGCGCGCACGCGCGCGAGGGTGCGCGAAGCCGTGGGAGACGTCGCCGCCGACCTGCTGCGGCTCTACGCCGCCCGCCAGCTGTTGCGAGGCCACGCGTTCGGCGCGGACACCGAGTGGCAGCGCGAGATGGAGGCGGCATTCCCGTACGAGGAGACCGCCGACCAGTCGGCCGCGATCACCGCGGTCAAGGAGGACATGGAGGCCGTCCGGCCCATGGACCGCATCGTCCTCGGCGATGTCGGGTTCGGGAAGACCGAGGTCGCCGTGCGCGCCGCCTTCAAGGCCGTGCAGGACGGCTACCAGGTCGCCGTCCTGGTGCCGACCACCGTGCTCGCGCAGCAGCACGAGCGCACCTTCCGCGAGCGGCTCGCGCCGTTCCCGGTGCGCATCGAGGTGCTCTCGCGGTTCCGCACGGACGCCGAGGCGCGCGAGGTCGCCTCGGGCCTGCGCTCGGGCGAGGTGGACGTAGTGATCGGCACGCACCGGCTGCTGCAGGTGGGCATCGAGTTCGCGAACCTCGGGCTCGTCGTCATCGACGAGGAGCAGCGCTTCGGCGTGGCGCACAAGGAGCGGCTCAAGCGGATGCGGCTGGAGGTCGACGTGCTCACGCTGTCGGCGACGCCGATCCCTCGCACGCTGCACATGTCGCTGGCCGGCATCCGCGACATGTCGCCGATGGACACGGCGCCCGAGGACCGCCTGCCGGTCCAGACGTTCGTCGCCGAGTGGGACGACGCGCTGGTCCGCGACGCGATCCTCAACGAGCTCGAGCGCGGCGGCCAGATCTACCTCGTGCACAACCGCGTCCACACCATCGACCGCGTCGCGGAGCAGGTGCGCGCGCTCGCGCCGGAGGCGCGCGTGATCGTCGGCCACGGCCAGATGCCGAAGGCCGTGCTCAGGCGCGTGATGGAGCGCTTCTCGGCCGGCGAGGCGGACGTGCTGGTCTGCACGACGATCATCGAGTCCGGCATCGACATCCCGAACGTGAACACGTTGATCATCGACCGTGCCGAGCTACTCGGTATGGCGCAGCTCTACCAGCTCCGGGGGCGCGTCGGGCGCGGCGCACAGCAGGCGCACGCCTACCTCCTGCACCGCCGCGACCGCGTGCTCAGCGAGGTGCAGCAGCAGCGCCTCGCCACGATCTTCGAGGCGACCGAGCTGGGCGCGGGCTTCCAGGTGGCGCTGCGCGACCTCGAGATCCGCGGCGCGGGCAACCTGCTCGGCGCGGAGCAGAGCGGCCAGATCGCCTCCGTCGGCTTCGACCTCTACACGCAGATGCTCGCCGAGGCCGTCGCCGAGCAGCGCGCCGCGCACGACGGCGAACCCCCGGCAGCCGCGCCGCCGCCCGTCTCGGTCGACCTGCCGGTGACCGCGTACATCCCCGAGTCGTACATGGAGGACATCGAGGCGCGCGTGGCGCTCTACCAGCGCATCGCCGGGCTGCGCTCGCTCGAAGCCGCCGCCGACCTGCGCGCGGAGGTCGACGATCGCTTCGGCGCGCCGCCGCCCCCGCTCGAGCAGCTGCTCGGGCTGGTGCGTATCCGCCTGGCGGCGGGCGCGGCGCGCATCACGGCGATCCGCATGGAGGGCGACGTGATCGTCGTCGGCGCCGCCGAGGACAGCCCGTTCAGCCGTCGCAGCCTGCCCGCCCTCCCCGCGGCGATCGAGGTGGGCCGCACGCAACTGCGCGTGGTTCGCGACCGCCTCGGCGAGGACTGGCTGCACTCCATCGAGCTGCTGCTGCGCCTCCTCGCCACCTCGCAACCGGGCGCGGCGCCCGCGCGCGAGCCGGCGACGGCCGGGACACGCACATGACGGCCGTGGAGCTCCAGCTGGTCGCCGCCGGCGAGCAGACAGACTTCCTGGCGATGCTCGCCGACTACCTGCACGAGCTCGATGCCTACGAGCTCCCGTGGGATCCGGCGCCGAGGCCCGAGGAGTACGCGCTTGCGTTCGAGGAGGACCCGGGCGGCCAGCGCATCGAGTGGATCGTGGCCGCCGCCGAACGGGCGGGCTTCCTGATCTCGCGCATCGTGCCCGACTGGCCCGAGGAGGACCGCATGGTCGGCGAGGTCATCGAGTGCTACGTCGCGCCGCCGTTCCGGCGACGCGGCGTGGGCCGCGGGGCCGTCGAGGCGTGGCTCGAGCGGCAGCGCGCCGAGGGCGTCGCACTGGTGGAGGCCTCGGTGCTGTCGCTCAACACGCCCGCGCTCGCGTTCTGGGAGCGGATGGGCTTCGACGTCCGCGCCGTCCAGACCGTACGTCGGCCGTGAGCTACCCTCGAATGACCGCATTCAGGACACGTCGAGGGGGCTCCACACGGTGATCTGGGACGTCCACTGCCACTTCCCGCGCAACTGGGAGAACCCCGACGACAACGACCACACGGCGGCGATCGACAGCCGCGCCGACGCGCTGCGCGCCGCCGGCGTGGTCCGCGCCTCGGTGCTCTCGGGCGGGCGGCCGGAGTTCGGTCCCACCCACGAGGAGGCGCTGGAGTACCTGCGCCGCCACGAGGACCTGATGGTCCCCGTCGCCCACATCATGGTGGACGACACACCACGCGGGCGCGTCACGCAGCTCCACGGGATGGGCTACCGCGGCCTCAAGATCATCGGCTCGCGCCTCCCCTACGACGACCACAGCTACTTCCACATGTACCAGGAGGCCGAAGACCTGCGGATGCCGGTCCTCTTCCACTGCGGCGTCATCGGCGGCGGCGTCGACTACTCGATCACGCACCCCCGGCGCGACCCGCAGGCCGCCGAGTCGCTCATGCGCTGGCGCGAGTTCCGCGGCCGCATGCCTCGCGACGTCTCGGCGATGCGGATGCGCCCGTTCCACCTCGACACCATCGCCAACAACTTCCCCGACCTGCCGATCATCGGCGCGCACATGGGCGGCACCGGCAACTACGACGAGGCCTCCTCGGTGGCCCGCTGGCGGCACAACGTGGTGTTCGACCTCTCCGGCGGCGACACCATCGAGCGCCACGCCTACGAGCGCGGGCTGATCGGCAAGGAGATCGGCGTCGAGAAGCTCGTCTGGGGCTCCGACTGCGGCGACCACGAGATCGGCCCACACGTCGAGAGCCTCCGCGAGATCATGGCGAAGCTCGAACTGACCGAGGAGGAGGCGGACCGCATCTGGTACCGCAACGCCGCAGAGATGTTCGGCGAGGCGGAGCCCCAGCTCGCGTCCTTGCCGGTGAAGTGACCAACCCGACCGAACCAGCCGAACCCGACACGCCCCCGGCCGCGACCCCCTCCCTCGAAGACCCGGGCGCCAGTCTCGACACCGCCGAGGAGTCGCCGGCGGGGTTCGTCACCGACCCGATGCCGCGCACCCCGGTCCCCATCGTCGACGTGCCCGAGGGTGTGCTCACGTTCGTCGTGACGCTCTCGTTCCTGATGTACCTGCTCATCGAGCCGACACCCGCGTGGCTGGCGCTCTTCGCGGCCGGGGTCGCGGCGGTGGGCGCGGACCGCGTGCTGCGGCTCGCACGCTCGGACTCGGTCGCGCTCGGCATCGACCCCACGCTGCAGGTCGTGCTGCCGGCCCTCTACGCGCTGGCGATCCCGGTGCTGCTCGAGGACATGGTGCGAGGCTGGTGGGCGCTGCCCGCCGGTCTCGCCGCGGGCCTCGGCTTCGGCGTGGTCCTCGTGGCGCAGATCCACGCCGTGCGGCCGTACGAGCCATGGCTGGCGTTCGCGCGCCCGGTGGCGAGCGCGGGCGTCTACGTCACCGTGTTCGCGCTGTTCTCGCTCACCTACGTCTTCGACCTCGCGCTCGCGCCCGCCCTCGCGGCGGTCGCGCTCGCGGCCTGGCTGCTGGCCGTGGAGCTGCTGCGCGACGGGCACGCCGACCCCTCCGACACGGTGGCCTTCGCCGGCGTCGTGGCGCTGGTCGTGACGCAGTTGCGCTGGGCGCTGCACTACGTGCCGCTCGACGGGTACCTCGGCGCCCTCGCGCTGCTGCTCGCCTTCTACCTGGCGACAGGGCTGCTGCACGCGCACCTCACGCTGCAGCTACGGCGCGCGGTCGTGGCGCAGTACGTCGCCATCGCGGCGACGGGCGGGGTGCTCATCGCCGGCGCACGCAGCGCCGGGCTCGCGTAGCCGAGGGCGGTACGCGCCCCGTCGCCCGCCCGCGAGGCGCCTGCTACCATCGACGGGTCGCCGCGTCGGGGAGTGGCGTAGTTTGGTAGCGCACCTGACTGGGGGTCAGGAGGTCGCCGGTTCAAATCCGGCCTCCCCGACCAATCCGACGCTGCAAGGCGGCAGTCCAGGGACCATCGCAGACACGCAAGAGGGGCGGCCCGGAGCCGCCCCTCAGGTTCGTCACGCCGTCGATGGCTGCTAGCTGCGGCCCTCCACGTTCGGGTCGATCCATGCCGACTGCACCTGGTCGCCCCACGTGTAGTACGAGTTGTTGTCGCCCGGGGCCGTGCCCGTGAAGCGGATCCCGCGCATCCACGGCTGGTAGACCTCCAGCCAGAAGCCGGACGGGATCGTCGGCCGGTATGACTGGTCGGCGTCCTTGTCCCAGATCTTCTGCCAGATTGCCTTGCGGGCCTCGGGGTCGAGCTCGATCTGCTGGGCCTCCGCCCACTCGTCGATCTCGGCGTCGTTGATCCGCCAGCGGTTGCCCGGCGACTGCGAGTGGACCTGGCCGTGGAACCAGTTGTCGGCATCGTAGCCGCTGGTGCTCCAGGCGGAGGTAGAGACGTCCGGGAGCTTCGAGGGGACCCACTGCGAGTTGAACTCGGTGTAGTCCACCTTGCCGCCGCCCATCTTGATGCCGGCCTTCTGGAGCTGCGCCTGGATCACCTCCGTGTGCTGCTCGAAGCCCTTGGTGTAGGCGTAGTAGCTGTTGATGATCTCCAGGTCCTCGGCCCCGGCGGCCTGCAACAGCTTCACCGCCTCGTCCGGGTCATAGCGGAGCCAGTTGCCGGCGAGCCCCGACTCGATCGTCGCCTCCTCGTCGAAGAGGAACGGCCACGGGATGGTGTTGAGCGCCTTGCCGAGGCCGTCGTAGACGATGTCGAGGATTTCCTGGCGGTCGATCGCCAGGGAGAGCGCGCGACGCACGCGCACGTCCTGGTACTTCGGCAGCGTGAGGTTCATCCCCAGGCTGAGCCCGTTGTACGTCACCGGGATGAAGTTCACCTGGACGTCGGGGTTCGTCTGCAGCACCTCGTTGAGGTCACGCACGCTCGAGACCAGCGAGTACGCGTAGTCGATGTTCCCGACGCGGAACTGCGCCAGCCGGGCCACGTGGTCCGGCATCAGCAGGAACTCGAACCCGTCCAGGAGTACTTCCCTCTCCCAGAAGTCCGGGTTCTTGTCGAACTCGACGTTCTGACCCAGCTCCAGGCCCGTCAGGATCATCGGACCGGTGCCGACGGCAGCAGTCTCGATGCTCCCGTCGTCAACGAGTTCCTTCGGGAAGATCGTCTGCTTGTTGCTCGCCAGCGGGTTGAGGAAGTCCGCCGTCGCCTTCGCCATGTTGACCTTCAGCGTGCTGTCGTCCGGCGCCTCAATGCTGGCGGCGTTGGCGTAGTACGCCTTGTGCACGCCCTCGTTCGCGTAGCGGTCGAGGGCGAACCGGGCATCATCGGCCGTGAAGGGGCGGCCATTCAGCGGCGCCACGTTCTGCCAGGTCACGCCCGGCTGGATCTGGAACGTGAACGTCAGGCCGTCCGGCGAGCGCTCCCACGAGGCGGCGAGCTCGGGTTCCAGCTCCGGCTGGAACACGTCCGCGCCGGGGCCGCGCTTGAAGCCGATCAGGCGGTTGTAGACCATGTTCGGGATCGTGACCGTCCCGCCTGCCGCCGAGTCGATGGGGTCGATCGACTGGAAGTTCCAGGTCGCCGCCACCTTCATGATTCCGCCCGCGACGGGGGTCGTGTTCGGCTCGGGGAAGTTGTACGGGTACGGCAGCGCCGGATCCTGGACGAGCTTGCCGAGCGTCTCGACTTCCGCCGCGCTATCGGCGCCATCGTCGCCGCCGCCATCGGTGGCCGACGAGTCCGTGGTTGTAGTCGAGGTGGCGCCGCTCGAACTCGCAGCCGTACTGGTGCCCGACGTCGTGGTCTGTGTTGCGGCCTCATCGTCATCGTCGTCGCCGCCACCGCAGCCGACCAGGGCCGCGGCGGCAAGCCCGGCGCCACCGACGAGCCCTCCTCGCAGGAGGGCTCGCCTGCCTACCGATCGCGCCCACCATCCATGCATGCTGTGTTCCTGGTCCAGGGCCATGCGAGAACCTCCTCTCCAGGTCTGCTCATCGGCCTTTTCCTGGTCGCGGAGGCCTACACCCCCGCCCACGGCGACTATACAACATACGTTATGACTAACCCGGACGAGTGAGGTCCCGCGGTACGGGCAAGCTGGCGTGTCTGGACCGCCGCTGCAGCCGCCGGGCACGCAAGAGGGGCGGCCGCATGGCCGCCCCTCAGGTTCGTCACGCCGTCGAGGACTGCTAGCCGGAGCGGCCCTCCACGTCCGGGTCGATCCAGGCCGTGTGCACCTGGTCGCCCCACGTGTAGTACGAGTTGTTGTCACCGGGCGAGGTGCCCGTGAACCGCAGGCCGCGGACCCACGGCTGGTAGATCTCGATCGTGAAGCCCCACGGCATCGTCGGGCGGTACATCTGGTCCAGGTCCTTGTCCCAAATCTTGCGCCACAGCTCCGAGCGGGCGGCAGGGTCGAGCTCGATCTGCTGGGCCTCCGCCCACGCGTCGATCTCGGCGTCGTTCGTCCGCCACCGGTTGCCCGGGGACTGCGAGTGGACCTGGCCGTGGAACCAGTTGTCGCCGTCGTAGCCGCTGGTGGCCCACGCCGACGTCGAGATGTCCGGCAGCTGGCTGGGGACCCACTGCGAGTTGAACTCGGTGTAGTCCACCTTGCCACCGGTCATCTTGATGCCGACCTCGGCGAGCTGCGCCTGGTAGACCTCCGACATCTGCTCCAGGCCGCTCGTGTAGGCGTAGTAGCTGTTGTTGACCTCGAGGTTCTCGGCCCCCGCGGCCTGCAGCAGCTTCTTCGCCTCGTCCGGCGCGTAGCGGAACCACTTGCCGAGCTCGGGCGCGCCGAGTGTCACCTCTGACTCGAAGAGGAACGGCCACGGGATGACGTGCAGCGCCTTGCCGATGCCGTCGAAGATGATGTCGAGCATCTCCTGGCGGTCCATCGCCATGGT
>DAOULE010000093.1:0-2662 GCA_034420575.1 Dehalococcoidia bacterium
GGGCGCGGGCTCGGGCATCGGACGCGCCACGGCTCTGACACTCGCCCGCGAGGGCGCGGCCGTGATGTGCGCCGACCTCAACCTCGGCGGCGCACTTGAGACCGCCCAGACGATCGAGGCAGCAGACGGGCAGGCCGTTGCCCGCGAGCTCAACGTCCGCGCCGAGGGGAGCGTGCGCGACGCGCTGGAGGCGACCGCAGCGGAGCTCGGCGCGCTGCACATCCTCGTCAACAACGCCGGCATCGGCGGCCGCGACCACACGTGGGACGACCTCATCGAGGTGAACCTGAACGGCGTCTACTACGGCCTCAAGCACGGCGCACCGCTCATCGAGGCGTTCGGTGGCGGCTCCATCGTCAGCCTCTCCTCGATCCTCGGGCTGATCGGCATCCCCGGCGCGAACGACGACGGTACGGGGTACACAGCGTCGAAGCACGGCGTGGTGGGGCTGACCCGCGCGTACGCGCTGCAGTACGCGCCGCGAGGGGTGCGCGTGAACTGCGTGAACCCCGGCTTCGTGGAGACGCCGCTCACGGCGCCGCTGTGGGACGACCCGGACCGCCTCGAATCGACGACCGCACGCCATCCCATCGGGCGGCTCGGGCAGCCGGAGGAGATCGCCAACGCGATCCTGTTCCTGGTGAGCGAGGAGGCCTCGTTCATCACGGGCGTCGCGCTGCCTGTCGACGGCGGCTACACGGCGCAGTAGTGCGGTCGTAGTTGCCTCGCGTCACTCCAGCCGGCGCAGCAGGGGCGAGGAGGCGAGGAAGCCGAGGCTGAAGACGACGAGCAGCGCGGCCATCCCGCCCAGCGCCCACTGCGCGCCCACGGCCTCGGCGACGAGCCCTATGACAAAAGCGCCGAGCGACATCAGGCTGATCTGCGTCATGTAGATCGACATCACGCGCCCCCGGTACGCGTTCTCGGTGTACGTCTGCAGCAGCACGTTGCCCAGCGCCTGCCGCCCCGCGCTGCCGACGCCGACGAAGAACATGAACACCCCGCCGATCCAGATCGACGGCGAGGCCGAAAAGCCGATCAGCGCGAACCCCATCAACAGGCCGCTCGTCACCAACAGCAGCCCTCGGCGCTTCGGGGGCAGCGAGGCGAGCGTGAGCGCCCCGACGAGCGAGCCGACACCGCCCACCGAGATGAGGATGCCGAGCTCCTCCGGGCCGCCGCCGAAGATCTCCTCGACGAATCCGGGGAGCATCAGCAGGTAGGGCATCGCGAGGATCGAGATGACGAAGGTCATCGTGAGCAGCAGCAGGATCGTCGCGTCGCCGCGGATATAGCGCAGGCCCTCGGTGAGCGCGCCGCCGCTGCCCCGCGGTCGCGCGGGCCGGCCGCCGCCCTCGTGCCGCAGCCGCACGGGCGCGAGCGCGGTGACGGCAACGAGGTACATCGCGGTCATGATGAAGTAGAGCGCCTCGGCGCCGACCCACGCGATGAGGAAGCCACCGGCGGCGGGGCCGGAGAGGCGCATCAGGTTCATGCCCGCCGCCTGCAGCGAGACGGCGTTCATGAGCCGCTCCATCCCGACCACCTCGGGCAGGATCGACTGCCTCGACGGCATCATGAGCGCCATCACGACACCCTGCGCCGCGCCGGCCGCGAGGAGGTGCACGAATGTGAGCAGGTCGGCAACGAGCAGCATCGCGACGCCCAGCGCGATGAGGGCGCTCACGGCCTGCCCGACCTGCAGTACCAGCTTCTTCGGGAGGCGGTCGGCGATCACGCCGCCGTAGAGCGAGAGCGCGAGCATCGGGATGGCGTTCGCGAGCCCGATCGCGCCGAGGGCCGCGAACGAGCCGGTGAGGTCGAACGCGAGGTAGCCGCGCGCGAGCATCTGCATGTTCATCGCGGCCATCTGGCCGAGCAGCGCGAGGTAGAACCACCGGAAGTCGCGGTCGCCCAGCGACTCGAAGGTGCGGAGCTGGAACCCGCCGCCACGGTCGCCGTCCGGCGCTGCTGCTGCCGCGGGCGAGGCCGGTCCGGGGCGCACGGGCTCTACCACCGGGGCGGGCTCGGAGCGGACGGCTTCGGCGATGCCCGCGTGCGTGATCCGCGCCGCCGGGATCGGCGAGGTGGTCACGAAGGGCCGCCGCTCACGCCGCGGCCCGGGCCTTCGGATGTGCGTGGTCGGGGCACGGCGTCAGTGTAGCGATGATCGCCGGAACGTTCGGCAGGCGCGTCCGTGCGGCCTCGACGCCATAGAATGCCGGTCGAGCCCCTCGGACGGCTCGCGCGGGACCGGGTGGTGCGATGGCGGACGTGCGCTTCGTCGGCAAGGCGATGGACGACCTCGCCGACGACTGGCACTGGGTGGTGCTGCGGGGCGCCGAGGAGCTGGAGCCGCGGCTCTACCTCACGGGCCGCGTCGACACCGTGTGCGGGATCCTCATCTCGGACCGGCCCCGGCGCGTGCGGCTGTTCGACATGGGCGCGCCCGAGACGCCGACGTGTCCGCGCTGCAACGCCGACGGCATCCCGCCGGGCCTGCTCGCCGACGTGCGTGAAGCCCTCGAACAGGCCGAGCGGACGCCCGCCGAGGTCTGACCCGGCGCTATACTGCCCTCGTGCCTCTCGACGTATCCGGCCGCCCCGACCTGCTCGTCATCCTGGACTCGCACGGGATCATCTACCGCTCGTACTTCGCGCT
>DAOULE010000094.1:0-16404 GCA_034420575.1 Dehalococcoidia bacterium
AGCCGTAGCGCAGCACGTCGGTGGTGAGATTGCGCATCATCGCCATCCGCTGCGCGGTGGGCATATCGAACTTCCGGCCGTCGACCTTGTGGCGCATGACTCGCTACCCGTCCCTGCCGTACCCGGCCGCTACTCGGTCTCGACGAGGTCCGCGGGATCCTCGCCGGCCTCGCGCAGCGCCTGGATGAGCGCCGCCCCGAGCGAGCCCACCCCGTCCTCGTCTTCCTCGGCCGCGGGCGCCTCGCTGGCCACCGCGGCGCCGGCCGCGACCGGCTCGGCCACGGCGGCGGCCTCCGCCGGTCGTCGCGCGTCTCCGCGCGGGGCCGGGAAGCCGTGCTCGGCCAGCTTGTCGCGCAGCTCCTCGTAGGACTTCTCGCCGAAGTTGCGCAGCGCCAGCAACTCCTCCTCGGAGCGCTCGAGGATCGCGCCGACCGTGGTCAGCCCGGAGCGCTTGAGGCAGTTATAGGCGCGCACCGAGAGCTCCAGCTCCTCGATGGGCGTCTCGTAGCCGTCGAAGGGGCGCGCGGTCTCCGTCGCGGCGCGCTCCGGCTCCGGCTCGACGCGGCCCAGCAGCTGCAGCGGCTGCAGCTGGTCGCGGAGGATGTCCGCGGCCATCGAGATGGCCTGCTCGCCGGTGAGGGTGCCGTCCGTCCACACCTCGAGCTCCAGGCGGTCGTAGTTCGTGTCCTGCCCCACGCGCGTGTGCGAGACGTTGTAGTTGACGCGCCGCACAGGCGTGAACAGCGCGTCGATCGGGATGACGCCGATCGGCAGGCCCTCGGCCATCGCCGCCGGGGTGTACCCGCGCCCGGTCTCGACGTTGAGGTCGACGACGAGCGACGCCTCCGGGTTGTCGAGCGTCGCGACGTGGAGGTCGGGGTTGACGACCTCGTAGTCCGCGGTGGCGCGGACGTCGCCGGCACGGACCTCGGTCTCGCCGCTGGCCTCCAGGAACAGCCGCGCGGGCCGGTCGGCGAAGGAGCGCAGGCGCACCTCCTTGAGGTTCAGCAGCAGCTCGGTCACGTCCTCCTGCATGTGGTCGATGGTGGAGAACTCGTGGTCGACGCCCTCGATGCGTACGGACGTGATCGCCGCGCCCGGCAGGGACGACAGCAGCACGCGCCGCAGCGCGTTGCCGACGGTGGTGCCGAAGCCGGCCTCGAGCGGCTCCATCACCAGCTTCACGTAGTCGGAGTCCTGCTCCTCGATCCGAAGCTCAGGGCTCTGCAGTTCAGCAGCCAATGAACACCTCGCTGCGTGGTCGTGGCGGCCGTGCTCTGGGTACGGCCGCCCTTGCTTTGCTCAGCTATCGCTCAGCGTGAGTAGTACTCGACGATGGCGCTGGGGTTGAAGTACGGCTCGATGTCGCCCGTGCCCGGAGCACCGGACACGCGGCCCTCCAAGGCCTCGCGGTCGACCTCGATCCAGCCAGGCACTTCGCGCCCCTGGATGTCTTCCTTGACGATGTCGATGTACTTCGACCGCTTGCCGCGGTCGGAGAAGCCCACGCGGTCACCGATCGAGGTCTCCGCGCTGGGGACATCGAGCTTCTTGCCGTTGACGGCGATCAGGCCGTGGGTCACCAGCTGGCGCGCCTGCGCCCGGGTGCCCCCGAAGCCCATGCGGTACACGACGTTGTCGAGGCGTCGCTCGAGCGAGGCCATGAGGTTGTCGCCGGTCACGCCGGGGCGCGAGGCAGCGCGCTCGTAGTAGCGGCGGAACTGCTTCTCCATCAGCCCGTAGGCGAAGCGGACCTTCTGCTTCTCGATGAGCTGAAGGCCGCGGTCGGAGATCTTGCGCCGCCGCGCCGGGCGCGCGCCGGGCGGGCCCTGCCGCCGCATGCGCAGCACTGCCGCGTTGGCGAAGATCGGCGCCCCGTAGCGTCGTGCCTTCTTGACCCGGGGGCCGGTGTATCGAGCCATGTCGCTCCCCGCCCCTACGTCCGCGGCCGGCGCCGCTGGCGGCAGCCGTTGTGCGGGATCGGCGTGGTGTCGCGGATCGAGGAGACGCGGAGCCCGGTGGCCTGCAGCGCGCGCACGGCGGCCTCGCGGCCGGCGCCCGGCCCGCGTACGTAGACCTCGATCTCGCGCATCCCGTTCTCGATCGCCTGTTGCGCGGCGCCCTCGGCCGCGAGCTGCGCCGCGTACGGCGTGCTCTTGCGCGAACCACGGAATCCCGCGGTACCGCCGGATCCCCACGCCACGACGTTCCCGTTCGGGTCCGTCATGGTGATCAGGGTGTTGTTGAACGTCGAGCGGATGTACGCCCGTCCCCGCGGGATCGATTTGCGTTCGCGTCGCCGTCCGCGCCGGCCTCCCATATGTCGAGTGCTCCCTTACTTCTTCCGCGCCACACGCCGCTTGCCGGCGACGGTGCGCTTCGAGCCTCGGCGCGTGCGCGCGTTGGTGCGCGTGCGCTGGCCCCGCACGGGGAGCCCGCGACGATGGCGGAAGCCCCGGTAGCAGTTGATCTCGATCAGCCGCTGGATGTTCTGCCGCACGTCGCGCCGCAGGTCACCCTCGACCGTGTAGTCACCCTCGACGACCGCGCGCAGGCGCACGAGCTCGTCCTCGGTGAGTTCGCCGACCATCTTGTCGAGCGGGATGTTGGTCTGCTCCGAGATCTGCTTCGCGCGCGACCGGCCGATGCCGTACACGTACGGCAGCGAGAACTCCAGGCGCTTGTCGTTGGGGATGTCGACGCCGGCTACTCGTGCCATGGTCCGTCCTCCTCGCCCAATCCCTGTCGCGGGCCTGCTAGCCCTGGCGCTGGCGGTGGCGCGGGATCACGCAGATCACGCGCAACCGGCCGTGACGCCGGATGATCTGGCAGCGGTCACACCGCTTCTTCACCGAGGCTCGTACTTTCATCGCCTGCTCCGTCCGTCCGCGCCTAGCGGAAGCGGTACGTGATCCGTCCGCGCGTCAGGTCGTACGGGCTCAGCTCCACCAGCACGCGGTCGCCGAGGAGGATGCGGATGTAGTGCACCTTCATCTTCCCCGAGACGTGCGCCAGGACGTGGTGGCCGTTCGGCAACTCCACGTCGAACTGTGCGTTGGGGAGCGCGTCGCGGACGACGCCCTCCACCTCGATGACCTCTTTCTTCTTCTGTTGCTGGCGCTGCTTCTCCTTGCGTTGCGGCATCAGGCCGTCGCCTCCGCTCGCGAGGGTAGCTGGGCGAGGCTCGTCAGCACCTCGGGGGCGCCTTCGGTGATCGCCACCGTCTCCTCGAAGTGGGCGCACAGGCTGCCGTCAAGCATGCTCACCGTCCAGCGGTCTTCCTCCTCTACGGTGCGCTCGCCGCCCAGCGCGAACATGGGCTCGAGCGCCAGTACCATCCCGGCCTTCAGCCGGTACCCGACGCCGGGCCGGCCGAAGTTGGCGACGTGCGGGGCCTCGTGCATCTCCCGGCCCACGCCGTGCCCCCCGTACTCGCGGACGATACCGTACCCGGCCTGCTCCCCCACCGCGCCGATCGCGTGCGAGACATCTCCGAGGTACTTCCCGGCCCGCGCCTGCTCGATTCCCGCGAGCAGCGAGGCCTCCGTCACCCGCAGTAGCTCCGCGACCTCCGGGGACACCTCGCCCACCGCAACGGTGAACGCCGCATCAGACACGTAGCCGCCGTACGTCACGCCGAGGTCGACACTGACGATGTCTCCCTCTTCGAGAGCCAGGTCGCCCGGGAGCCCATGCACGAGCTGCGCGTTCACGGAGTAACAGATCGCGCCCGGGTAGGGCGGTCTGCCACCCGGCGCGTACCCCATGAACGTCGGCACGGCGTCGCGCTTCGCGATCTCCGCCTTCGCCAGCTCGTCCAGCTCGCGGCCCGTCACGCCCGGCGCGACCGCATCCATGAGGATCCGGCGCACCTCGGCGTTGCGACGCCCGGCCTCGCGCATGATCGCGATCTCATCGGATGACTTGATCTCGACGGACGTCAATCTATGTTACGCCTTCGCTCCGCACCCGGCACGCGCCGGGACTAGCCTGCCAGCGCGGCCTCCAGCCGCGCGTTCACTTCCTCGACGCTGCCGACGCCATCGACGTCCTGCAGCTTGCCGCGGCCCGCGTAGAAGCTCGCGACGCCCTCGATGCCCTCGGACTGCTCGCGGAGGCGGCGCTGCGCCACCTCCGGGGTGTCGTCGGCGCGGCCCTCGATCTCGGCACGGCGCGCGATGCGCTCCAGCAGCATCTCCTCCGGCACGCGGATGAACGGCACCGTGTCGATGTCCGAGGAGGCCTCCGTGAGCGCCGTCTCCAGCGCCTCGGCCTGCGCGACCGTGCGGGGGAAGCCGTCGAGGATGAACCCGCCCTCGGCGTCCGGCTGACCGATGCGCTCGAGCAGCATGTCGATCACCAGCTCGTCGGGGACGAGCTGGCCGGACGTCATGTACTCGTTGGCCTGGTTGCCCAGGTCCGTGCCGGCGGCGACGGCCTCGCGCAGCATGTCGCCGGTCGAGAGGTGGAGGATGTTGTGCTGCTCGGCGCAGAGCTTGGCCTGCGTGCCCTTGCCGGCGCCGATCAGTCCGAGGATCACGAGTCGCATCAGGCGATGAACCCTTCGTAGTTGCGCATCATCATCTGCGCTTCCAGTTGCCGCATCGTATCGATCACCACGCCCACCACGATCAGCAGGCCGGCGGCGCTGATCTGCAGCGCCTGCACGTTCGTCAGCATCGTGGCGAAGAACGGGAGGATGGCGACGAACCCCAGGAAGATCGCGCCGCCCCAGGTGATCCGGATCAGCACCCGCGAGATGTACTCCTGCGTCGGGCGTCCCGGCCGGATGCCGGGGATGAAGCCGCCCTGGCGCTGGAGGTTCTCCGCAAGGTTCTGCTGCTGGAACACCACCATCGTGTAGAAGAACGCGAACAGCACCACCATCACGAAGACCAGCAGCCAGTAGATGAAGTTCGCCGGCGTGAGCGTGTCCTGGAAGAACCGCGCGACGTCCGCGATCCACCCCACGTCCGAGGTCTCCGCCACGAACTGCGCGAACGCGGGCGGGAAGATCATGATCGAGAACGCGAAGATCAGCGGGATCATCCCCGCCGTGTTCACCCGCAGCGGGATGTGCGTCTGCCCCTGCTGGCGGTACATCCGCCCGCCACGGATCGTCGACCGCGCGTATTGCACGGGGAGGCGGCGCTGTGCCTCCTGGAAGAGCACGATCAGCGCCACGACGGCGAGGGTGATCAGCGCCAGCAGCAGGATCGCGCTGAGCGTCGCGCCCGTGCCGGAGAGCCCGGCGCGGCCGACGATGCCCGGGAGGCCCGCCACGATGCCGCTGAAGATGATCAGCGAGATACCGTTGCCGATGCCCTCCTCGGAGATAAGCTCGCCAAGCCACACCAGGAACATCGTGCCCGCGACCATCGAGATGACCGTCGCGAGGGTGGGGAGCGCCTGTTCGCCGGTGAGCGAGATGCCGCTCACGCCGCCGAACTGCTGGATGAGCAGCAGCTGCGCGTAGCCCTGGAACGCGGCGAGCGGCACGCACAGGTAATGCGTGTACTGCTGGATCTTCTGACGCCCGGACTCGCCCTCGCGGGAGAGGTTCTGCAGCCGCGGCACGAGCGGCACGCCGAGCTGCATCACGATCGAGGCGGTGATGTACGGGTACACGCCGAGCGCGGCGACCGAGAGATTCTCGAGCGCGCCGCCGGAGAAGATGTTGAGGAAGCCCAGGATCGCGTTGTTGTCGAAGACGTCCTGGAGCACGTCGGAGTTGATGCCCGGCACCGGCACGTGCGCGACGAAGCGGAAGATGATCAGCATCGCCAGCGTGAAGAGGATCTTCTTGCGGATGTCGGGCTGCTGGAACGCGTCGACGGCGGCCTGCAGCAGCCGGGGCCGCTGTGCTGGAGCGGTCTGCTGCTGCGCCACGGTCTAGCTCTCCCCGCGCCGGTGGATGCGGTTGCGCACCCTGCGCACGGCCGGGGCCAGCTCCTCGAAGCTGCCGCCGGCGGCGGTGATCGCCTCCTTCGCCGAGGCGGAGAGGCGCGGCGCGCGCACCGTCAGCGCGTGCGTCAGTTCGCCCGTGCCGAGCACCTTGAAGGGCTCGTCGGGGCCGTCGATGAGGCGGATGGCCGCGAGCGCCTCGCCGTCGACGACGGCGCCGGGCTCGAAGCGCGCCTGCAGGTCGCGCAGGTTCACGGCCTGGAACTCGGTGCGGAACGGGTTGCGGAACCCGGGCTTGCGGCCCAGCCGCCGGATCAGCGGGATCTGGCCGCCCTCGAAGCCCGGCCGCACCTTGCCGCCGCTGCGGGCCTTCTGGCCCTTGAGGCCGCGGCCGGAGTACGTGCCCTTGCCGGAGGCGTTGCCGCGGCCGCGGCGCAGCCGGGGGCGCTTCGCGCCGGCGGGCGGCCGCAGTGTGTGCTGGTCCACTACTCGACCTCCTCGACGGCCACCAGGTGGCGGACCTTCTGGGCCATGCCGCGGATGGTGGGGTTGTCCTCGTGCTCCACGGTGTGGTGGAGACGCTTCAGCCCCAGCGCCTTGATGGTGCGCTTCTGGCGCTCGGCATAGCCGATGCCGGACTTCACCCACGTGATGCGCAGCTTGGCCATCGTGCTACTCCGCGCCCACCAGCGCTCGGCGGGCCGCCACGGCCTCCTCCGGGTTGCGCAGCGAGGCGAGGCCGTCGATGGTCGCGCGCACGACGTTCACGGGGTTGTTGGAGCCCAGCGACTTCGTGAGCACGTCCGTCACGCCGGCCGCCTCCATGATCGCACGCACGGCCCCGCCGGCGATGATGCCCGCGCCCGGCGCGGCCGGCCGCATCACGATCCTCGACGCCTTGAAGCGCGCCACCAGCTCGTGGACGATCGTGCCCTCGCGCATCGGCACCTGGATCATCGAGCGGCGCGCGATGACACCGCCCTTGCGGATCGCCTCGGGCACCTCGTTGGCCCGGCCCATGCCGAAGCCCACGCGCCCCGCGCCGTCACCGACGACGACGACGGCGGTGAAGGAGAAGCGGCGTCCGCCCTTCACGACCTTCGCGACGCGGTTGATGTCGACGACCTTCTCGATGTACTCGGGGCCCTCGGGCTCGGCGTCGCGGCGACGGTCGCCGCGGCGGCCCCGGCCGCCGCGGTCACGGTCGCGGTCGCCCCGGTCGCGTCCACCGCGCTGCTGCACCATCAGAAGACCAGCCCTTCCTCGCGCGCGGCCTCCGCCAGCGCGCGTACGCGGCCCTTGAAGGCGAAGCCGCCACGGTCGAACACCACGGACTCGTGGCCCGCCTCGCGTGCGCGCTTCGCGAGCAGCGTGCCCACGGCGCGCGCGCGGTCCGTCTTGGTCCCGCCGCCGTTCGCGCGCAGCGCCGGATCGAGGTCCGAGGCGGCCACGAGCGTGTGCCCGGCGCGGTCGTCGATGACCTGTGCGTAGATGTGCTGGGCGGAGCGGAACACGGCCAGGCGCGGCCGCTGGGCGGTGCCGGCCACGCGCTTGCGCAGCCGCCGGTGCCGGCGGTGGCGCGCGGCGCGGCGGGTGTTCTGGCTACTGCTCATCGCACGCGCTCCTAGCCGCGCTTCCCGGCCTTGCGCCGGACCTGCTCGCCACGGTAGCGGATGCCCTTGCCCTGGTACGGCTCGGGCGGGCGCACGCGGCGCACCAGCGCCGCCTGCTGGCCCACTCGCTGCTTGTCGATGCCGTGCACGTGCACGCGCGTGTTGGTCTCCACCTCGAACGAGACGCCGTCCAGCGGCTCCAGCTCGACCTGGTGGGAGAAACCCACGCTCAGCACCAGGCTCTGCCCGCGCAGCTCCGCGCGGTACCCGGTCCCGACGATCTCGAGGGACTTCGTGAAGCCCTCCGTCACGCCCTCCACCATGTTGGCGATGAGCGCGCGCGTCAGCCCGTGGAGCGCGCGGTGGCCCGGCGCGTCCGAGGGCCGCGTGACCACGACCTCGCCGCCGTCGCTGAGCCGCACGTCCATCTCCGGGTGGAGGTCCTGCGCCAGTTCGCCGCGCGGGCCCTGGACGCGGCACGTACCGCCGTCCAGGCTGACCCGCACGCCGTCTGGGACGGGGACCGGCTGCTTGCCTACGCGTGACATCGTTCTGTTGCCTGCCTCACCGCTACCAGACGTAGCACAGGACCTCGCCGCCGACCTTGCGGCGCCAGGCTTCCTGCCCCGTCATCACGCCCTGGGAGGTGCTCATCACGGCCACGCCGAGGCCGCCGTAGACCCTGGGGATCTCGCGGCGGTTCACGTAGACGCGCAGGCCGGGGCGCGAGACGCGCCGGATGCCGCCGATCGCGGCCTGCTGGTCGGAGAGGTAGTTGAGGCGCAGCCGCAGGTAGCGGCGGCTGCCGTCCTGCTCCTCCGAGTAGCCGGCGATGAAGCCCTCGGACTGCAGCACGTCGGCGATCGCCTGCTTCAGCCGGGAGGCGGGTACGCGGACCGAGTCATGGCGAGCACCCAGCGCGTTGCGGATGCGCGTGCACATGTCGGCCAAGGGGTCGGACATGCTCATCGGTTCGTGCTCGTCTCCTCTCCGCCGTGTGGCGCGGCGCCTACCACGACGACTTCCGGACGCCGGGCAGCTTGCCCTGGTTCGCCAGCGTGCGGAAACAGATCCGGCACATCTGGAAGCGTCGCATGTAGGCCCGGGCACGACCGCACGGCCGGTCGCGCCACACCACGGGGCAGCGGTTCACCTTGCGGCTCGAGTACTTCGGCCTGCGGTTCGCGGCCGCAATCAGCGACTTGCGCGCCATCCGTCCATTCCTCCGTACCGATGCATGCCTGCGCGGGGCGCTACTGCGCCCGCGCGAACGGCATGCCCAGCAGCTCCAGGAGCCGCTTGCCCTCTTCGTCTGTCCGCGCCGAGGTGATCACGTTGATCTGCAGCCCTCGCACGCGGTCGATGCTGTCGAAAGTCACCTCGGGGAAGATCACCTGCTCGGTCACCCCGAGCGAGTAGTTCCCGCGCCCGTCGAACGAGTTCGGCGAGACACCCCGGAAGTCGCGCACGCGCGGCAGCGCGATGTGCACCAGCCGCTCGTAGAACTCCCACATGCGGTCGCGGCGCAGCGTCAGCTTGAGGCCGATCGCGTTGCCCTCGCGCAGTCGGAAGTTGGAGATGGCTCGCTTCGCGCGCGTCACCACCGGCTTCTGCCCGGTGATCGAGCGGAGGTCCTGCGTCGCGCTGTCGATGGCGCGGCCGTTGTCGAGCGCCTCGCCGAGGCCGATGTTGACCCCGATCTTGCGCAGGGTCGGCGCCTCCATGGGGTTCGAGTAGCCGAACTCACGCATGAGCGCGCCGTGGATCTCGTCCTCGTAGCGCTGTCGCAGCCGTGGCTTCGTGGCGGTCACCATTACTCGTTCATCCCTAGTCGATTGCCACGCCGCAGCGCTTGCAGACGCGCGTCTTGCCGCCGCCGTCGAGGGCGCTGAAGCCGACGCGCGTCGTGGCGTCGCACGACGGGCAGACCACCATCACGTTCGAGACGTGCAGCGGCGCTTCGAGGTCCAGGATCTCCGACGGCATCGTCGGGTTCTGCGACCGGCGGTGCTTCTTCACCATGTTGATCCCGGTCACGATCACGCGGTTGTCCTTCGCCAGCACCTGCCGCACGGAGCCGCGGCGGCCGCGGTCCTTGCCCGCGATCACCTCGACGGTGTCGTTGCGCTTCACCCGGGCCGCCATCACAGCACCTCCGGGGCGAGCGAGACGATGCGCATGTACTGGCGGTCACGCAGCTCGCGGGCCACGGGGCCCGTGATGCGCGTCCCGCGCGGGTTGCCCTCGCGGTTCTCGAGCACCACCGCAGCGTTGTCGTCGAAGCGGATGGTGGAGCCGTCCGGGCGCTGCATCGGGTGCGCGGTCCGCACGACGACGGCGTGCACGACCTCGCCCTTGCGTACCGGGCTGTTCGGCTGCGCGTCCTTCACGGTCGCCACGATCAGGTCGCCGATGCGTGCGTAGCGGCGGCCTGAGCCGCCGAGCACGCGGATGCAGAGCAACTCGCGAGCGCCCGAGTTGTCGGCGACGGTGAGGCGGCTCTCCTGCTGGATCACGACTCCGCCTCGCCTTCGTCGTCGCCGTCGTCCGCAGACGCCTCGTCGGTCTCGGCCGCGGCGGCGCGCGCCTCGGCGTCCGCGCCTGCGCCCCCGGCCTCACCGGCCTCGGCTGCGGCGCGCGCGGCGGTGCGCTGCATCTCGTCGACCAGTGCCTCGTCCAGGCTGGCCGGGGCCACCTCGGCCACGTCGCGCTCGGTCATCACGTCCACGAGCCGCCAGCGCTTGGTCTTGCTGATCGGCCGCGACTCCTCGATGGTCACGAGGTCGCCGACGGTCGCGCGGTTGTCCGGGTCGTGCACGGCGTAGCGCTTCGTCTGGCGGATCACCTTGCGGTAGAGGCGGTGCCGCGCGGCGCGCGAGACGGCGACGATCACCGTCTTGTCGTTCCCGGACGACACCACGGTGCCGGTGCGGCGCTTGCGGTTGACCTGGCGTTCGGCCTGGACCACGGCTTACTCCTCCTGGTCCCCGTCGTCGCTCGACGCGGCGGCGGCTTCCACCAGCTCGCCGTACGCCTCGAGCAGTTCGCGCTCGTGCAGCAGCGTCTTGATGCGGGCCACGCGGCGGCGCGCGGTGCGCACCTGCGAGACGTCGGCGAGCTGTCGCGTCGCCGCCTGGAAGCGCAGGTTGAAGAGCGCGCGCTGCGTCTCCTCCAGCTCACTGCGGAGCTCGGCGTCCGTCATGGCGCGCAGGTCCTGGACGTCTGCTGCGGCCATTACCCCTCCTCGCGCCCGATCATCTTCGTGTTGACGGAGAGCTTGTGGTGCGCGCGCCGGAAGGCCTCGCGCACCGCGTCCTCGGGCACCCCCGCCACCTCGAAGAGCACACGGCCGCGCTTCACGACCGCGACCCAGTGGTCCGGGTTGCCCTTGCCCTTGCCCATGCGGGTCTCGACGGGCTTCTTGGTGACGGGCTTGTCCGGGAACACCCGGATCCACACCTTGCCGCCGCGCCGCAGCGAGCCGGTGATGGCGCGACGCGCGGCCTCGATCTGGCGCGCGTCGACCCAGCCCGTGGTTTGCGCCTGCAGGCCCCACTCGCCGAAGGCGACGGAGTTGCCCGAGTGCGCCATGCCGCGGCGCTTGCCGCGGTGCTGCTTCCGGTAGCGGACGCGACGAGGCATCAACACCGCGCTACTCCGATTCCTCGGTGCCGGCGATGGCGAATGGCGAATCCTCGGGGGCGATCTCGCCCTTGTAGATCCAGCACTTCACGCCGACGATGCCGAACGTGGTGCGCGCCTCCGCCTGCCCGTAGTCGATATCCGCGCGCAGCGTGTGCAGCGGCACGCGCCCCTGCAGCTCGTACTCGGAGCGCGACATCTCCGCGCCGCCGAGCCGGCCGCCGATCTTGATCTTGCAGCCCTCGGCGCCGCGCTGCATCGTGCGCTGCACCGCCTGCTTCATCGCGCGCCGGAACGCCACGCGACGCTCCAGCTGGTCCGCCACGGACCGGGCGACGAGGAACGCGTCCGTCTCCGGTACGCGGATCTCCTCGATGTTGAGCCGCACACGACGGTCCGTGGCGTCCTCGAGCGCGTTGCGGAGTTGCTCGACGTTCGCGCCGCCGCGCCCGATCACGATGCCGGGCTTGGCGGTCTTCACCGTCAGCGTGAGCTGGTTCGCGTTGCGGTCGATGATGATCTCGGAGATGCCGGCGTCCGGCAGGCGGTCGAGGACCACCTTGCGCATGCGCAGGTCCTCGTGGACCAGGTCGGCGTAGCCGCGCTCACTGAACCACTTCGCCTGCCAGTCCTTGGTGACCCCCATGCGGAAGCCGTACGGATGAACCTTGCGACCCACTAGAACACCCCCTCGTCGTCCACGACGATCTCGATGTGGCTGTAGCGCTTGAGCCGCGGCGCCGCACGGCCGCGAGAGCGCGCCTTGAAGCGCTTCAGCGTGCGCGCGTCGCCGGCGATGGCGCGCTTCACGAACAGCCCGTCCGGGTTGAGGTTGAAGTTGTTCTCCGCGTTCGCCATGGCCGAGCGCAGCGCCTTCCAGACGATGCGCGCCGAGGCCTGCGGCATGAACTGCAGCGTCGTCAACGCCTCGTTCGCGGGCATCCCCTCGATGACGTCCAGCACCAGCCGCACCTTGCGGGGCGAGACTGCCTGGTGACGGGCGACGGCGCGGACTTCCATCTAGCGGACCCTCGAACTCGACTCGCTGCGGCCGCGGTGGCCGCGGAACGTGCGCGTGAAGGCGAACTCGCCCAGCTTGTGACCCACCATGTTCTCGGTGCAGAACACCGGCACGTGGCGGCGGCCGTCGTGGACCGCGATGGTCATCCCGACCATCTCCGGCATCACCATCGAGGCGCGCGACCAGGTGCGGATCACCTGCTTGTTCTGGGAGCGCTGCGCCGCCTCCACCTGCTTCATCAGGCTGGGGTGGACGTACGGCCCCTTCTTCGTCGATCGAGACATGGTTAGCGCCTCCGCCCGCCGCGCGTGCGCCGCCGCACGATGAACCGGTCCGTGCGCTTGTTGCGGCGCGTCCGGTAGCCCAGCGCGGGCTTGCCCCACGGCGTCTTCGGGCCGGGCAGCCCCACCGGGGCCTTGCCCTCGCCGCCGCCGTGCGGGTGGTCGACCGGGTTCATGACCGAGCCGCGCACCTGCGGGCGACGCCCGCGATGGCGGTTGCGGCCCGCCTTGCCGAGCTTGATCAGCGCGTGCTCGGGGTTGCCGACGGTCCCGATGGTCGCCCGGCAGTTCTCCAGCACCTGGCGCATCTCGCCCGACGGCATGCGCAGCAGCACGTAGCCGCTGTCGCGCGCCATCACCTGGATGCCGGAGCCCGCGGAGCGCGCGAGCTGTCCGCCGCGCCCCGGCTGCAGCTCGACGTTGTGCACCATCGTGCCCGGCGGGATCTCGCTCAGCGCGAGCGAGTTGCCCGGCGCGATCGGCGCGCCGGAGCCCGCGACGACCGTGTCGTCCACGCGCAGCCGGTCCGGCGCGATGATGTACCGCTTGTCGCCGTCGGCGTAGAAGATCAGCGCGATCCGGGCGCTGCGCCCGGGGTCGTACTCGATGGCCGCGACGCGGCCGGGCACGCCGTCCTTGTCGCGCTTGAAGTCGATGATGCGGACGCGGCGCTTGTGGCCGCCGCCGCGGTGACGCACGGAGATGCGGCCGTCGCGGTTGCGCCCGGCGTGCTGCTTCTTGCTGGCGAGCAGGCGCTTCTCGGGCTTCTTCTTCGTGATCTCGTCGAAGGTGTAGCCCATCGAGTTGCGACGGCCCGGCGAGGTCGGCTTGTAGCTGCGCAGCGGCATCGCCTACACCCCCTCGAAGTACTGGATCTGGTCGCCGGGCGCGAGCGTCACGACGGCCTTCTTCCAGGCCGGCGAGGTCGAGAGGCGCGTCCCGAACCGCTTCGTCTTGCCGCGCACCATCATCGTGCGCACCTTGATCACGGTGACGTCGAAGGCCGACTCGACCGCCTCGGCGATCTGCGGCTTGTTCGCGCGCGTGTCCACCTCGAAGACGTACTGGCCCAGCGCGCCGAGCATCGTCGACTTCTCGGTGACGACCGGGCGCTTGAGGATCTGCAGCGGGTGCATCGCCTTCGGCATCGCGCTAGACCTCCACCGCCGTCGCCTGGCCGCCCGGGCGCCCGCTCGCGCGGTCGCCGCCCCACAGCGCCTCGGCGCGACGCACGGCGTCCACCGTCAGCACCAGGGAGCGGTGCGCGAGCATGTCCGCGACGTTGAGCACGTCGGCGGGTACCGCGCGCACGCCGGGGATGTTGCGCGTGGAGAGCAGCGCCGTGCGGTCCGGCGCGCCCGTCACGACCAGCGCCGAGCGGTCCACGCCGAGGCGCTCAAGCAGCCCGACCGCGGCCTTCGTCGAGGGCTCCTCGACGCCGAGGCTATCCACCACGTGGAGGCGGCCCTCGGCCACGCGGCTGGAGAGCACGGAGCGGATCGCGAGCCGGCGCATGCGCTTCGGCAGCTTCTGCACGTACGAGCGCGGCTTCGGGCCGAACGCGACGCCGCCGCCACGGCGGATCGGCGAGCGGTTCGAGCCGACGCGGGCCATGCCGAGGCCCTTCTGGCGCCGCAGCTTGGCCCGGGAGCCTCGCACCTCGCCGCGCGACTTGGTGCTGGCGCTGCCGGCGCGACGCGCGGCGAGCTGCGCCACCAGCGTCTGGTGCACCACGGCCTCGTTCGGCTCGATGCCGAACACGGCGTCATCCACCTCGATGGGGTCGAGGTCGGCGCCCTGTGCGTCGCGCACCGCGAGTTCCATCGCTACTCGTCCTGCTCTTCCGCCGCGGCGTCGGTGTCTGTGTCCGCGGCCTCGTCTGTCGTGTCGTCGGTTTCGGTGTCCGCAGCCTCATCGGTCGAGTCGTCGGTCTCGTCGGCCACGTCCTCGACCTCGGCCTCCATGGCTTCGGCCTCCATGGCTTCGGCCTCGTCGAGCTCGGGCCCAGCGGACTCAGGCTCCTCGGCGGGGACCTCGACCGCTGCAGCGGCCTCGATCTCCGGGGGCTCGTAGCCAGCGAGGGCGGCCTTGCGGCCCGGCGTGACCTGCACGATGCCGTCGGGCGGCCCCGGCACGGAACCCTCGACGAACAGCAGGTCGCGCGAGGGGTCGGTGGCGACGACCAGCAGGTTGAGCACGGAGACGGTGCGGGCGCCCATGTGGCCGGCCATCTTCTGGCCCTTCCACACCTTGCCCGGCGTCGTGCCCGCGCCGACGGAGCCCGGCGCGCGGTGGCGGTCGGACTGGCCGTGCGTCTTCGGCCCGCCGTGGAAGCCCCAGCGCTTCACGCCTCCGGCGAAGCCGCGGCCCTTGGAGGTGCCGCTGACGTTGACGTAGCTGCCGGCCTCGAACTGCTCGACGGTGAGGACCTGGCCAAGCTCGTGCTCGTCCGGGTTGTCGGCGGGGAACTCGCGCAGCAGCGTGAGGGTCTCGGCCTCGGCGCCCGAGGCGCGGAGGTGGCCGCGCGCGGGGCGGTTGAGCCGCTTGCGGTTGCCGCGCATGCCCACCTGGACGGCGCTGTAGCCGTCGCGCTCCTCGGTGCGGAGCTGGGTGACGGTGTTGGGGCCGAGCTGGATCGCGGTCACGCCGCGGGCGCGGCCTGCGCCGTCGTAGAGGCGCATCATGCCTACCTTGCGACCGAGCATTCCGCGAATCATCTCGCCTGCGCCCCTACAGCTTGATCTCGATGTCGACGCCGGACGGCAGTTGGAGCCGCATCAGCGTGTCCACCGTCCGCGACGTCGGATCGAAGATGTCGATCAGTCGCTTGTGCGTGCGGATCTCAAACTGGTCGCGGGAGTCCTTGTCGATGAACGGCGAACGGATCACGGTGTACTTGCGGATCCGCGTGGGCAGCGGGACCGGGCCCGCCACCTGCGCGCCGGTGCGTTCGGCCGTCTCCACGATCTGGGCCGCCGAGCGGTCCAGCACGCGGTGGTCATAGGCCTTGAGCCGAATGCGTATCCGTTGACGCGCTGCTACCACTCAGGACTCCCTCGCCCCCTGCCGGGGGGTGTTGCTACTCGTTGATGCCGGTGACGACGCCCGCGCCGACGGTGCGGCCGCCCTCGCGGATGGCGAAGCGCAGCCCGTCCTCGATCGCAATCGGCGTGATCAGCTCGATGTCCACCGTCACGTTGTCGCCGGGCATCACCATCTCGGTCCCGGAAGGCAGCGTCACCACACCGGTGACGTCCGTGGTGCGCACGTAGAACTGCGGCCGGTAGCCGGTGAAGAACGGCGTGTGGCGACCACCCTCCTCCTTGGAGAGCACGTAGACCTCGCCGCTGAACTTGCGGTGCGGGGTGATCGAGCCCGGCTGCGCCAGCACCTGACCGCGCTCCACGTCCTCGCGGTCCACGCCACGCAGCAGGCACCCGACGTTGTCGCCGGCCTCACCCTCGTCGAGCAGCTTCTTGAACATCTCGACCCCGGTCACGACCGTCGTCTCGGTGTCCTTGATGCCGACGATCTCGACCGAGTCGCCCACCGTCACCACGCCGCGCTCGATGCGCCCGGTGACCACGGTGCCGCGGCCCTTGATGCCGAAGACGTCCTCGATCGGCATCAGGAACGGCTCGTCCTTGGGGCGCGCCGGCTGCGGGATGTAGGAGTCGACCGCCTCCATGAGCTCCCAGATGCACGCGTACTCCGGTGCGTCGGGGTCGGTCGAGGTGGACTCCAGCGCCTGCAGCGCCGAGCCGCGGATGATCGGTACGTCGTCGCCGGGGAACTCGTAGGTGGAGAGCAGCTCGCGCATCTCCAGCTCGACGAGCTCCAGCAGCTCCTCGTCGTCCATCATGTCGACCTTGTTGAGGAAGACCACCACCGCCGGCACCTCGACCTGCCTGGCGAGCAGCAGGTGCTCGCGCGTCTGCGGCAT
>DAOULE010000095.1:0-26206 GCA_034420575.1 Dehalococcoidia bacterium
CACCCCAGTCCGCCGAGGTCTCCTCGGTGGCGAAGATGCGCGTCCCGATGAAGTAGGCGAACCAGGCGTACACGGCCCAGCCGACCAGGCCCGCGAGGGTGAACGCAACGAGCCCGATCACCCCCTGCTCCCCGACGCCGCCGATGCCGGCCGCGAGGCTCGTGCCGATGACGACGATGGCCGCCTGTGGCGTCGCGCCGCGATCGTGCTCGATCTCCTCGTACACGTCGCCGTTGAGGCGCGCCGCGCCAATCATGCGGCCCACGAACGGGGTCGCGGCCGGGCCGTCGTACTGCATCGTTGCCTCCAGGCGGTTGGGGAAGGGGCCACGCTCCACTATGCCACTTCGCCGCGCCGCGCGGGACCGTGGAGCGCCGCGTTGTTCCCCCCGCGCCGGACCGCCCGTAACCTCGATATGCCAGCTGTTGCACGTCGGGGGAGCCTGCACTTGCTCACGAGGGTGGCCACCGGGTCGGTGAAGCCTTCCCGCGCCCCGGGTGGGGCAGCCTAGCCGTGCTCGGGGCCGTCACCGACTTCGTCAGCAGTCCACGCGGCAAGTGGGTCACGCTGCTCGTCTGGGTCCTCGCCGCCGGCGTGCTGCTCTCGCTGCTCCCGCGCCTGGACGAGGTCCGCGAGAACGAGGAGGCGCTGTTCCTCCCCGGCGACGCCGAGTCAACCCTCGCGTACGAGCTGCGGCGAGACGAGTTCCCGTCGCGCGGCACGCCCACGCTGGTCGTCTTCCGCGAGGCCGCCGGGCTCTCCGCGCCGACCCTCGCCGCCGTCGGCGACCTCGCCGCGTGGATGACCGGCCCCGACGCACCGGACAACATCTCCGACGTGCGCGCGCCGGGCGCCGTCCCCGGCCTCGTCTCGCCGGACAACACGACCCTCTACATCTTCGTCGAGCTCTCCGGTGAGCCCGCCGAGGAGCCGTTCTCAGAGACGGTGAACGAGATCCGCGACCGCGCCGCGGCGCTCGACCTCCCCGGCGTCGAGGTCGCCGTCGGGGGGCCGGGCGGGCTCGTGGTGGACGTCGTCGGCGTCTTCCGGCAGATCGACACGTTCCTGCTGTTCGTCACCGTCGCGCTGGTGCTGGCGTTGCTGATCGCGATCTATCGCTCGCCGATCATGGCGACGATCCCGCTGCTCGGCGTCGGCCTCGTCTTCCAGCTCGCGGGCGGCATCGCGGCGTTCATCGCGAAGCAGTTCGAGCTGCCTGTCTCCGGGCAGGCGACTGGCATCATGACCGTCGTGCTCTTCGGCACGGGCACCGACTACGTGCTCTTCGTCTCGGCGCGCTTCCGCGAGGAACTGACGCGCAGCGCCGACCGCCATGAGGCGATGCGGCGCACCATGCGCGGCGTCGGCGGCGCGGTCGCCTCGGCTGGCGCGACGATCCTCGTCGCCTCGGCCGCGCTGTGGCTCGCGATCCTGCGCTCGTACCAGACGCTCGGGCCGGTGATCGCGCTGGCGGTGGCGCTGATGATGCTCGCCGCGCTCACGCTGATCCCGGCGGTACTGACGATTCTCGGACGCCGCGCCTTCTGGCCGCTGCAACCTCGTGCCACGGGCGAGGGCGAGGCGCCGGTCGACTGGCGGCGGAGCATCTACGGCCGCATCGGCGGCGTGGTGCTGCGCCGCCCGCGCGTCACCCTCGCGGCGACGAGCGCCGCGCTCGCCATCCTCATCGCCGGCCTCTTCGCCTACGAGCCCACCTACGACCGCCTGGAGAGCCTGCCCGACAACACCGAGTCAGTCCGCAGCTTCGAGCTGCTGCGCAGCGGCTTCCCGGGCGGCGAGCTCGCGCGCACGCGCGTCTTCGTCTCGCTCGCGCCCGGCGAGCAGGCGCTGAGCGAGGATGTGCTGGGGCGGCTCGACGCGATGACCGTCGCGCTCACCGGCCATCCCCTCGTGGCCGGTGCGGCCGGTCCGAGCCGGCCCTTCGGCATCGAGGCAGGGTCACCCGGCGGCCCGGCCGCCGACGGGGCGCGCGCGGGCTTCGTCTCCGCGGACGGCGACGAGGCGCGCATCGACGTCATCCTCGGCGTGAGCCCGTATGCGCCGGAGGCCCTCGACACCGTGCCCGAGCTGCGCGAACTCGCGCGGGAGAGCGCGGCCGACGCCGGGCTCGACCCGGGCGGCGTGCTCATCGGCGGCGAGACCGCCGAGGCATACGACACGCGGGTGGCCGGCAACCGCGACTCGCGGGTAGTGCTGCCGCTGATCCTGCTGGCCATCGGCGTGGTGCTGGCGCTGCTGCTGCGCTCGCTGGTCGCGCCGCTCTACCTGATGGCGACGATCGCGTTCACGTACTTCGCCACGCTCGGCCTCGCGGTTGTGGTCTTCGTCGTGCTGCTGGGGCAGTCGGGGGTGGGACAGGGCGTCCCGTTCTTCCTGTTCGTGTTCCTCAACGCGCTGAGCGTCGACTACAACATCTACCTGATGTCGCGGATCCGCGAGGAGGCGCGCAACGCGCCCCTCGCCGAGGCCACGCGCCACGCGCTCGCCCGCACCGGCCCCGTGATCACCTCGGCGGGCCTCATCCTGGCGGGCACGTTCTCCGCGCTGATGACGCTGCCCTTGCAGGACCTGCTCCAGCTCGGCTTCGCGGTCGCGGTCGGCGTGCTGATGGACACATTCATCACGCGCACGCTGATCGTGCCGTCGCTGGTGGCGATGTTCGGGCGGTGGAACTGGTGGCCGTCGCGGATCGAGGCGTAGCCCTACAGTCGGTAGCCACGAGGAGACGGCCATGTCGACCCTCGACGAACGGCTGGACGCACTCCCGCCGGAGACGATCGAGCCCTCCAGTGATCGGAACGGACGTCGGGCTCGCGAGCGACTGTGTTGCCGTCATCCACGGGGCGCCGACCAGCCGGGATAGCCCGGTACGACCGGGATACCGCGGTACGATAGGTGCAGGCGCCTGGCGGGAGGATCAGCCATGACTACAACCGTCAGAGCCACGTACGCCAATGGCGTGCTCACCCCCTCCGAGCCCCTCGACATTGAGGAAGGCAAGGAGGTAACGCTGTCGATCGAGGAAGCGGCGACGCCCAAGCGAGGGCTGGCCGGCATCGTTGAGGCCGTCCAGGAGCTTCACAGGACTATCCCGCCGGATGCGTGGGACGTGCTGCCGGCGGATGGCGCCAAGAACTACAAGCACTACCTGTATGGCAGCCCGAAGGAAGAGGACTGATGAGAGTGGTCTTCGCGGATGCCGGTTACTGGATTGCGTTGTGGAATCCCAGGGACCCGCTGCACCAGCGGGCGCTGGCCGTTGCAGCAACCTTGGAGGCGGCTGGCCGTCGTGGCCACACAGATTGTCCTGATCGAGGCGCTGAACTTCATGGCCCGTATGGGCGAATTCCGTCGGCGATTCGCCGTACAGATGGTCCAGCGGCTCCGAGACGTCCCCGATGTTGAGATCGTTCCGCAGACAGATGCCCAGTTCCAGGCCGCGGTCGAGCACTATGCCGCCCGCCCGGATCAGACCTGGAGCCTCACGGACTGCGCCAGTTTCCTCGTCACGGAGGAGCGCAACATCAGCGAGGCGCTTGCCTATGACCGGGACTTCGAGCAGGCGGGCTTCACCGCTCTGCTCCGAACGGACCAAGGCTGAGCCACCTGCACAATCGCTTGAGACCAACAGATGAGGGAACGGACGCCGGGCCGCGCGAGCGACCGTGTCGCCGTGATCCGCGGCGTCTACGTTGACCTCGACCGCGAGGGCCGCCCCGTATCGATCAGCATCGACCCTCGCAAGCTCGAGGAGCGTCGCAGGTTGCTGTCGATCGTCGGCATCGGCAGCGATCCGGAACCTGACGTGGCTGAGAGGCACGACGACTACCTGGCGGAGCAGGATCCGCATGGCGGCGCCTGAGCACGTACTGATCGACATCTCGGCGATGCCTGGTCAAGACGGCTGTGCAGCTCAGGCAGGAGCGCCGACCCTGTCATCCTCGTTCCAGTTCGCGAGGTAGTACAGCCGTGTCACCAGCGAGTACGCGTACTCGCGCGCTGCGTGGTCCTCGTTACTGACGACACGGCGGTCCTTGAGTCGCTCTTCGACGGTCGCATAGATGCGCCGCGGCTCAAAGACGATGGCGGGTGTGGTGTCGGCCTCGAGTTCGAGGACGGCGATCAGCTCCTCGAGGAAAAAGTCGGTACCCCGACGTTCGAACTCCGCTGCCATCAGCACGCTCCTTCGTCGCTGCAACAGGCCCGCCCCCAATTATGGCGCGACCGGCTACCACCTCGCACGGCCGCCCTACCTCGCGCGCAACGTGGCGGATGCAGCGAGGGCGGCGAGGGCGAAGATCACGAGCAGCGTCCCGCTCAGCGTCAGCGCCAGCGGCACGATCGTCGCTCTCTCCACCGTCGGCGGCGTGCTGTCGGTCTGCGCGAGCACGACGGGGGGCCGCGTCAGCGCCACCAGCAGCGCAGGCCGACGCTGATGGCGAGAGGCCCGGCAGCTCTCACAGCGCCGGCCCTACCGCCTCGGAGTGGGGATTACACGAACGTAAGGGGGGGTGCATAAGGTCACTGCACGCCGCGCGCGCGGCGCGGACCAGTTGCAACGACAGCCGGGACCGGCTGTCTGGATTCACTATCGGGGAGTGCCCTTCACCGCCCGTGACCGGACGCCGGATCGTAGTGCCTTGTGCGTGGTGTGCACTTCCGTACAGATTCTGTGTACGACAGCCCTGTCGAATCTGGTCTCGTGTATGATCCGTGATGAAGGTTGGACCAGTGCCGAGCACCGGGGGCAAAGCCCGTCGGCGCCGCGCACTGAACCCGGCGAAAGGCTCCGTGACCATGGCAGTCGACAAGTTGAGCGAAGTCAAGGCACACCTGCTCAGCAGAGCGGCCGAGGATGACGACTTCCGGTCCCGTCTCCTGGAGGATCCCAGGGCGGCGATCGCCGCCGAGTTCGGCGTCTCCCTCCCGGATCGCCTGAGCTTCGAGGTGCACGAGGACACCGCTACCACCGCGCACCTGATCCTGCCGCCCACCGGCCGCATCGCCGAGGCGGAGCTGGAGGCCGTGAGTGGCGGTATCCAGCCGTATGAGACCCCCCCAGTCGAGCAGGGGGTGGCGAGTTGGGCCAACTCCATGGGTAGCCCCCAGCGCACCTGACCGAGGGCGGCACGACGCCGCATCTCGGTGGGCCGACGGTCACGACTCCGGCAGCTTCGTCTTCTGAGGCGGGGACGCGGGTAGGCCACGCCACCCGCAACTGTGTCGGCGCAGACCTGACGCATCGAACCTCCGCGGGCGTGAGGCTGGAGCAGCGGCTGCGGGCGTGCTCATGGGAACTGGCCCCGTGGCTCGACATGCGGACGGGGCCCGCCTTGCTGTACGTGCTCACGACGGGCGGCAGCCCCCGGGTCGCGCGCATCTGGTCGCTGAGGGCGCTCTAGGATCGACGAGTGGGGGAACGCGTCGCGTTTCAGCGCGCTCATCATCCCCGGCACGGCCGTGCCGCCGGACGCAGCCGCCGCCCACCGCATGCGCGCGGAGCGCATCCCCGGCAGCGAGGCGTTCGAGCAGGTCCGGCCGCGGCTGGACGCCTTCCTCGCCCGGCTCCCCCGTCATCTCGGTCGACCCGGCGAGGCTCGACACGAAGGTGCTCGCCGCGGAGTACTCGCGGGAGCTGTGGAGGATCGGAAGGCTGGACGACCACCGGCACGCCGGCGCTCCCGAACCTCGAGCGCGCGGCGCCCAGTCGCACGCTGGTCGACATCGGACGCGGCCACCTCGCTGCGGGTACCAAGTAGACACGCACGTTTGTTCTGCTACGCTGGACGCAGCTCGCCGCCCTGCCCGCGCCCGGCCGCGATCATCCCGCGACGGGGGCGCCTCGGACGGCGCAGCGTGGTCAACCCACGCACGCAGGTGCTCCGGCGCGCGGGTTGCGGTGCGGCCCCGAGGCCGTCGCCGCGCCGCCCTGGCTCGCGCCGGCGGTGCGCAGCGGAGGCCATGTACCGGGCGGGCGCGGCGCGCCGCCCACTCGTGGAGGTCATCAGCAAATGAAGCGAGCTCTCCTGATCGTCGGCGTCGCCGCGTTCGCCCTGATCATCGCGGTCGCCGCGTTCGCGTTCGCGTGCAACACCCGGGAGTCGGCCGTCCCTGCGTCATCGACGCAGGGAATCGCAGCGGCTGCGATGTGGACGCCCCATCCCGCGGCGTTCCAGGTCAGCGGGAGCGGCCAGGATGTGCGGTTCGTCCACCTTCGCGAGGATGTGTACGCCGTCACCGTCCTCGTCGACGACAACCGCAACTCCCGGGGCCGGGCGGCGGACTTCGTCGTCACCATCTCCGGCGATCGCAACCGCGAGGTCGTCGCCGACGAGACGGAAGCCTCGTGGGCCGGGTCGTCGCTGCTGGCGGTGGGCCATGCGAGCTCCGACGACCTGGCGCCCGGAGAAGCCGCCGTGGAGGTGGCGGCGGCCGGGGAGTGGAGCGTGGTGTTCGAGCCGGCGTCCGGGGTCGCGCGGCCCGCCGCCGCGGCCTCGGTGAGCGGGAGCGGCGGCGACACCCGGTTCGTCATGCTCGGGGAGGGCCGCTACGTGGTCACCGCGGCCGTCGACGGCAACACCCGGATACTCCGCCCCACCAACTTCATCGTCGTCATCTCGGGCGGCCAGGGCAGCGCCCACATCGCGAACGAGATCGCCGGCTCGTGGACGGGGTCCTCGCTGTTGCGCGTGGGTGAGGCCCTGGGCGACGACCTCGAGCCCGGCATGGCGGCGGTGGAGGTGAGGGCTACCGGCGACTGGACCATCTCGTTCGAACCCCGGCCCGCAGCCGCACCGCCGGCCGAGGCGAGTGCGCTCCGCGGGAGTGGGCGGGACGTGCGGTTCGTCGACCTCGCGGTGGGCCGCTACGTGGTCACCGCCGGCGTCGAGGGTAACGGCGCGAGATACGGTCCAAGGAACTTCTTCGTCTCCATCTCCGGCGACCGTCGCAGTGCCTTCATCGTGCGCGAGACCGTCGACTCCTGGGAGGGATCCTTGCTGTTGCGAGTGGGGGACGCCGACTCCGACGACCTGCCGCCCGGGCTGGTGGCCGTGGAGGTGAGGGCCGAAGGCGAGTGGACGGTGGAGTTCGAGCCTCGCTAGACCTCCCCGCGCGATGCGCGATGCAACGCAGCCCTGAGCACCGCGAGGGCGCCGTGGCAGCCCGCTTGCTACGGAGGCAGTGCGCTCCGGATCTGAGGGCCATCGCCGCCCCGCCCGGCTGACAGTGCTGACGGTGTTAGTATGGGAGCGGATCGTCAGCTAGGAAGCGCGTTCACGTGACCTCCCATCTCGACCTGCAGCAGTTCATCGAGGCGTTCGACCGCGAGCTCGACGACGACCAGCTGGAGATCGCGCTCGTGACCCTTGCCGAGCGCCGCGGGCGCAGCGCCCGGGGCATCCTCGCGCGACTCGCCGAGACGTGGCCGGCGGAGCCGAGCGAGTTGCTCGACGCGGCAGCGCGCCTGGCGGCGCGGCACGGAGCGGTCGCCAATGACCACGCGCGAGTGCGCAGCCTGCTCGAGCTGCTGGTGCGCCAGCACGAGCTCGCCCAACGGCTCGGTGGCGGGCCCCGCAACGTGCTCGGTGACCACGAGCGCACGCTCCTGCTCCAGGCGCAGGTCGAGGGTGAGGCACTGCGCGCCATCTGGGATGAGCCGATGCTGGAGCCCCGCGACGCCGCGCTGGCGCTCGGAGTCCGGCGCGAGAACCGTGAGCGGGTGCGGCGGTACCGGGAGCAGTCCTGGCTGCTCGGGCTGCCGGCGGGTCGCGGGTACCTTTACCCGGCATTCCAGTTCGACGCCTCGCGCCGCGATGTGGTGCCGGAGGTGCGCGCAGTCAACGAGGAGCTCGACTCGGCCGGCGATCCGTGGGGCGTCGCTTCGTGGTGGGTCTCACGCAACGACCGCATCGATGCGCGACCGCGCGACCTGGTCGGCACGGACCGCGTGGGCTCCCTGCCGGCCGTGGCCCGCGCCATGACCGCGCCGATCGGGTAGCGAGCGCGCGCGATTGTCGCCGAACGTCGCTCCGCCGCCCCGCTTCGACGGCGCACCACGTCGGCTGAGGCTGCCGTCGGGCACGGTGCTCACCCGGCTGCACGACGCAGCGTTCGGCGCTGCCGCCTTCAACCCAACCGTGGCGCGAGACGCCCTGGAGGGCGGGCGGTTCGACTCCACGCCCGACGACCCGTACGCCTACCTCTACGCAGCCGGCGACGACTCCACCGCCGTCGCCGAAGCACTCCTTCGCGAGCTGCCGATCGACGAGCGCGGCGGGCGCCTGCTGCCGCGGAGCCGCCTCGACAGCCTGCGCATCGGGTGGCTCAGGACCACCCGCGACCTGGAGCTCGTCAGCCTGCGCTCCGGCCGCGACCTCGCAGCCCTTGGGCAGGACACCTGGCTGACGGCCGGGCCCGCCGCGCAGTACGACATGACGCGCCGCTGGGCGGCGGCAATCCGAGTGTGGGACCGGGGGGCGGCCGGGCTGACGTGGAGGTCCCGGCTCGAGCCGGACGGCGTCGCCTACGTGCTCTTCGCCGACCGCCTCCCCGGTGGCACGCTGGAAGAGCAGCGGGACGCCCTGCCTCTCCCGGCCGGCGATCGAAGCCTCGCCGGCGGTGCAGCGCGGCGCTACGTCGAGGCGCTGCTCGCCGAGTACCGCGCGGTGCTGACCTGAAGAGGTCAGTCCAGGTCGGTGTCCCGCAGGACGTCCCGATGCCTCCGCTGGTTCGGCCCCATGCTCGTCAGCGCAGCTCTTCGCGGCGCGGTCATGGCGGTCTGGGAACATCCGTTCTATACTGGGAGCGCGGGCCGGGCGGGCCCGCGGACGGGCGGGGGTGATGCCTGATCCAGATGGTGGCGCGCGCATCGCGTTCGCAGAGGAGTTGCCGGCGTACCTGCAGCTTGCTGAGGGCTGGGTGGCCACGATGGCCGCCTCGTCCGAGGACGCCGCCCGCGAGGACGGGGGCCTGGAGGGCGTGGTCGAGGCCCTGCACGGGCGGGTGGCCGCCGCCGCCGCGCTCGTCGCCGACGCGCGCGAGGAGTACCCCTCCATCGTCGCGCGCTGCCCGGTAGTGATCCTATGCACCTGCCCCTCACTCTCGACGCTGCGGAGCATCCATGCCGCCTGCTCCGCGCTCATGCGCGACATCGCGTACGAGCTCGCGGTCGAGCGCATCCGCCTGGAGCAGGCGGGCGGACCGGCGCTTCGTGTGCGCATGCTGGACGAGGCCGCCGCCGACTACGGCAGCGCCGCCTCGGACTGGGACGCCGCCGCAGCCGACCTGGAGACGGTCGCGGCCGCTCTCGCCACGACGCCGTCCTCCCGCTGTGACCGCTGCGGTGCGGACGACGTCATCGCCCCCGCGGCCGACGAGGGCGCCCCGCCGGACGGCGCCGCGCTTCCCGCCGCGGCTCGCGGCGACGCCGCATGGATCCCCTCGGCCGAGGACGTGGTCACTCAACTGCGGCGTGCCGAGGCACTCGCCGCCGCGCTGGTGCGGCGCGAGCGCGGGCTCGCGGCGGCGCTGCGGTTGATGCGCAACGGCGAGTGGCGGGGCCACACGCGGCGACGGCTGGGGACGGGATTCCGGGAGCAACGCGTGGACCTGGAACTGGTGCTCGGGGATGCGCGCGCGGCCGGGCCGGAGGTGCTCGACCGCTGCCTCGTGGCCATGCCCTGCACGTGCCCCTCGTTGCGCACGCTCCACAGCCTGAACCGGGCGCTGCTGAGCCTGCGGGTGGCGATCACCGCCGGGTACGCGCTACTGCCAGGCGAGGACGGCAGCCCTGCCTCCAGGCGGCGGCTCTCGAGGCTGACGGCCGCCCCACAGCGGCGCGACACGCTCGTCCACGAACTGACCGCCCTCGAGCAGGATACCGAGCCGCGTGACTTCGCCGCGTGTGACCTTTGCGGCGCACCCGACGTGTTCAGGGCCCTCCTCGGCGCCGACTGAGACGACACCCGACGTAGGGCCTGCCCTGCCGCACTCCACTACAGCGCGAGCTGGCGTCCCCGGGGCGGCCCACGGCGACCTCCACCGAGTGCGGCCCCGTGCCGCGCGAGTCCGGACGGCCGGGCCGGGCGACACTCGCCTGCGGACGGCGTCGCCACCGAGGCTGCGCACGGCAGAACTGCGCGAATGCGTGCTCGAGACGGCGCGCGGTCTTGCCGGCGCTGCGCCGAGCCCCCGAACGGAGTAGTGAGCCGGGCCGGGTCCGCTAGAGGGACCGGACCGTGATCCACGCCGCGAGCACCAGGATCCCCGCGAGGCCCACAACGGCGAACCCGACGATGAGGGTGGCCCATATCGCAGCGGACAGACTCAACACCGAGGTCTCAATACTCGCGCCCAGCAGGTAGAAGATGCCCCACATGAGCGCGGACACATAGATAACGAGGCTAACAACCCAGCGGTTGAACATCCGGCCACCCCCGCTCCCGGCCACGGCTTCCAGGGACATGACGTCGTGGCGGTGCCACAGTATAGCACGTGTGTTCGATAAACTGGACCGGCCGCGAACCGCAGGCGCACCCTCGCGCCGGCCAGCCGGCGCCGTCGCTGCCATCACTGGCCAGTCGTCGCTGCTTGAGTACCGCCCTGCCTGAGGACCACGCAGCGCGGGTGACGCGGCTGTACTTCCTCGCAAACCAGGGCGCGGGCGAGAACGTCTGAGCAGTCAGTTGAGCTGCTCCATGAACGTCCCACAAGACCGTCGTACGTGACGTTCGGGCACCCTACCGCGCGCGCAGGGTGGCGGAGGCGGCGAGGGCGGCGAGGGCGAAGATCACGAGCAGCGTCCCGCTCAGCGTCAGCGCCAGCGGCACGCTCGTCGCATCGGCGAGCGCGCCGAGGCCGAGCGGGCCGAGCCAGCCCCAGCCGATCGCGAAGTTCCAGCCGCCGAGGGCGCGCCCGCGCACCTCGGCATGCACGCTCGCCTGCAGCATGATCCACTCGAGCGCGTCGACCATCGCCGCCGACGCGCCGATACCGGCGGTGACGGCGACCGAGAGCCAGAAGAGCTCCGAGTTCCCGAGCACCACGACCAGCACCCCGAACGTCACGAACACCGAGACCAGCATCAGCCCGCGCGGCAGGCGGTCCGCCGTCACCACCAGCAACGCCGTCCCGAACATCGCGCCCACCGCCATCCCCGCCGTGAGCACGCCGAGGCGTTCCGGTCCCACCTCGAGCACACGCTCGGCGACGGCGGGCAGGAGGCTGGCGAACGAGAAGCCGAGGATCTCGATGACGATCATCATGCCGAGCAGCAGCCGGATGGTCGGCGTGCGCGCCAGCAGGCGCAGGCCATCCAGCACGTCGCGAGCGAGGTGCGGGCGCGTCACGGGCGCTCTCGGCGGCGAGGGGAGGCGGGCGAAGACCACCGCCGCGCAGACCAGCGGCAGCGTCGCGACGAGGAACGTCGGCGCGGGCCCGAGCGAGCCGAGAAGCACGCCGCCGCCGAGTGCTCCCGCGGCCCCGACGGAGCGCTGACCGAACGAGGTGAGGCTGATCGCGCTGCCCAGCCGCTCCTGGCCCGCCAGCTCGGCCTGCAGCGGCTGGAGCGAGGTGTTGTGGAACGCCAGCGTGGCCGCCGTCACGAAGACCAGCGCGAGCAGCAGCGGCACCGTCGCCACGTCGATGACCACCACGAGCGCCATCAGGCCTGCCGCGACCGCGCGCACGAGCGCGGTGACCGCCAGCACGCGGCCTCGCGGCAGCCGGTCGGAGACCGCGCCGCCGACCGGACCGAGGATCAGGTTCGGGATCGAGCGGATGCCGAGCGAGAGCGCGGCGAGGAAGACCGAGCCGGTCACGTCCAGCACGAACCACCCGACCGCGAGCCGCTCGATCCAGATGCCGAGCGCGAAGAGCACGGCGCCGATCCAGACGCGCAGGAACCCGGGCGCGCGGAACGACGCGAACATCCCGCCCGGGTCGCGGGTCACGTCCTCGCGCGTGCTGGTCATCCGTGCCTCGCCGTCCGCCACGCCGCGCCCGGAGCACCCGGGCCGCGGCGTGCGTGGCGAAGGCTACAGCGGGACCGCCCGTCCCGGCTGCCGGGTCAGGACTGCTCGAGCAGCGCGGCGCTCCACCTCGGACTCCGCGACGGACGCCTCGCCTTCGGGAGCCACGCCATCCGGCCCGGCTGCCGCACCGACATCATGCGCGCCTACGCTTCGGCCGATGGACCGCCGCGAGTCGTGGGACCGGCGCCAGCGCCTACCGGCCCGTCCGGGAGAGCGACGGATGTGCGCTACCCGGATCTCCGCGTCTCACGCGAGAGCGGCCTCGGAGGGAGGCTCCTCTCCGACGTCCAGCTCACGGAGGACGCGGTGATCGTCGCCGTGCGCGCGATCTTCGAGAATCCCCAGCCGCGTCGTTGATCCGGTCCCAGGCGGGCCGAGGCCGAGTCGTCCTCGTCACGCGGGGTCGTCCAATACGGTGGTCTCATGTGCTGAAGCTGCGCCGCAGGTGCTGCGTAGTACCGGTTCTCGGCTCGGGTCGGACCTCGGCACTCCGCCTAGATGAAATCTGGAAGAGGCGGCACATCGTGAGGATTGAGGGTCGACACCCCGGTGGGCTCGAACTGGTCAGAATTGCGCGTCACCACGGTCAGGCGTCGTTCGAGCGCCGTTGCCGCGATGAGCAGGTAGATCGAGTCGTCCCGGAGCTGAGCCGCAAGTTGCCCCCACTGGCGCGCCGTAGGCGCATCAATGGGAAGAACGCGCGCGCCGAACCCGTCAATCACGCGCTCGACCCAGTCGGCAAGCCGTTCCGCCTCGCGGGGATTGGAGGCTCGCAGTGTGACCACTTCGCGCTGGAGTTCACGCATAGTCGCCACGCTCAGATGCAGGGTGCCCGTGCGTTGAGCCTTTACCCACCGACCTACCCTAGTGTCGGTCGGGCGTTCGCGCAGCGCCGCTACAATGTCGGTGTCGAGCAGATACATCAGAGTCCGAGTCCGAGTTCGAGTAGCAGCGTGCGCAACGATGGCGCAGAGGCGCCGGGGGCATCCAGGAGCACGTCGGGACCTTCGCTTCCAAAGCGCTCTTCGATGTCAAGGAGACGCTCGTAACGTGGGATTGGCAGGACCGCGACGGCGGGGATTCCGCGGCGCGTTACAATCTGAGGTTCACCCGTTAAGGCGGCAACCACCAGTGCGCTGAACTGGTTCTTCGCGTCCTGCAATTGCCATTGGCTCATCGCGTACTCCGACCGCGTGCATCCTGGAAGATCTTCACCGTACTCGTCGCGCGCCGGTGATTGTACGTGGTGGGTGGCTCCTGGCGTCCCCGCCCCTCTCCCGTGGCGCAGACTCGGCTACACGCTCAGTCTGCCCCTCGTTGCTGCTGCACGGCATCAGGCGGATGCCCAGGGGATTGAGCCTTGCCTCCTACACCCCCACCACGCTGGACGAGATCAGAACCGGGGGGCTCCTCGGACCGTATGAAAGGGATCGAGTGGGGCAGATGACCCCCGAGATCCACTCTCCCACCTGGGGAGACTGGCACCTGTCGAGGCCACGCTCGGGGCGCGCTCTTGGCGCGCTTCTCCGCCTTCCGCCCGGAGGAGTGATGAGACGCGGCCGACGCATCTGCGGCCGCTCAGTTGACATGTTGTGGCGAGTGTGTAGGATCGATCACGCCCCCCGCTAGCTAGGTGAGACCCGATGTTGTCTAGTAGCTAGCTAGGATTCGCCCGGATATCGTAGGAGGCACTCACATGGGCGGTACGTTGGCGCGGATCGTCCCACCAGTGAGAACCGATGATTGGCCCCCGCCTGACGCGTTCGTTGCGTTCGTGGCGGGCGGCGCAATGATCGAAGCCGTCGCCCACCGGGACGCAGTGACCGGCGATGTCGTCCGGACGTGGTGGCTCAGCACGGATAGCGAGGAGGACATGCGCGTGATGGCGGCGCTCCTCGTAGAGGCCTATCCGGGTGCTGAGGTGCGTTACCCGCCAGACATGCCCTACACCGGGCCAGGTGAGGGCCGAGGCGTTGTCACCGATGCGCTACGGCCACGCAACCACGACGCGCCGCTCGTCAGGGACGGCCCGGGAGCGGCAAGGGTTGCGGGACTCTCGGCCCTACTCGCGGCAGCGCAGCCGCAGGTCGGACAGTCCGTCTCGTTCGTGGTGGCGGGTGCGGCAGCCAGCCTGCGCGACCAGGAACGTCTGTCGAAGCGTGCTGGCGGGGCGGACGGCAGGCCGATCCTCGTCAGGGCCCTCGGCGCGCTGCTAGTCGAATTCCCCTGGGCCTTGCCGCTGATCGGATTCGTGGTAGCGCTACCGGTACTGGCGCGCCTGCTTGATCCGGAGGCCGCGACGTCTGATATGCGGGTGGTCGCATGGCAACTCGCGCCGTACGCGACGTTGATCGCGGCCGTCGGTCTGCTGCTGGTATCGATCGCCCGGCCTCGACGATGGGGGCGCACGCCCCACCTGAGTGCAGAGGCATACGAGACAAAGAGCGATCGACCCCAGGATGTCGAGTTCCGCCTCATCGTTTCGGACCCTCGAATGAGTCCACGCGCACTCCGCCGCTGGGCGCGGCAGCTCGGGGGCGAGTGGTTGCAGCTGTCGGGCCCAGACTGGGCGCTATGCCGCGTGCGGTTCGGCCGCGCAGGGCTCCGCCCGCGCCGCAGCAGGCGCGCGCTCCTGAGTGCGCGCGAGGTCGGTGTGCTGTTCCCCGGGCCCGCCCCCGTGCGCCCAGGATCGGGAATCGAACACGTGGGTACGCCCGCTCGCGTCCCCGCCGCCGGTCAGATGGGGGAGGGTGTCCTGGTCGGGCACACGGACCGGGCACGCACACGCGAAGTCCGCCAGTCGCCCGGTCTGCTCCGCCGCCACCAGGTTGTGCATGGGGCGAGCGGGACGGGCAAGTCAACGATGCTCCGGCATCTCGCCGAGCGCGTGATGCAGGAGCACGGACAGGCGCTTGTGTTGGTCGATCCGGTTGCCGACCTTGCCGAGACCGTCCTCGGGTTGGTGCCGCCTCAGTCCGCGGATAGGGCGGTTTACATCGACCTGTCGCCAAGCGAGCACCTGCCGACGATCAACCTGCTCGACGCCCATGTGTACCCGGACGTCGACCTCCAGGTCGGGCGCGCGCTCGAGTTGATCCGCCTGAGCAACCCAGCCGAGACATGGGGTAACCGCCAAGCATCCATCTTCAGGCAAGCGGTTACCGCGCTAATGAAGCACAACCAGCGCCAGAGTCGCACGGAGCAGCACACGGTCCTGGACGTCCTCGAGTTCGTGGGCGAGCAAAAAGTCAGAGCTCGTGTGCACGCGAACTGCGGAGACCCGAAGCTGGCGAGGGATTGGGCTCTGGACTTCGGCGGAGTCGCGCCACGAGAATTCGCCAGTTGGCGGCAGTCGCTCAACAACAAGATCCAGCCGCTCAGGCGCAACCGTCACACCAACCACCTGCTCGGTAACCCGGCCTCGACCATCGACCTCTCCGATGTGCTGGCCGGACGGATTGACGTGGTGATCGTCAACGGCGCCAGCGCACAGTTGGGCCGGGACGCCGCGCAACTGCTATGTGGCGCGATCGTCAACCTGCTGCTGCAGGTGATGGAGACACAGGCTGACCGGCCACCGCACATGCGCAGGGACGTCGGCCTGATCGTGGACGAGGCTGCTCTCCTCGCCCCGGTGGACTATGTCGGCGCCTACGCACGAGCGAGGCGGCTTGGACTTAGCATCATTACCGCCGCGCAGCATCTCGCGCTGCTCGACGATATCGACCCGAACCTGGCCCCCGTCGTGCTGGGGAGCTCGGCCGCCCTCACGGTCTATGGCACGGGGGCCGAGGACGCGCGACGCCTCGCGCCAGAGCTCGGCGTCCCCGCCGAGGACATTGTCTCGCTCGACCGCTACCGCGCCATCGCAAGGTGGGAGATCGATGATCTGAAGCAGCCTGCGGTCACGTTCTGGGGTCGAGCGGCGGCAGGACCCAGCCGTGAACAGGAAGCCCTGGCCGACGACATCCGCAACCGGTCTCGCAGCCTCTACTACACGCGGCTTGCGGCGGAAGATCCGCGACCCAGGAGCCCGGGAGCAACCCGATCATGATCTACGGTCAACTCCTTACCCGGCTGGTCGGGCTGCCGCTGCTGAGCACGCGCGAACTGAGCGCCGTGAGTGGCCACCCGGAAGAGGAGGTACACCCCGCGCTCGCCCGCCTGCGTGACGCGGGGTGGCTGTACGACCACGAGTCGGCGCAAGCCCTCCCCGGGGCGGGACCGCTGGTTGCCGTGAGCCCGGCGGGGCTGGAACAACTCAGACGCGCCCCGGACGTGAGCCCCTTTGACCTCGGCATCCTCCCTCCATGGCAGCTGCAGCCTCGCGCGCTCCCCGCAGCCATCATCGGCGAGCCCGTTACCCAGGTCGTGAACGCTGCCGTGGCGGCCACGGCCGAGGCGATCCGCAGCGTCGACGGTGGTGCGCTCGCAATGGCCTTCCATCGACCGGTGTCGGCCAGCGGAGGAACGCTGCCAGGTGATTCGCGGCGGGCGCTGCGCTGGGATCACGTTGAGGTGCGCCTCGAAGTCAACGCGCTCAGGGCCGACTTCTCCTTCCTGGCGGATCGGGCATTGCTGCCTACGGCGAGTCGCGGGGCGCGCGTGCAGCGCTGGCGGCGCTATGTGACTGACGGCGGCCCCGAGGGAGCGGCCACCCTCCTGATACTCTGCCCTGACCAGTTTGAGCGCGACCGCTGGCTTGCGCTTGGCGGTCAGGCCGACCTCGGCGGACTGCCCGTGGCGCTCGCCCTGCAGATGGACGTGTGCACCGGGTACGGTGCGGACGACGCGATCTGGCACGTCCCCGGCGTCGGGCCGCAGTCGCTCCTCGATGTGCTGGAGTGGGCGGAACGGTCGCCCGGTACCCCTTCCCCCGTTCCGGCCCGCGTGACCGAACCGGCGGATCCCCCGAAGGTTGCTGACCCTGACGAGGCGCCGCGCCGGCTCCGTCACACGAATGCGGCCAGCAGCCCGGACGAGGTTGCCGCTGCGCGGTTCCTCGCGCTCAGTCCCCGGCAACGCCGCTCGATGCAACTGCTCACGCTCCAGCCGCAGTTGTCCGCGACCGACCTGGCACGCGTCGTGGACGTCGACCCGGCCGAGGTGTCACCGGATCTGGAGGCGATGCGGGCCCAGGATGTGATCGCTTCGGCCCATGCTGACGACGGCGAGTGGCGCTCGGTCATCGCGGAGATGGGGGTGCGGCTCGTTGCGGCACAGGCCGGCGACGCACGTGCCTGGCAGAACTTCCAGACAAACATGAAGCTGCCGAAGGTGCCGCGAGGACAGGCACCCTCGGCCAACGAGCACGAGGCGGGCGTCGCGCGCGTGCTCGGGCTCGTGGCGGCGGCGGCCCGGCGCCTGGGATTGCGCCTCGCCGACTGGCGGCGCGAGGAGTGGTGGGAGGCGGAGATCTCCGAGGCGAAGCCCGTGCCCGACGCGAGTTTCGTGCTGCGGGGCGCGGGCGACCGCAGGGTCGTCCTGCTCGAGTACGAACGCATCCGCGGTGGTCACCAGGCGCGGGACAAGGTGCAGGGGTGGACCGACTGGCTGGAGGGGCGCTGGCGGGAGCTGGAGGGAACCCCGCTCGCTACGCCTGGTGAGCCCCCGATCGTCGCCATCCTCTATGACGGAGCTTCAAAGCGCACCCGCAGCCTCGAACAAGCGATGGATCGCGCGCCGAGGGGGATCCCGCTCTATGCGATCTCCGAAAAGGCCTTCGGCCGTGACGGGTTCGGGTCATCATGCTGGCTGCTGTCCGGAGGCGGCTTCGGTGCTCCCTTCGCGATAGGAGGCGCCGGTGCTGGTGAGGGAGGCCCATAGTGCACTCTCCCGCTCTTCGCACGGCCGCCGCACTGGCGCTTCTCGTGGCGCTCATGGGTGTCGGGAACTCGTTCCGATCGGACGACCCCGCCGGCCATCGCGCGCCTGCTCCCGCCGCGGCAGCTACGCCGCCCAGCGCCCCGACTTATGTGGTGCAGCCGGGGGACTACCCGAGGCGTATCGCGGCTCGCCTCTGCGACGATGAGCTCCGATGGAAGGAGTTCACCTACCTCAATGGCGACCCGGTCGGGGAGACGATCTACCCGCAGGAAGTGGTGCTGGTGCCCCCGGGATGCACCGGCGACGGGGTGCAGACCGCGCCACCAGTCACTGCCCCGCAGGCTGATCCCAATGCTCAACACGGGAACGCGGCGGCCGAGCCGTCGGGCGGCGATTCACGCGAGCGCTCGCCGGCGAGCGGTCTCAGTTCCGGATCCGCAGCCACGATCGAGGATGCCGATCTCTCCGGGTCAATTGCCGGATCACCCCCAGTACGGCTCATCGCGGCCGTGATCTCGATCGCGCACGCGAACCCCTGGGAGGCCTCGGTAGTCGTCCTTATCGTCGTAGCCCTGTACCATCTCCGGTCCCGGCTGGCGGACGCAGCCGAAGACATCTCGTGGCATGTGCGCCGTGCAGCCCGAGCCCCCGATACATCCAGTGACACGCACGGTGTGATGGACGGGGCCGCATCGTCGCCGAGCTGGACTCCGGTCAGCTACGCGGCTCCTGCGGAGCTGCCCCAGCGCGAGGCCGATACGAGCGGTCCGGCCGCTCATGCATCACGTGAGACTCGCTGGCCCCAGGCAGCCTCCTCACTGCCGCACGCCCCGACGCCCGAGGGACCGCTCCCGACTGCCCCTGGCCGGGCCGATGCTGTGACGGTCCCGCGAGCGGATGCAGCCGGGCGAGGTCAGGTCAGCGCGGATCGAGCCCCTGATGAGGCCGACCCCGAGCCCGCCGGCGACCAGGCGGAGCCGGAGATGTCCGAAGAGGGCATTGAAGACGTACCGGTCTCCCGCTCGCAGGAGGGACCGCGTTCATTAGCACGCAGGACCGAGTCCGCACGATCGGACTACCAGCGCGATCCCTTCCTCGGCGATCCTGTATTCGGGGACGACGACGGGCATCACCACGCTCCGTCGCCCGGATAGCGGGCCCCGCGGCCAACGGCATCTGCTCCCGGCGGCCGGCCGAGGCGCTCAGGACTGCTCGATCACCTCGAGCAGCGCGGGCTCCAGCTCGGACTCCGCGACGAACGCCTCGAAGCGGTGGGTGACGATGCCGTTGGCGTCGATGATGAACGTCCACTCGGCCGTCTCCAGCCCCCACTCCATCAGCAGCGGCGTCTCGATGGCGATGTCCAGGCCCTGCGTGCGGATCTCCTCGGGGTTCTCGTAGAGGTCGACGTGGATGAAGTTCGCCTGGTCGGCGTAGCGGTCGCGCAGGATGCTGAGCACCTCTGCCTGCGGCCCGCACAGCGCGTTCGTGCAGAAGCCCGGGCTGGCGAACACCACGACGAGCGGGCGGTCGTCCTTGAGGGCCTCGGCGATGGTCTGCCCGTAGAGCTCCGGGTCCGGCTCGGCGCCGGTGGAGAGCTCGTACACCGAGGCGACGTCGGCGAGCGTGCGGTTGGCGCTGGCCGGCACGGCGTCGCCGACGTCCGGCGCGTGCGTCTGCTCCGCGACCTGGACGGGGAAGCTCGTGCCGCCCGTCGAGCCGTCGGGGAGCGGGAACGAGACCTCGAGGATCCACTGGCCCGCCCGGTCGAAGTCGAGCTGCGTCACGTGGAGGCCGCGGATGCCCTCGGGGAAGTCGTAGTACCTCGCGCGCGCCGGCTCGCCCGGCTCGGCGTCGTCCTGGAACTGCGCGGTCACGCCGATGATCGGGAACTTGACCAGCCCGAGGTCGTCGCTGACCACGAACGCGACCCGCTGCGAGCCGACGCCGAGGTCCGGCGTACCGACCACGACCGTGAGCCCGGCCTCCTCGTCCACGTAGCGCGGGTAGCCGCTGTCGAAGCCGGCGTCGCCCGCGGCCATCGCGCGAGGGGCGGGCCCGCTGCCCTCACTGCTCGTGGTATCCGGGGTCGCTTCCGAGGTCGCGGTGGCGGCGGCCGGCGCCGCCGCCTGCGTGGCTACTGGCGCCGCGCTCCCGCTCGCAGGCTCGTCGGGCTCCGTCGCGTCGTCGCCGCCCCCGCACGCGAGGGCGAGCGCGAGGCCGGCCGCGAGCAGCGCGCCGAGCGCGGCCCGCCGGGCTGTGTAGAGGCTTCCGTGTAGCTGGGTCATGGCCCCTCCAGGTAGCTGCCGAAGGTGAGCGCGAAGACGCCGAACTGGTCCGAGTTCGACGCGAGCCGCAGGTCGTGCTCGCCGAACTCGGGCAGCTCGACAATGGCGTAGTGGCGCGGCTCGTCCACGCGGATCAGGCTGTTGCCGTCGGCGTCGAACTCCACGTCGGAGCCCGCCTCGGCCGCGGTCAGCGGCCTGCCGTCGATGGTGATGTAGACGTCGTACGACTCGCCCGGCGGCGGCTCCAGCACCACGTTGACGCTGCGCGCGCGGAAGAGGAACGCGAAGTAGTCCTCGAGGTCCGTGGTCTCGCGCGCGTGGACGATCGCCTCGCGCTCGTTGCGCCACGGCCCCTGCACGTACCACTTGTCGTGCTCGCGCACCTCCGAGGAGGTATCGATGTCCACGTAGTCGACCACGCGGTCAGAGCCGAGGTAGTACTCCTCCTGGGCGGCGTAGACGCCGCGGATGCGCCAGTAGCCGCCGTAGAGCTCGCGCGTCTGCCGCGCGCGCTCCGAGCTGTCCCGCGCCTGGTCGCCGCGCCCCAGCGGGATCGCGCTGACGTCGCTGCCCGCGCGCGTCAGCGCGGCGCGGATCTGCTCCTCGAACTCGAGGTATCGCCCCTCGCCGAAGCGCGTGTGGACGATCTTCCCGGTCGTGTCGAAGAGGTACTTGGCGGGCCAGTAGCGGTTGTTGAACGCGCGCCACGTGCGTGAGTTGTTGTCCTGCGCCACCGGCCACGTCACGTCCAGCCGCTCGATGGCGGCCTCGACGTTCGCGGAGCTGTGCTCGAAGTCGAACTCCGGGCGGTGCACGCCGAGGATCACGAGGCCGTGCTCGGCGTACTTGTCGTGCCAGTCGCGGAGGTACGGCAGCGTCCGCACGCAGTTGATGCAGCTGTACGTCCAGAAGTCGATCAGCACCACGTTCCCCGCCGAGAGCTGCTGACCGATGGTGAACGGCTCCGAGTTGAACCAGCGGCCGAGCCCGGTGACCTCGATCTGCGGGGCGACGCGCGGCGGCTCGGGCGTCGGTGGCGGCGTTGGCCGCGGCGGAGGTGTCGGAGCGGTGGTCGCCGTCGGCGTGGGAGTGGGAGTGGCCGTGGGGGTGGGCGTCGGAGTGGGGGTCGGCGTGGCCGTCGGGCTGGGTGTTGGCGTCGGGGTTGCCCGCTGCGTCGAGGCGGTCATGTCCTGCCGCGGTCCCGCCGTGGGTGTCGGCGTCGGTGTGGGCGTCGCCGGCGGCGGCGTCGGCGTGGCAGCCCGCGGCGTCGCCACCGGGCGGGCCGTGGCGGGCGTGCTCGTGGCCTCGGGCTCCTCGTCGGTCGTGCAGGCGAACGCGACGAGGGCGACGAGCACCGCGAGGACCGTGAGCGCGCCGCGCCACGGGGCGATGCGCCGGATTGCGTGCGGGTCGGGGGTGGTCATGCGCCCTCCAGGTAGTTTCCGAAGGTGAGAGCGAAGATCGCGAAGTTCTGTGAGTTGGAGCGCAGCTTCAGCTCGTGGTCACCCCACTCGGGCAGTTCCACGATCGCATAGGCGCGCGGCTCGGTCACAACGATGATGCTGCGGCCGGCCTCGTCGTACACGATGTCCGCGCCCGCCTCCTCGGCGCGCAGCGCGCGGCCGTCGAGCTCGACGACGACGGTGAACGGGTCGCCGGGCGGCGGGTTGAGCACCACGTTGACGCTCCGCGAGACGAAGCGCAGCGCGAAGTAGTCCTCGAAGTCCGACGTCTCGCGCGCGTGGACCATGGCCTCGCGCTCGTTGCGCCACAGGCCGTGGACGTACCACTTGTTGTGCGCGCGCTCCCGCTCCGCGGTGTCGATGTCGAAGTACTCGAGCTCGAGGTCGGGACCGGCGTAGTACTCGTCCTGCGCTGCGTAGAGGCCGCGCACATGGTAGTTGCGCTCGTAGCCGCCGTAGAGCTCGCGGGTCTGCGCGCCGGCATCGGGGTCGCGCATCGGGGCGGCGCTGCCGAGGGGGATCCCGGCCAGGTCGTGCCCCGCCTGGACGAGGGCGGCGCGGATCTCCTCCTCGGTCTCCAGGTACTGGCCCTCCCCGAAGTGCGAGTAGCGGATGCGGCCGTCGACGCCGAAGAGGTACTTGGCCGGCCAGAAGCGGTTCTCGAACGCGCGCCACGTGCGGAAGTCGTTGTCCTGCGCCACCGGCCACCCCACGTCGAGGCGCTCCATCGCCGCGAGGACGTTGTCGGCTTCATGCTCGAAGTCGAACTCCGGGGCGTGTACGCCGACGATGACGAGGCCGGTGTCGGCGTATTTCTCGTGCCACTCGCGCAGGTAGGGCAGCGTGCGGATGCAGTTGATGCAGGTGTAGGTCCAGAAGTCGATCAGCACGACGTTCCCGGCCGTGAGCTGCTCGCCGATGGTGAACGGCTCCGAGTTGAGCCAGGCGGTCAGCCCGGTCAGCTCGCGCTCGGGCGTGACGGTGCCGTCGACGGCGACGCTCGCCTCGTTGTCGTCGCCGCAGGCCGCGGCGGCGAGGACGGCGAGGGCGACGGCGATGCCGGCGATCGCGACGCGGGCGTGACGGAGGGCGGTGCGGGTCACGGTACTCTTCCCCGGGTCTGGCGCGTCCGGGTGGGGCGAGCGCGCGTCCCGCCTAGCGGCGGCGCAGTCGTCTGTTCACTACCTCGTAGGGCAGGAACTCTTCGTGGCACTCGTGGCAGACGAACCCGATCGCGTTGGCGTCGTCATCCATGCCCTCGGGGCCGCGCCAGCGCGGGATGAGGTTGTCGCACGCACAGTCCTCGGGGGAGGGCACGTTGCCCGCGGATGCTCGTGATCCTCGCAGGCGCTCGAGCAGGTTCATGTCGCTCGTCCGTCCCCCCGCCGGCCGCCGCTCGGCGGCCCGGCGCGTCCGCCGATCCAGCGTAGCGCAGCCACGCGAGGGGCGCGAGGGGTGCGAGGGGTGCGAGGGGGAGGGTCGCGGGCAGGCGAGGCGCCGGCACGATCGGGTGAGGTAAACCGGACACCGAGCCCCTACCATTGCCCGATGGGGCAATATCGTTGTCGCTGGCCATGCGTGCTCCGGCGCCCGGCACATCCCGCGGTAGGACCGTCGTCGGCGACGCGTCGCGGTGGCGGACGATGATGCTCGTCCGCCTGGCCGCGCCGCTGGTCGCACTGCTGCTGATCGCGACGGGTGCGGCGGGTACGAGCGCCCGGGAGGCGGCAGTCGAGGTCGAGGCGCGCGTCGCGGCGCGCCCGCTTGCAGATGGCCGCATGGAGTTCGGGCTCCAGTACCGGCAGCCCGGAGCGGACTGGGCGCCGCGCGTCCTGCCACGGGCGCGCTTCTTCCCTGCCGTCGTGCGGGTCGAGCGCTGGCTCGTGAGCTCCCCGGTGACCGTGCCAGGGGGCGGCTCGGACACGGAGCTACGCGTCGCCGCACAGCGCCTCGCGAACGGGCGCACCGAGTTCGCCCTGCAGCAGCGCGGCGCGGATGGCGAGTGGGGCGGGCGCCTGCTCCCGCGCGCGCGGTTCATCCGCTCCGGCGCCACGCCCGGGCGCTGGCTGGCGAGCTCGACGCTGCGGGTGACGGTGGCACAGGTTGAGGCGTCGCCCGGGGCTGCGCGCGACCGCGACATCCTCGTAGCACTCTACGAGGCCACCGACGGGCCCAACTGGTCAACCAACACGAACTGGCTGACGGATCGCCGACTCGACACGTGGCACGGGGTCGCCACCAACGACGACGGGCGCGTGACCGAGCTCAGGCTCGACGCGAACGGCCTGACCGGATCGCTCATCGCGGAGCTTGGCGAGCTCGAGTACCTCGAGGTGCTCCTGCTTCGCTTCAGCCGGCTGAGCGGGGGCCTCCCGCCCGAACTCGGCAGCCTGGGCCGGCTGCGGTGGCTGGACGCTCGCGACAGCCAGCTGACCGGCCCACTGCCCCCTGCGCTCGGTGGGCTCCCCCTGCTTGAGGTGCTCATCCTGGAGGACAACGATCTCACCGGGCCGCTTCCCGCCGAGTTCGGCGGGCTTGAGCGACTCGAGGAACTGGACCTGCGGAACACCCGTCTCAGCGGCCCGATCCCGCCCGAGCTGGGCCGGCTCGGGCGGCTGGAGGTGCTCGACCTGAACGACGCTGGCCTGACGGGTTCGATCCCGCCGGAGCTCGGTGACCTGTCGAGCCTCGAGGTGCTGAGGATGAGGCAGAACATCCTCTCCGGCGAGATTCCACCGCAACTGGGGATGCTCGCCAACCTCCGGGTGCTGGACCTCTGGCACAATCAGCTCGAGGGCCCGATCCCTCCGGAGCTGGGCAATCTGACGAACCTCGAGGAGCTGCATCTCGCGCACAACAAGCTGGCCGGCGCACTGCCCGAGTCCCTCGGTCGCCTCGCCGCGCTGCGCGTCCTGGACTTGGGGAGCAACATGCTGAGCGGCCCCATCGGGCCGGAGTTGGGCGGTCTCGTACGCCTGGAGGAGCTCGACCTCTCTCACAACGAGCTCACCGGCGCCATTCCGCCCGAGCTGGAGCACCTCTCGCAGCTCCGTGAGCTGGACCTCACCTACAACGCGCTGCAGGGCGGGATCCCACCTGGCCTCGCACGTCTGACGAGCCTGGAAAGTCTGCTCCTTGCGCGGAACGAGCTGAGCGGACCGATCCCCAAGGGGATCACGACCATGACCGGCCTTCTCGAACTCCACCTCTCGGAGAACGAACTACACGGCGAGATCCCGGCAGGACTGGGAGATCTTTCACTGCTGAAGGGGCTGGGGCTCGGACAGAACTGGCTCACCGGCCAGATCCCGCACGACCTCACCAGGCTGTACGGGCTCGTGTGGATCTACCTCTCCGACAACTTCTTCACCGGGTGCGTGCCGAGCGCGCTCCGCGATGTCCCCTATCACGACCTGGATGAGTTCGCACTGCCTGACTGTCCCTGACGAGTGCACAAGGATCCCGGCGGCTGGGCACCTCATTCGTGGTTGGTCGGTGCGTACGTGATCGCGGACGCCAATGCCGGAAGCGCGGCGGCGGCGGTAGGCCCGACAGCCCGCGTGGCTGTTGTCGCGTGTATCGCGCTTGCCGCGCTGCTGGCCGTCGGCGGTGGTACCGGCTCCCCCTTTCCCTCTTAGAGCGGCTTGGGTAGGTTCGCGGGCCGGAAGTCGGGGTAGCGGGCCCTCAGAGGCTCAGCGGATGCCCTACGGCTCGCTACGGCCTCTCGTTCCCTACGATCAGCGGCGTCGAGACCGGAATGCCGTCGATGAAAAGCTCGCGGAATGGGGCGTTCACGAACTCGGGCGCGCCGGGGATGTAAGACACGTACTCCCCGTCGACGAGGGCGAAGATGGCCGAGATACCGAACTCCTCCGCGCAGGCGCCGAGTTCGTCGACGTCGCCACCGGCGTACACGACCAGGCTGAAGCCCCGGGCGAGTTCCCCGCGCAGGCACTCGACCCACGGCTCAGTGCTGTCGATCGTGCGTGCCGGATCCTGGGAGGGCGGCCCTTCGCTTGCGACGACCAGCGGCGTCAGCGCGGGCAAGCCGTCGGCGTACAGCGCACTGAACGACGCGTTCACGAACTGCGGGGCGCCGAGGATGTACGAGTCCCAGGCACCGTCCCGCAGGAGGTGGAGCGCCGAGATCCGGCGGTCCTGGGCGCAGGCCGCGAGTTCCTCGACGCTCCCACCCTCGAAGACGACGAGACTCAGGCCAACGGCGACCGTGCCGCGCAGGCACCGGATGGGCAGGCCATCTGCGGGCGTCCCGACGCTCGCCGGCGACCAGTCGCTGTGGTCGCCGCCGTTGGCCGCCCGCAGCTGCACGTCGTAGGCCGTCCCGTTCCGCAGTCCACGCACGACGTAGCGGACATCGCCGTCGCCAACCCGCCGGATGCCCTGCAGGACCGTCCAGTTCGGGTCCGCCTTGTCTGGAGACTCACTTGGGGTGTATCGCAGGTCGTACGACGCGACCGTTCCCGCGTCCTGCCCTGCGGGCATACTCCACGAGACGACGAGTGCCTCGGTTCGGGGTTCGACGGCCTTGATCGCGGGCGGGACCAGAGGACCGGCC
>DAOULE010000096.1:0-6071 GCA_034420575.1 Dehalococcoidia bacterium
GGCGAGACGAACACCGCTACGTTCTACACCCCGGCGATCGCCGCGTTCTCGGTCATCAATGCCTGCTACACCGGCCTCGCGATGTCCATCTCGTTCGCGCGCGACCAGGGCCAGCTCAAGCGCATCTCCGGCACCCCGCTGCCGAAGGGCGCCTACCTGGGCGCCAAGGTGGCGCTCATGACGATCATCGGGCTCCTCCTGGTCGCGGTGGTCACGGCGTTCGGCGCCGTCTTCTACGGCGTCGACGTGCCGACGGGCACGCTGCCCGCGTTCGTGCTCACGCTCGCCGTGGGATCGGCCGCCTTCGCGATGCTCGGGCTGGCGACGACGGCGTTCATCCCCAACGCCGAGGCGGCACCGGCGGTGGTGAACGCCATCATCCTGCCGCTGCTCTTCATCTCGGACGTTTTCATTCCGCTGCGCGACAACGCCCCGGTCTGGCTCGGGCTCGTCGGCGACGTGTTCCCGGTCAAGCATCTCTCGCTCGCCGCGCAGGCGGCGTTCGACCCGTTCGAGGAGGGCTCGGGGCTGCGGCTCGGGCACCTCGCGGTGATGGCGGGCTGGGGGGTGGCCGGTGGGGTGGTAGCGCTGTGGCGGTTCCGCTGGGAGCCAAAGCGCTAGCGTGGTTCGGCGGGCGGCAGCCGCTTCATCGCGGGATCCACGACGCGGACTACCCGCACGCCCTCTACTCGCTCGACGTCTGCGATAGCCGAGGCAGCTGCACCCTCGCGCGCGGGTGCGTCGCGGTCGAAGTCGAGGTACTGAACGCCGTGGCTGCGACCGACCAGCGCATCGCCACAGCCGGCCTCGTAGAGCGCGTCGATCCGTGCCCTGTCCTGTAGGTCGGGACCCTCGACGATCAACATGAACTGGTACGCAGGCATCGATCGCTCCCCAACTACCCTATCGCGTCGACAAGCAAGGTCGCGAGGCTGAGGAAGACGAGGAAGCCGAGCACATCCGTCGCCGTCGTGAGCCAGATCCCAGCGGAGAGCGCCGGGTCCTGGCGGAAGCGCTGCAATCCCATTGGTATCAGCACACCCGCGATCACGCCGACGAGCATGTTGATCGCGAGCGCCACGCCGACAACCACGCCGAGCGTCGGGTTGCCCTGCCACAGCCACGCCGCCACTCCGACCGCCACGCCTATCACGACGCCGTTCACGAGGCCCGTCGCCACCTCGTGCAGCACGACGCGCCACAGGTTGCGCCCCGCGAGGCGGCCGACGGCGAGCGAGCGGATGACGACCGTCAGCGTCTGGATCCCGGCGTTGCCGCCCTGCCCAGCCACGACCGGCAGGAACGCGGCCAGCACCGCCACCCGCGCGACCGTGTCCTCGAACGCCGCGACGACAACCGCCGCCCCGAGGACCGTCAGCAGGTTCACCATCAGCCACGGGAGCCGGAACCGGATCGAGCGGCGCACGCTCCGCAGGTCCTCGTCCTCGTGCACGCCGACCTGCCGGAACATGTCCTCGGTCGCCTCGTCCTCGAGCACGTCGATGAGGTCGTCGGCGGTGAGTGCGCCGAGCAGGTGTCCGTCGTCGTCGACCACGGGGAGCGAGAGCAGCTTGTAGCGCTTGAGCAGGCGTGCCGCCTCCTCCTGGTCCGTCGAGGCCGTGACGGAGATCACCTCGGGCGTGGCGAGCTCGGTGATCGGCGTCGCGGCGGGTGCGACGAGGAGCGACCGCAGGTTGACGACGCCGCCAAGACGCCCCTCGCCGTCGCGGATGTAGAGATAGAACGGCTGGGTCGCGTCGGGCTGGATGGAACGGAGCTCGTCGATCACATCACCGGCGACGCTGTCCGGGAGCACGGCGATGAGCTGGCCGGTCATGCGACCGCCCGCGCTCTCTTCGTCGTGCTCCATGAGCGCGTCGATGGCGTGCTGCTGGCGCTCCGGGATCGCGGCCAGCACCTCGCCGCCGACGTCGTCGGGCAGCTCCTGGACGATGTCCGTCGCGATGTCGTCGGCGACGTGTTCGAGCACACTCGCGATGCGGTCGGGCTCGAGGCCCACGAGCAGGTCCTCGCGGTAGTGCGGCTCCAGGTACGCGAGCGCGGCGCCGAGCTCGCGAGGCGTCAGGCGCTGCACCAGCAGGTCGGTGACCTCGCTGTCGACGCCCGTGAACGCCTCCGCCAGCTGTGCGGGGTGCAGCTCATGGGCCAGCGTGAGCGCGCCGAGCTGGTCGCCGACTTCGATGCGTGCCGCCATCGCCTCGGCGGGGTCGAAGGAGGGGACGCTATCGCCGGGTACCGCAGTCATGGCGCAGCCTCATCAGGGTCCTGGGTGTCGTGGCGCAGCGCGGCCCGCGCGTGGTCTCAGCGGCGCCCGCCGCCGAAGAAGCGCCGGACGGAGTCCCACGCCCCGCCCCCGCCGCGGCCACCGAGGCCGTTGAGGAAGTCGCCCCAGGCCACCTCGGCGGACGCGGAACGCTTCAGGTCGCGCACGCGTTCGTCAATGATGTCGCGGATGCGCCCCTCCTCGCCGGCGTCGAGCCAGAAGCCATGCTCTTTGCGGCACGTGTCGATCTCGAGGTCGTACGCGCGGTAGTTGAACGCCGCCATCGACTCGCCGCAGACGGGACAGGCCAGGTGCGAGTCACGCTCGGAGAACCGGATCGTGCCGCGACGCTCGTCCTCGTCGGCCCGGGTGGCCTCGAGTTCGTCGAGCTCGTGGTGGTCGAGCCAGCGGCCGTTGCAGGCCGGGCAGTGGTCGACCTCGATGCCGTGCATCCGCTCCTCGATCAGGTCCGTGCCGTCCCTCGGGCATTGCATCGATGTGGCCTCGAATCAGGAATCGCGTGGTCGGAATCGCACCGCTGGAGGTCGCCGTGCGTGCACATCCAAGTGTACCAGCGCGGGCTCTGGCGGCCGGGTCGCAAGGAGGGTGCGTGGTAGGATCCCGGCCATGACAAGCGACTCCCCCGCCATCGATCCCCGGCACTTCCGAGATGTCGCCGGCTCCTTCGCGACAGGCGTCACGGTGATCACCACCCACGACGACGAACACGGCCCGCACGGGATGACCGCGAACGCGGTCTCTTCGCTCTCGCTCGACCCGACCCTGTTCCTCGTGTGCGTCGAGACGACCGCCGGCTCGTACGAGGCGATGGAGCGCGCCGGCGGGTTCGCGATCAACATGCTCGCCGCCGACCAGGAGGACGTCTCGAGGTTCTTCGCCCAGCGCAACGACCCGGACGAGCCGATGGGACCGCACGCCTGGCGGCTGAGCGACGCCGGCTCGCCGCTGTTGGAGGGCGCGCTCGCGTGGCTGGACTGCCGCAAGCACTCGGTCCTCGACGGCGGCGACCACAAGATCTTCGTGGGCGAGGTGGTGGGTTGCGAGGTGGCCCGGCCGGACGCCGACCCGCTGCTGTTCTTCCGCGGCCGCTACCGCGAGATCGGGCCTGAGTCAGGGTAAGGCGCGCCCAGCAGAACCCCTCGGTGCCTCATTCTCGAGCGTGACCCGCCCTGTCCTGCCGTCGTATATCAGCGTGAAGTCCTCGAGGAACGTCCTGCCGATAAGAGCGGTGTGTGGAGAGCCACCCGCGGCGAGATGCACTCCCATGAACGTCCCGGGATGTATACCTGCCCAAGGTGCCGGTTGACTTCAGTCGCCCCGTCCACGCCCGCGATCGTCGTTCGGGCAACGCGAGTTCCAGCGCGAGGGCGGCGTCGATACAGTTCTCCTGGGCACCCGTGTCCACTAGCGCGGGGAAGGCGGCTTCAGGCAGTTCGGGAGGGTCCGTACCGGCGGAGTTGTAGCTGGCGTCGAACCCAATGTGAGCGAGCAGGGTTGGTCCGAAGCGCGCCAGGAGGTGCGGAGCGTCGGCGAATCCGCATTCAGTCCTGGCCACGGTCCGCCCTGAACATGACGGACGGTGGGAGTGTCACCGGCGGTGCGCCCACCCTCCGGATGAGGTACGGACCACGACCGAACCGGCGGACGGCATCGGCAGCGGCTTCCTGAAAGTCCACATACGTTCCGGCGAGGCGCTCATCGTGAACCACCGCCCACTCACCGAAGTGGTCCGTTTCGAGCTCGCCGCGGAAGCGATCGTACGCCGCGATCTCCTTTGACAGGATCGACACCCCGACTCCTCCACGCTCTCATTGCGAGAGCGCTACGCGCATTGCGCGAGCAGGCTCAAGAATCCCGCTGAGAGCTAGTGTATACGGAGCAGGTCGGCCCCCCGCAACGGTTGGCGCATCCCGGCAGCCTGTTACACTCGATCGGCGGCCGTGGGCCGCGTCTCCGCGTGGTGGGTGTCGCCTAGCGGTCTAAGGCGCCAGGTTGTGGCCCTGGAGAGCGGGGGTTCAAATCCCCTCACCCACCCCAAAGTGGACAGTAGCTGGAACTGCGCCGGGTAGTTCGTCCTCCGTAGCATCCGGGTCGCCTTCGGTTTCACGTGGCGTGGGGACGGTGTAGCGGATCTCAAGCCCCTCCGGCTCCACCAGAATCTCCTTCACGAACGAGCGCAGGAACATCTTCCTCGCGGGAAGTGCGCTCGAAGCAAGGAGGCTGCTCAGTCGCCCTGCGTACTTCTCAATCAGGTTCGCGCTGTCGAGCAGCTGACGGCGCTCGGCGATCACAGTGCGAGCCTCGGTGAGCGCGGCGCGGAGCTCTTCCTCCTGCGCCTGCTTCTTGCGCAGGCGCGGCTGGATGTCGGACGTATCCAGCCCCCCCTTCTCCACGGCGGACCAGAGGTTCTCGACCGCCCTGGCCACCCTCGCCAGTTCCTGCTCGATGCCCGCGAGCTTCCCGCGCGCCTCCGCTTCGACCGCCTCCATCTCGCCGGCCATCAGGTGCAGGAGGTCGCCGAGGTGTCCGGGCGTCAGGATCTGCGTGCGGACGTTGCCGACGACGAGCCCCTCCAGCCACCTGGAGTTGCACCGGGGCGTGTCGCACTCTTCCGGCCCGTGCTTCAACACGGCGTTGCACGTGTAGTACGCGTACGTGCCCGATTTCGCCGGCGCGGCGACGAGCGCGACCCCGTGCCTCTTGCACTTCACGATGCCGCTCAGGAGATACTTGCTCCCAGCCCGGCGCGGATGCATGACTGCAGGCGCCTTCGACCGGAGTGTCTCCTGGACCTGATCGAACAGCTCACGTGAGATGATCGCGGGATGGGCGTTCTCAACGCGCACGGGCTCCCGATCGCCTTTTGACGTACGGCCCCACACGACCACACCGGTATACGCCTCGTTCAGGAGGATCTTGTGGACAGAGGACGTGGCCCACTTCTTGCCCTTCGCCGTGGTAAGCCCATCGCGGTTCAGGGCGCGCGCGATATCGCGCAGGCTCGAGCCGGAGGCCGACATGTCGAACATGCGCTTAATCATCGCGTCTTTCGGCGGGTCGAGAGTCAGGCGGACGTGGCGCTTCCCCTTCTCGTCGACGACATACTTCTTGCGGTACCCGGTCGGGGCCGAATACGTCAGCCAGTACCCGCGCCCGGCGGCTTCGCGCATGCCGCGGATCGTGTCCTCCGATAAGTTGCGTGAGAAGAACTCGTCGAGGAGCTCGATCATCCCCTCGGTGAGGCCGCCGGCGGGCGTGTCGTCCGCGGGCTCCTTGATCGAGGTGACCTTGATGCCGCGCTCACGAAGGACTGCCTTGTACACGACAGCGTCTCTGCGATTCCTTGCGAACCTCGAGAATTTCCAGACGATAATCTCGTCGAAGGGAGGGTCCTCCTGGAGAGCGTCGGCGATCATCTGCTGGAACTGTGGGCGCTTGTCCGTCGTCCCGCTCTTCGCCTCGTCGGCGTACGAGCGGGCGGCCACGCCGTCGTGCTGCTGCACGTACTCCTCCATGGCCTTGAACTGCGCCGTGATCGAAAGGTCGATGTCCTGTCCGACGCTCGAGACGCGGGCGTAGAGCGCGTAGCGGCGAGGGTTGCTGTTGCGAGGACTCATTGGTGGTTTCCTTCCCGGCTGCTCGTTGCTAACAGCCACCCTGCGTGCCGGCCTGATCGAACAGCTCGCGCGAGACGATCGCGGGGTGGGCGTTCTCAGCGCGCACCGGCTCGCACTCGTCCTTCGACGCACGGCCCCACACGACCACG
>DAOULE010000097.1:0-15433 GCA_034420575.1 Dehalococcoidia bacterium
GCGCGTGACGACCGCAAGGCGGGGATCGTGATCGCGTCGCTGCCGTGTCCGCTGCTCGTGGTGACGGGGAGCGAGGATCGGGACTGGCCGCGGTCGGCCTACGCCGGGATGCACCTCCCCGCGGAGTACCTCGACGTCCCCGGGGCGTCGCACTGGGGGCTCGTGCTCAACCGGCGCATCGTCCCTCACCTCGCCGCTCGCGTGGCCGGGTGGCTCGACGCGAACGTGACGTAACGAGGTTCCCGGCTGTGACGGGGTGGGCGCCAAACGGCCGCGCTCGTCAGAGCGCGGCCGCTGATGTGTCGCCCGGTGGGAGCGGCTAGCCGCGAGGCAGGCCGAGGCCGCGGGTGGCGATGATGTTGCGCTGGATCTCCGAGCTGCCGCCGGCGATCGTCGCGGGAATCGTCGTCACGTAGCGGTGCGTGAACTGTGCGCGCGCCGGAGCCCGCGGGTCGTCCTCGTCCCAGAGGTTCGCATACAGCCCGAAGAGGCGCGTGCCCGCGCGCTGCGTGCGCTGGTTCACCTCGGAGATGAACATCTTCGCCGTCGACGCCTCGTAGTTCGGCAGCACCCCTGCGTTCTGCATCGAGATGATGCGGAACGAGAAGTTGAAGCCGACCTCGCACTCGATGAAGCAGTCCGTGATGAAGTTGCGGACCGCCGTCGTGACGCGAGCCGAGTCCTTCCCGGAGTTCGCCTCGTCGATCAGCCGCTGGATGTTGCGCTGGAGCGCCACCGCGCCGCTGATGTTCGAGCGCTCGTAGTCGAGCAGCGTCATGCCGACGTACCAGCCGCGGTCGACCTCACCGAGGACGTTGGTGGCGGGCACGCGGACGTCCTCGAAGAACGTCTCGTTGAAGCCGTGCTTCCACGCCGCGTTGATGAGCGGGCGGATGTTCAGGCCAGGCGTGTGGATGTCGTCGATGAGCATGAACGAGATGCCGCGGTGCTTCGGGGCATCCGGGTTCGTGCGCACGAGCGCGAAGAGCGAGTCGGCGTGGTGGGCGCCGGAGGTCCAGATCTTCTGCCCGTTGATGACGTACTCGTCACCGTCGAGCATGGCGCGCGTTTGCAGCGAGCCGAGGTCCGACCCCGCACCGGGCTCGGAGTAGCCCTGCGCCCAGACGATCTCGCCCGACAGGATGCCGGAGAGGTACTTCTGCTTCTGGTCGTCGCGGCCGTGGACGATGATCGTCGGGCCGAGCAGGGAGACGCCGCCGCCGCCGACGCTGGGCGCGCCCGCTTCGGCCATCTCCATGTTGTAGATGAACTGCTCCATCGGCGTGAGCCCGGCGCCGCCGTACTCCTCCGGCCAGTGCGGGGCGAACCAGCCCTCGGCGGACATCGACTCGCCCCACTCGACGGCGGCGGAGCGCTGCTCCTCGTCGTCCGAGTTGCGGTCGCCGATCCAGCTCTGCGGGTCCTCGAGGCCCTTCGCGAGCAGGTCCTTGTAGTAGGCGGGCAGCTTCGCCTCGATCACGTCCTTGACGCGCTGGCGGAATTCTGCCTGCTCTGGAGTGTCGGACCAGTCCATGTGGTCTCCCTTCGTTCGTCGCAGCCGTCGCGCGGTCACGCCGGCGGTGTGACGGCGCGTGCCTCGGCGTTCGCATCATAGCGCCCGGCGACGCGGGTTGCCGACTGCCGTCGCGTGCCGCCGGCTTCCGCTGCCTGACGTGATGCTCGCCGTTTCATCACGCTTACGGCGACGCGTGGGCTACACTCGATCCATGGATCAGCAGACGGCCGACACGTACCGCGAGGCGTACGAGGCGTGGCGGAAGCAGCTCGAGCAGGTCCACGCGTTCATGCTCGACGGCGAGCCGCTCCACCCGACGAAGATCAAGGGCCTCCTCAACCGCGAGGCCTCGGCCAAGGAACGCTACGACGAGGCCCGCCGGGCGCTGCTCGGCATCGGCGACTGAGCGGGGGATAGCGCGATGACCGCATCGACCTCCACGGCGGCGATGAGCCCGCCCTGGTACCGCAGCGGATACCCGCGGTCACTCACGATCGGGGCGGCGTTCTCGGTGGCGTGGTCGCCGTGTATCGGCCCCATCCTCGGCGTCGTGCTGACGCTGGCGGCGACGTCGGGGACCGCGGCGCAGGGCGCGCTGCTGCTCATCTTCTACGCGCTCGGCCTCGGCGTGTGGTTCATGGCGTTCGGCGCTGCCTTCGGGTGGCTGACGCCGCAGTTGCGCAAGATCCAGCCCTACATGCCCGCCATGATGGTCGGGGCGGGCGCGCTCTTCATCGTCGTGGGCGGGCTGATGTTCCTCGGCGAGTTCTCGCAACTCAACGCGCGGTTCCAGAGCTTCGGCTTCCTCTTCGACCAGACCGCGACCGCCGAGGAGAACCTGTCCGGGAGCACGGACGGCCTGCTCGGGCCGGTGATCGCCTTCTTCGGCGGGATCGTGTCGTTCCTCTCCCCGTGCGTGCTGCCACTCGTCCCCGTCTACCTCGCGAACCTCGCGGGCGAGGCGATGCGAGGCACGGGCGATGCCAGGGCCGACCGGCGGCGGGTGTTCCTCCACTCCGTCGTGTTCGTCATCGGCTTCACGCTGGTGTTCGCCTTCGTCGGCGCGTCGGCGGGGTTCCTCGGGACGCTCGTGCAGGAGCAGCTCGACACCGTCACGCGCATCGGTGGGCTGCTGCTCGTGGTGTTCGGGATGCAGATGAGCGGGCTCATCCACATCCCGTACCTGGAGCGCACGTACCAGCTGCCGGCCGGGTAGCGACGGGGACGCACCGAGGGCGCGTTGTGGACGGATCGATGCTCCCCCGTGTCGCACCCTCCGGGTGCGCCTGCTAGGATCGGCGCGATGGCCACGGAGTACGGTGGACTCGACATCGACGAGATGGGCCGCGTCATCGACGAGGCCGGGGTGCTCGTCATCCGCTTCCACGTGATCTCCCAGCGGCTGCTGGTGGACGCGCGGATCACGGACGACGACCCACCCCTGATCCAGCTCGTCCCCCCTGTCTCCTCAGCCGAGGAGCGCTACCGCCACCTCAAGCAACTCCGCCCCTCGATGCCGCTGCCCGAGCAGATCACCGTGCTGAGCTGGCCCCGCTACGTCGAGGTCATGCGCGACGCCGGGCTGTGGCGGCGGCTGGAAGAGCGTCTCATCAGCCTCGGCGGCGAGCCCCTCGCCAACCGCTGCCGCGAGGTGTTCGAGGAGGTCCGCTCCGCCGAGCGCGCCGAGGTCGTCGCCGCCATCCTCGGTGGCGAGGGCTATGAGTCGCTCTGGGAGCGCTCCGCCGCCCGCTGACCGCTCGGCCTGTTCCCCGCACGCGCGATCACAACCCCGGGCTTTGCTAGCCTCGGTGCCGTGCTGACCACCACCCGTCCCCAACGATCGAGGCTCCTCGTGGCGCCCCCGCGTGCGCGGCGCGGTCTCGTCGCGGTCGTCCTGGTCGCGCTCGCGGCGCTCCTCGCCGCGTGCGCCAGCAGCACGCGCGTGGCGGAGACCGACAGCGTCGTCAGCCGGGTCGCACTCATTGACGGCGAGGCCTTCGAGTACCGGCTCATCGACCTCGACAGCGAGGTCGTTGGTACCGGCACGTTCACCACGCGTCGCGACGACGATACGTGGGTGCTCACGCAGACGTACGAGAACGCGAGCGGGGTCGTCGTCGACGAGTCGATCGTCGTCGTGGACGCCGAGACGCTCCAGCCACGCTCCACCGAGCGCGTCATCACCCGTGACGGCGAGGTCGAGGTGGTGACGGCAGCCTACGAGGACGCCGGCGACGGCCGCACCGTGCGCGCCACGCACCTCGAAGGCGAGGACGAGCGCACCCGCACCATCGACATCAACGAGCACGACTACGAGGACCAGTCGTCGCTGTGGCTGTGGCGCACGCTTGCGCTCGGTGAGGGCCTCGACGTCCGCTATACCTCGGTCGATCCGCGCGAGGGCGGGCGCGTGACGGCGAACGTGATGCAGGTCGACCGCCAGGAGCTGGAGACGCCGTTCGGGCTCACGTACGACACGTGGGTGCTCCAGATCCGCACGGGCCGCGAGACGGTCAACGTCTGGATCCACGTCGAGCCGCCGCACCAGGTCGTGCGCTTCGACAACGGGCGGCTGTTCTTCGAGCTGGAGTGGGACGGCGTCCGCTAGCGAGCCCGCACTACCACAGCGCCTCGATGTCACTCCACTCCAGGACGCTGTCTGGCCGCAACCCGTACCGTTTCTGCATGAATCGAACCTGCTCCTGCCTCTTGAGTTCCGCCGTGGTGTTGCCCACGACGAACGGAACAACCTGCTTCTCGATCTCTAGCAGGTCGAGGAGTACGCGGGCTGTCACATACTCACGGACGAGCTGATGCGTAAGGACAAGCGAGCCCTTGGCGTCGAAGCGCATCTCGTGCTTGGCCTCGCCGATGAAGAGGTGCTTGGGTGATTCGAGGACGATGTCGATCTCGGTGTTCAAGAGATTGCTCGCGAGCCTCTTGTCTGACGCTGCGTAGCTGCCAGGGGGCGTCCGGAGCCCCGGGAAAGCGGCAATATCATCCCCTAGCTTGCTGAAGTGTGTCTTGTAGCTCTCCACGAGCTGCTTCTCGGCCGTCTGCCTGCTCAGTTTCTCCTGGTGGCGCCAGTCGCGGATCGGGTGCCAGAACAGCTCGAGGCGGACATCCCCCGGCTTGAGCAGGTCGCGCGTATCGTCATCGGCCAGCAGCCGCCTCGCGAGGCGGACGCTCTCGCTCCCGAATAGCGGGCCGAAGGAGGCTGCGGTCTTCCAGTTCTCGGTTCTGTTTGTGATCCCAAGGATCGCCATGACGTCCTCCCACCTGTCGCGCAGCTAGGGCAGGCTAAATCACGACTGTGGTGATGGCCGACTGGAGGCGGTCGGCGAGGGGGCCCCACGCCGCTCGCGCCTCCTCGATGCGCTGAGAGAGCGCCTCGGCGTCACCGTCCGTCGCGAGGACGACGCCCCCGGCGCGGAACTGCTCGCGCTCCTCGACCGTCGGGCCGGCGACGACGGCGAGAGCGTCGCCCTCACTGTCAGCGAGCCCGGCGATCGCCGACAGCAACTCCTGCGCCTCCCACTCGAACGCGGGCGGCTCGGCGGGCAGCGCGAACGCCCAGAGGGCGCCGACACTCCCAGCCGGCGGCGCGTCGGCGGCATCGAGGGCGATCGAGGCGCTCCACATGCCGTTCGTCGCCTGCGCCACGCCCGCGATCACGAAGCGCATGTGCTCCGGCGCGGCGGCGAAGCCCTCGATGCGGTCGCGGCGGTCGATCCAGACCGCCGCGGTGAGCGCCGTCTCGCTGCGCCCCACCACGCACGCCTGCACCCCGTCGATGGTGGCGAGGTTGCCCGCGAGGCTCGTCGCGCGGTCGCGGTCGGCGTCGGAAGCGTCCGGGCGCAGCGCGGCGACCACGAGGTGCAGCAGCTCCGCGCTCACGGCGTCGCGCCTCCGGCGCTTGCCTGTGGGGGCTCGACGAGGCGCACTCGCGCCTCCGCGCTCATCGCCCGCACCTCGCCGTCGGCAAGCTCGAGCGCGCGTCCGCACTGGGCGGCGACCGCCGCGTCGTCGGTCGCCACGACGACCGCGCCCTGGCGTGCGGTCACTGGGGCGAGGAGCCCCAGGACCTCCTCGGCGACCTCGCGGGGAGGCTCGTCCACCAGCACGATCCTCGGACGCACCGCCAGGGCGCGCGCCACGGCGGCGCGCCAGCGGGCGCCGCCGTCGACCTCGCCCGGGAGGCGCCGCGCGTCCGCGTCGAAGGCGGCGAGCTCCAGCAGCTCGGCGAGCCGCGCCGCGCGGTCGCGACGCCCGAGGTGCGCGATGCGTAACGGGTGCTCGATCTGCTCGGCGAGCGTGCGGTCGGGAACGAGGCCGCCGTCGGCGGGGATGAGCGCGAGGAGCCCGCGCCGCAGCTCGCGCCGCCTCGTGGGGCTCGCGCGCCACACGTCCTCATCGTCGAGCCGCACCGCGCCTGCGTCGGGCGGGAGTAGCCCGGCGACGACGTGCAGCAGCGTCGTCTTGCCCGAGCCGGGCAGGCCCGTAAGCGCGACGAGCTCTCCGGGCGCGACCTCGAACGTGGCGTCGCGCAGCACGGGGCGCGCGAGGGCGCCCGCGCGCCTGCCGTATCCGACGCCCTCGACGGCGATCAGCGGCGTCGCCATATCGGTCCCGTCTCCGGCGGCGGCTGCTCCGGCCACACGCCGATGTGGTCGTCCTCGCGTGTCACGCGCGCCCGGCGGGTGATGCCGAGCGCGTCGCGCTCCTCGGCGGGGAGCTCGACGCGCCCGTCGCCGTCGACGATCGCGAGCTCCTCGATGCGCTCGCCCTCGCCGCGCGAGAACGCCACGACCCGCACCTGCTCGGACCGCGCGCGCCCGTCCGCGAGGCGGACGACGTGCCCGATACGGTAGGCGAGCACCGGGTCGCGCGTGGCGAGCACGATGGTCAAACCGGCGTTCTCGTGGATGCGCAGCAGCGTCTCGACCAGCTCGTCGCGCTCGATCGCCGTGAGGCCCGCGGTCGGCTCGTCGAGCAGCAGCAGCTCCGGCTCGTGCGCGAGCGCGGCGGCAATGGCGAGGCGGACCGTCTCCGCCGGGCCCAGCTGCTCGGCGGGCATCCGTCCGAGGTCGCCGAGGCCCAGCTGGTCGCTCAGCGTCTGCACGCGGTTGCGGATGTAGAGCGGCCTGCGCCCGGCGAGCCTCAGCGGCAGCTCGATGTTCGCCATCCCGAGGTCGGGCAACACGCCGGCGCTCGCGGGGGAGGGCACGAAGCCGACGACGCGGTCGACGTGCTCGCGGACCTCCTCGGCGCTCGCGTCGCCGAGGTGTACACCATGCAGCGTGACACGGCCGGTGCGCGGTCGTGCCAGGCCGGCGAGGACGCGCAGCAACGCCGTCTTGCCCGCGCCCGCGGGGCCGAGGAGCGGCGTGAACGCCCAGTGCTCGACAGCCAGCGTGAGCCCCTGCAGGGCGAACCCCGGACCGCCGTCGAGGTGGTCGAGGTAGACGCCGTCGCATTCGACGATCGGCGGTCGCCGCGAGGGAACGAGTCCAACCACGTCACGCCTCCCGCAACTGCAGGGCATGGCCCCACGCCCATCCTCGGTAGCGGAGGCCCGCCACCGCAACCACGAGCACGAACGACGCCGCGAGCGCCGCGCCCGCGATGAGCAACGGCTCCGGCGCGACCTCGATGCGCGGCGGCGGCACGATGACCGCTCCCGCCGGGTCCGCGCCGAGCATGTCGAGCAGCCATCGGGCGAGGATCATGCCCGCGCCGACGCCGAGCGCGGCGGCGGCGATCAGCCTGGTGAGCACAGCGAGGAGGACGGCCACGAGGTGCCTGCCGCCGCTGCCCCCGAGCGCTTCCGCGACCGCCGCGGACCGCTCCGCGCCTCGCAGCGCAGCGATGCCCTCGACGGTGACGGCGAGGACGGCCAGCGCGAGGAGCGCGCCGAAGCCGAGCGTCAGCCCACCCAGCCAGCCGCGCGCCAGGGTGCGCGCTCCGGCGAGCGCGCCGAGCTCCGCCCCGCGCTCGACCACCGTTGCGGCGTCGAAGTCCGCGCCCGTGAGCGCGGCCGTGGTCGCCGCGGGCGTCGAGGTGGCGAACCACGCCTCGTTCGACCGCAGCGCCGCGCCGGGTGAGGCGTTCGCGGCGGCGAGCAGGCGCTCGAGGTTCGCGACGGCGAACGCCGTCCCGCCGGTTCCGAGGGTGGGGAAGTGCTCGACCGCCCCGGCGACCTGCGCCGGGAGGAACCGACCGGCGACCTGGAGCCGCAGCTCATCGCCGACACTCGCGCCCAGGTCCGCGAGGGTATGCCGCGAGGCATACAGCAGGACCGGTGCGCCGTCGGTCTCCTGCCGGAAGCCGCGCACGCGCACGGCCGCCTCGCCTGCGGGCGTCGCCGGCCAGTCGAGGCGCGTCGACCCGCTGGAGCCGGGCGCGGTCGGCGGCTGAGCGCGCACCGTCTGCGGCGTGCCGCCGGGGGCGAGGTCGGCGATCGGTTCGAGGCCCGTGGTGCTCGCGAGGTCGTGCAGGATCGCCCGCGGCGCAAACTCGGCGGAGCGCGGCACGAGCAACTCGATGGAATCGATGGGCTCCTCGGGCGCATCGAGGGTGGAGACGAGCGGTCCGAAGCTGACGCCGCCTGCGTTCGCGGCGACCTCCGAGCCAAGCAGGACGTAGTAGGCGTGGATGGTCACTGGCGCCTCGATGGGTGCGCCGATCGGCGCACCGTCGATGCCGATCGGCGTCTGCAGGTCGGCGGCGAGGAAGCCCCAGTGGACGAGCGCGCCGGGGCGCAGGCGCCCGAGCAGCAACTGGTGGGCGCGTCCGCCTGCATCGGTGAGCGAGAGCGCGACACGTACCTCGCCGTCGATCCCCTGGAGCCGCAGCCACGCGCCGAGCTGCCGGGTGCCGGCCGGCGCGGTGATGCCTTCGAGGGCCGTCGAGTTGGTCGCGAGCGCCCCGAGCATGGCGTCGAGAGGCTGCGTCGCGAAGTCGTCGCGGACGAGCGCGACCGCGCCGAAGGTCGCGGGCTCCACGCCGAGCAGCTCGATGGCGCCGGGATCGCCGGAGCCGCCTGGCGCGGTCAGCGTCGCGCCCACTCGGGCGACCGGCGACGCCGCGTCGGCGGGCGCTGTCGCGACGGCCGCGCGGAACGCCGACTCGCCCGCGCCGGCGAGCCCTCGCAGCTCCGACGCGCGGACGTCGGCGCCTGCGGAGTGGGCGGCGCGCTCGCCCGGCGAGCGGTCGAGGCTGCCCGGGAGCGTCGCGAGCAACACGGCGGCGGCGGCCGCGACGAGCACGAGCGCGAACGCTCCGCCGACGCGGTGGCGCGCGACCGTGCGGGATGCCTCGAGCCACACGACGCTCGGGCTGACGGCCACCCCGCGGGCGGCGACGCGGGCGAGGTGCGGCAGCAGCCACCACCCGCAGGCGGCGACCGGCAGCAGCAGCGCCGCGGGCGCGAGGAGCAGCGCGTGGTCGGGCGCGCCCGAACCGCCGCCGGCGGCGAACAGGTGGTCGCTGCGTGTGAGCGCCCAGAATCCGGCGCCCCCGGCAGCCAGCAGCAGCGCGCCTGCTGCGGCGACGAGCCCGGGCCTCCCGGCACGCCCGGCCCGCCTTGCCGCAGCGCCGCGCCGCGTCGTGAGCACCGCGGGAATGGCGGCAAAGGCGAAGGCCGCGACGGCGCCGAGCGCTCCATAGACAAGCACGTCGGTGGTCAGCTCGAACCGGAGCCACGCGCCGTCGTCGAATGTGCCGATGGCGTCGAGCCGGCCGAGCGCGGCAACACCCGCCGCCGCGAGGGGCGGGCCGAGCACCAGCGCAGCGAGGCCGGCGGGCAGGACCGTCAGCGCCTCGGTCGCCGCTCGCTGCGAGGGGCTCGCGCCGCGCAGCGCGAGCGCTGCGTGACGCTCGCGACGCCCGGCGGCGAGGTGAGCGGAGAGCCACACGACGAACGCGCCGGCGGCGACGGCGACCTGTCCGAGCATCAGCGCGATTGCAGGGCGGTCCAGGCCGCGGGCCTCGCCGGCCTGCGTGAGCGCCCGGGGCAGCTCGCTCCGGACGTGCGCGCCTGGCAGCGCGGCTGAGTCGGTACCGAGGGCGCGCACCCGCTCCACGAGCGGGGCGGCGTCGCTCGCGCGCACGTCCGAGGCGCGGATGGCGTAGCTCGCCTCGAACGACGCGTCGACCCCGCCGAGCAGGTCCGCCGCTGCGCCGAAGAACGTGGCCTCCGGCACGACCAGCGCGAACGTCGCGCCTTCGGCACGCTCGAGGAGCCCTGCTTCGCCGGACCAGTACGGGTCGCGCGGGTCCAGGGGCGCTGCGACGCCGGCCACCTCGACGAGCGTGGGGAGCTCGGTCGGCGAGCCGATCCGGTGCAGCGCGAGCCGCGATCCCGCGCTGACGCCGAGTGTCTCGGCGGTGTCCGCCCCGACGAGCACGGGAATCGGGTCGTTACCACCTCGTGGCTGCGCCTGCGGGTACGCGCCATCGGCGAGCGAGACGTGGTCCTCGATGCCGGAGCGGAAGCGCAGCGCGACGGTCCCGACGAGCGAGGAGACGAGGCGCCCGTCGACGACATCTACCTCGTGCAGCGCGAGTGGGTCGGTGGTTCCCATGCGTACCTGCGAGCCGCCGGCGCCCGCGAGCGCCGCGCCGACGGCGGCGTCGCTCTCGGCCTGCGCGTTGCTGTACGAGGTGCGGTCGAGCGGGATGCCGTCGCGGGTGACCTGCACCTGCAGGTCGTCGAGCTCGACGCTGTCCAGCGCCTCGCGCAGCGCCAGGTCGCGCAGCACGCCGTCGAAAGCCGGGATGGCAGCGACCACGGCCGCGACGAGGGTCGCACCGGCGGCGAGCGCGAGCATGCCGCGCCACTGCCGGCGCACGGCGCCCATCGCGAGCCGCGCGAGGAGGCGGAGTTGACTCATGCGTCGATCGTATACCGGACGCGCACGCGCGCCGTCAGCGGGCCGGTCAGGAGGGCGGGGCTACTCGATGCCGCGGCGCTGGAGGTAGCGCGGGTTGCCGACCCGCACAGCGTCGAGGGTCGTGGTGCGCACGTGCGCAAGCGCCTCGGCGTGGCGTGGGCCTTCGTCGAACGCTCCGGCGCGGATGTCGGCCGCGAGTCGCGCGGTCAGCGCGTCCAGGCGCTCACGCCACTCACCGTCCGTCGGCGACTCGCCGTACAGCGACTCGAGTCGCGCGAGCGCGGCCCGTGCGGGGCCCTCACCGGCTTCGAGCTCGCGTGAGGCGATGCCGATCGCGTTGTTGGCCATGAGCAACTCGTAGCGGCGGTCGCCCGGCACGTGCGGGCCGACCTCCTGCATCAGCGTCTCGCCCGCGATGCGGAGCAGCTCCACGCCGTCCAGTCCGTCGAGCGCGCCCTGTTGCTCAGCCACCGAACTCGCCCCGTTCCGCCTCGTCGATCATCGTGACCACCTCGATCTCGACTTCGTCGGGGATGCGCCCGGTGAGCGCGAGCTCGAGCGACGGCTGCCGGCCGCTGGTGTGACGCTCACCCTGGTGGATGGCGATGATCGCCCATCGCACGTGCGCCATGACCTCCCAGTAGTGGACGAGCGCCGGGTCGAGGTCGCCGATGCCGCCCGCCTTGCGGTAGCCGCGCTCGAAGTCCTCGCGCGGCCCGAGGCCGCCGACGGGCTGGTCGAAGCGGTTGGCGCGCCAGCAGCGCGCGGTGAGCCATCCGACGTCCTCCAGCGGGTCGCCCCAGCGCGCGAACTCCCAGTCGAGCACGCCGCGCAGACCGTCGTCGTCGGCCATGAAGTTGCCGTTGCGGTAGTCGCCGTGCACGAGCACGAGCCGGTCTGTGGCGGGCGCGTTGCGCTCCAACCAGCGCAACCCCCATTCGAGCGCGGGCCGGGGCCGCGGGTGCGCGTCGAGCGCCGCCCGGAACTCGGCGACGTACGAGAGCGCAGGGCCCGGCTCGGGCCTGGGCAGGAACGCGAGCGAGGGCGTGTCGAGCGGCACCGTCTGGAGCCGCGCGAGTTCCTCGCCCAGCCGCGCGAGCAGCACCGGCCGCGAGCCGCCGAGGTCCTCGTTGCGGACGAGCAGGTGCGCGGCAGCCACGCCCGGCGCGAAGCGGCTCACCGCGAACGGCCGGCCGAGCACCGAGGCGTCCTCGCAGCACCACAGCGGCTCTGGCACTGTCGTGCCGGCGTCGGCGGCGGCCCGCGCCACCGCGAACTCCTGCACGAGGTCAAGGCTCTCGGCGAGCGTGGCGTCGCCTGCCGCGCGCACGACCAGCGCATGCTCACCCTCGTGCGAGCCGCCGTCGAAGCTGGCATCGAGGCGCCAGTGGAGGTGGATCGCGCCGCCGCCGAGCGGCTCGACGCCGCTGATGGCGACGTTCGTCGCGCCGGACTCGGCGGCGAGCCATGCGGCGAGCGCGGCCTGCGCGTCGGCGTCCTGCAGGTCGAGTGGCGTCACGTCGGCCATGGAGCTACCCCGCAGCCGCCGACGCGACGCGCGCGAGTTGTGGCTGGACGACCTCGAAGAGCGGGAGGCGGTGGTCGATCGAGACCTGGGCGGACTTGAGCCGCGACTCCGAGGGCTGCCGCGCGCACATCGAGAGTGGCGCGACGGTGTTCCACAGCTCGGTCGCCACCATGAGCGGCGGGATCAACTCGGCCTCGTCGGTGTCGAGGCGCGGGCTGGCGTGGGCGGCGTAGCCCGCAAGCCAGCTGCGCACGCGCTGGTTGTCGGAGCCGCAGTCGAGGACGAGGCTGCGGGCGATGTCCGCCACGCGCGCGTCCTCGTGCGCCATGTCGAAGTCGAGCATCGCGGTCACCGTGTCCTCGACGAAGAGCACGTTCGCCCCGAAGCACTCGTAGTAGATGACGCTGTCCGGCTGCTCGCCGTAGCCGTGCTCGTCGAGGTCCGCGACGTTGCGCTGGCGCGTCTCCGCCAGCACGGCCGCGCGCTCCGGGTCCTCGTCGGCGTACCAGGCGAGGAAGTCCTCGAACGACCGGAAGCCCTCCGGCGCCACCGCCGCGTCGAGGTCCGTGACGCGCCCGAACGTGGGGCGCTGGCCGGGCGACTCCCACTCGACGAGGTCGGCGTGCAGCAGCGCGAGCAGCGAGCCCTTGCGCTGCAACACCAGCTCGCTCCGTTCGGGTGGCGCCCCGCGCATGAACGGGAAGAGCGCCCACCGGCCCTCGTCGGTCTCGACCACCGTCTCGCCGTCCTCGGTAGCGATCGGCGCCGGGACCGGCCACTTGCGGTCGGCCAGGAAACGCAGCAGGTCGTGCTCGTACGGCAGCGACTCGGTGGCGCGGCGGGGGTGGTAGCGGCGGAGGACGCGCGGGCCTTCCTCGGTCTCCGCGCGCCAGTGCTCGTTCGCCGCGCCGCCGGTGAGGCGCTCGGTGGCGGCGCCGGCGATCCCCCACGCGGCGAGCGCGGGTTGGACGGCTGTGGCGCCGGTGGAGCCGTTCTTCGCGCCCGGTTCGTGCGAGGTGCTCACGTGGGTTCCGTCCGTGGTGCGGGCCCTATGGTAGAGCACGTCCGAGGCCACGTCGCACGTGGTTCCGGGGTTCATACGGCGCAGGTGGGATTACAGATCGATCTGGATCGCATAGAGTGTGCGCGCGTACCCCGGATGGTGCGCCAAAACGCGTCACGTGAGTGAGCACGATCAGTGGAGGGATAGGCCCATGGTAGCGACGGACCGACCGCATAACGTCGTCGGCACGCGCCCGGTACGACCGGACGGTGTGGACAAGGTGACGGGCCGCGCCACCTACGGTGGCGACGTGCGCTTCACGGGCATGCTCTACGGCCGCATCCTGCGCAGCCCGCACGCGCACGCGATCATCAAGAACATCGACGCCTCGAAGGCGCTCGCGCTCGACGGCGTCAAGGCCGTCGTCACCAACGCGGACTTCCAGCGACAGCCGGACGAAGAGGTCGCGCTTGGTGAGCTGACGGCGAACCTGAGCGAGATGCTCGACCAGGTTGTCGCTGGCGAGAAGGCGCTGTATCGCGGCCACGCCATTGCTGCCGTCGCCGCGACGGACCCGCACATCGCCGAGGACGCACTCGACCTCATCGAGGTGGAGTACGAGGTGCTCGAGCCGGTGCTCGACCCGCAGGAGGCGATGCGCCCCGGCGCGCCGCAGTTGCACGCCGGGATGGTGACGCAGGAGATCGGCGGCCTCTTCGACGGCGAGACCGGCGAAGAGGGCACCGAGGAGACGAACGCCGCGAAGCACGTCAAGTTCACGAAGGGTGACCTGGAGGGCGGGCTCGCCGAGGCGGACCTGGTGATCGAGCGCGAGTTCGACACCGGGATGTACCACCAGGGCTACATCGAGACCCACAACGGCACCGCGATGTGGAAGAAGGACGATCGCGTCCAGATCTGGTCCAGCACCCAGGGCCAGTTCGAGGTGCGCGACCAGACGGCGCTGCTGTGCGGCTTGGCGCCCTCGCGCGTGACGGTCGAGCCGGTCGAGATCGGTGGCGGGTTCGGCGGCAAGACGCACGTCGTCATGGAGCCGCTCGCGGCGATCCTCTCGAAGAAGACCGGCCGCCCGGTCAAGATGATCATGACGCGCCAGGAGGTCTTCGAGGGCACGGGCCCGACCTCCGGCACGCACATCCGCGTCAAGATCGGCGCGAAGCGCGATGGCACCATCACGGCGATGGACGCCGAGCTGATCTTCGAGGCGGGCGCCTACCCCGGCTCACCGTTCACTGCAGGCGCGATGTGCGCCTTCGGCCCGTACGACGTCGACAACATCGAGGTCGAGGGCTGGGACGTGGTGGTCAACAAGCCGAAGGTCGGTGCATACCGCGCGCCGGGCGCACCGGCGGCCGAGTACGCCGTGGAGTCGGTGATCGATGAGATCGCCGAGCGGCTGGAACTCGACCCGCTCGAGTTCCGGCTCCAGAACGCCGCGCAGGAAGGCACCGTGCGGGCCGATGGCGCTGCATTCGGTGTGATCGGCAACGTCGAGACGCTGCAGGCGGTGAAGGAGAGCGAGCACTACCGCTCCGAGCTGTCCGGTGAGAACCGCGGCCGCGGCGTGGCGTCGGGCTTCTGGTTCAACGTCGGCTTCACCTCGGCGGCACACGCCAACGTGATGTCAGATGGCACCGTGGGGCTGGTCCTCGGCTCGGCCGACATCGGCGGCACGCGTGCCGCTATCGCCATGCAGTTCGCCGAGACGCTCGGCATCCCGTACGAGTCGGTGAACCCGCAGGTCGTGAACACCGACGCCATCGGCTACACGATGGTCACCGGCGGCAGCCGCACCGCCTTCGCCGGCGGCTGGGCTGCACACGAGGCCGCCCTCGACGTCCAGCGTCAGCTGATCGAGCGCGCGGCAGCGATCTGGGAGTGCGACCAGGATGCCGTCAGCTACGAGGACGGCTCGCTGCACGGCCCGGACGACCAGTCGTTCACGTTCCAGGAGATGTGCGAGCAACTGCCGCACACCGGCGGGCTGATCCAGGGCAAGGCCGACGTCTCGCCTGAGACCTCTGGCCCTGCGTTCGCCTGCCACGTGGTGGACGTCGAGGTGGACCCGGAGACGGGCAAGGTGGACATCCTCCGCTACACGGCTGCCCAGGACGTGGGCACGGCCGTGCACCCCTCGTACGTCGAGAGCCAGATCCAGGGCGGCGTCGCCCAGGGCATCGGCATGGCGCTGCACGAGGAGTACGTGTTCGACGACGGCGGCAACATGGAGAACCCCACGTTGCTCGACTACCGGATGCCGACCACGTTCGACCTCCCGATGCTCGACGTGCTGCTCGTCGAGGTCGCGAACCCCGGGCACCCGTACGGCGTGCGTGGCGTCGGCGAGATCCCGATCGTGCCGCCGCTCGCGGCGGTCGCGAACGCGATCCACGACGCGATGGGCGTCCGGGTGTCGCGGCTGCCGGCGACGCCGGACCGCATGCTCGAACTGCTCGAGGAGTAGGGCAGCC
>DAOULE010000098.1:0-13844 GCA_034420575.1 Dehalococcoidia bacterium
TTCACGCGCAGGTTCCAGCGCGAGACGATCCGGCCGTCACGGGGCCCGGCGGGGTCGAGCTGGCTGACGCCGTTGCTGATCCGCCGGCGACACTCGTCGACGAGGCTCCGGTCGGCCAGTCCTGCGCGCTCCGCCAGGTACCCCAGCCGCTTGAAGATCGTGCCGCGGCCGAGGCGGTCGCCGTACTCGATCAGCCGCTCGGCTGCAGCGTCGGGGCGCTCGAAGTACGCCTCGAGCAGCTCCGAGGCGTGGAGTGCGCCGCCGACTGCCGCGGGTACGTCGAGCGCGTCGACGATGGTGCGGTGGGGGTCGGACACCTCGACTGCGACCCGGCCGCGCCAGACGCGCCGGGTCCCGAACAGGGCGTCCGCCGGCACGGTGCGGATCACGAAGTCCGTCCCCTGGACGGTCTGTCGCCGGGATGCGACCCGCCCGGCCGTCACGACGTAGACGCCGGTGAAGATCTGCTCGGTGAGCCCCCAGTGCTCGGCGGCGCTCCAGCCGCCGATGTAGGCAGGAGCGAAGAGGGCGCCGGCCAGGGTCCAGGGGTCCGCCCGCCACTCGCTCGGTTCAGACGCGTCGAGCGGAGGCGCGACGTACCAGCCTGGCCGCACCCGCGCCAGCCACCCACCGGCGGCGAGCGCCGCGAGCAGCTTGCGGGTCGGTTCGATCGCCGCATCGAGGGCCTCCGCTGCCTGCGCGGCGTTGAACGGCCCGGGGAAGGCGCGGTGGAGCACGGCCAGCTGCGCGCGCCTGGGCGCCTCGACGCCGGCGAACGCTTCGCGGCGTGGCGGTGCGGAGTTGCCGGCAGCCGGGCTGGTCATTACGGCCCCTTGCAGTGCACAGCCAGTATATCGTGTGCCAAATGTTTCTCGCTCAGCGGGTAAGTCACGTGTTGCAGCATACCGCTGCATGCTGCCTGCGAGGGCCCCGGAAGGCCGAGCTTGTCCTCGCCTCCCGCCCATGTCCCAAGCAGATCGAGCAGCTCGAGGGCGTCGCTCAAGAGCGGCTCGCGAGCCAGAGCGAGTGGCAAGGCGCGCCGGCACCGGCTCAACCGGCCCGAGCTCGTGCGCGAGGAGCCCGAGATGGTGCCCTCGCTGCCCCCGCGCCTGCTCCCCGTCGACGAGGACGCCGAGCGCGTGCTCAAGCGCCGCACGCTCACCAACCTCTACAACGAGCGCCCGGCCTGGCTCGCCCACCTTCACGCCACCCTCGACGCCTCGGTGTACGCGGCGTACGGGTGGGGTGACGCCGCGGCGTCGGGGGAGGAGGAGCTGCTGGGGCGGCTGCTGGCGCTGAATTTGGAGCGGGCGGCCGACCGGTAGACCCCACATATATGGCGAACGAGCGTTCGCTTCCCCGTGCTACAATCTGCGCTGGCGCTCACGCGGGTGAGCGAACTGGCGCAGGATCAGACCGCCGGGGGTGATTCCGTTGACCGACCGTTGGCGCCCCGAGACCATCGAGGAACTCCAGTCGTACATCGACAGTGGTGTCGCCAAAGAGAACCAGTTCGTGGACTTCAAGCAGCAGCTACCTCCCAAGAACACCGACACTGCGAGGCACCTGGCAGGGTTCGCTATCGATGGAGGGGAACTGGTCATCGGCGTCGCCGAGCCGCGGTCGGGCGAGTTCGAGATTCGGCCGATCGAGCACGCTGGACTGCCGGAGAAGATAGACCAGATCGCACGGTCGAGCGTCGATCCGCCGCTCCTCGTTGAAACCCGCACGCTCGTTCAGCCCTCGGACCCATCGACGGGCGTGGTCTGGGTCTCGATTCCTCCCTCGCCACAGGCGCCGCACCAAGTCGGCGGCGCCTACTACATGCGCGCCGACAAGCAGACCGTCCCGATGTCCGATCCCGAGGTCGAGCGCCTGAGCCGCGCGAGGCGAATCACGCTCGAAGGCATCGAGTCCCTGCTTCGCGAGACGATGGAGAAAGACACGACTGGTGAACTTCCGCACATCATCGGTGTCGCCCGGCCGCTCGGCGCTGCCCCAGACGAGCTCTACGACGCCGTCGGCGGGCGCGAGGGACTGCCTGCCTTCGGCATCGAAGTGCTGAACGCGCTCGAGTTCCATATGCCGCACGCCGCCTTCGAGCCCAACCGTTACACCCTCCGCAGCCATCACCGCAGTGATGTCACCAAGGTGCCGAAGGGCGCTCGCAAGGAACTGTCCCTCGCCTACGACGGCGGGCTTCGTTGGCTCTCCGACGACGCGAGCTTCGTGAGCACTCAGTTCGATCCCACGGGGGCACGCTTCCTCTCTCCTGAGCAAGTCGTTTGCGTGTGCGTCCGGCTTCTCCGAGCAACGCAAACGGTGGCTGCTAAGACTGGACACCGCCGCGCGTGGGATGTGGGTATCGGAGTGACCCGAACGAGAGGGCTCGAGGGCTCTCCCTACTACCGTTCCGTTCTGCTCGCGTGGGAGGGTGTCCCTCCCTTCCCCGACGAGGACTACACCGCCGTCCAGAGAGTGAACCACCTGCAAATCGAGAATCAGCCATGGGAAATCGTGCGCTCGCTCACGCACGGATTCGTTGAGGGTTGCGGCTTCTCCTTCGAAGCTATCGCCAAGAGCGCCGGGTACTCGCCCGACGAGGGGTGAGCCCTCCCCGCGCCTGGCGGCTGCCGGCGCTGAATGTGAAGCGGGGCGGAGATCAAGACGTTGTAGAATCGGGAGGCGCGGGAGCGATCAAGCGATGGCGACGACTGAGGCCGGGCTGCTCACCGCCGGGGATCTGCTCCGGCTCTACAGCGAGGGCGTGCGCGGTGAACTGATCCGGGGGGTACTCCACGAGACCATGCCGACAGGACATGAGCATGGGGCGATCGTCGTGAACCTCAGCGCGGAGTTGCGGAACTTCATCAAGCCTCGACGACTGGGATGGCTCGTCGCTTCGGACTCAGGTGTCTGGCTGGAACGTGACCCGGACACCGTTCGGGAGCCGGACATCGCGTTCACGTCGGTGGAGAAGATGCCGCTGGACGCACGGGTCACGGGCTACGCCGAGGTCGCGCCCGACCTGGTCGTGGAGATCGTCTCCCCAAGCGACAGCCGCCGCGAGGTGCATGACAAGGCGCAGATGTGGCTCCTCCACGGGGTTCGCCTGGTCTGGGTGGTGTACCCGGACGCCCGCACGGTGGATGTGTATCGGGCAGGAGGCGCCGTCGCCACGCTCGCGGAAGACGATTCGCTCGATGGCCTGGATGTGTTGCCCGGCTTTGCCTGCGACGTCGCCGCGATCTTCGACGCGTAGGGCGGCCACGGATCGCTCCCCGCGCGCCTGACCTTTCCCGGGCCTGATCGCCGCTCATGCTCGCTCCCTGCCCTCGGCGCCTGAGCGTACCCGCCGACGATCGGCCCGCGAGAACGCGGTACACTCGACTGAGCCTGAGCGAGTGGGTATCCGGATGGACGTCAAGGAAGCGGTCGCGGTCGCCAAAACCTACGTAGCTGACGTGTACAGCAGCGAGGGCATCGTGAATCTCGGGCTCGAGGAAGTCGAGTTCGACGAAAACGCGGGGACCTGGTGTGTCACGCTGGGCTTCTCCCGGCCGTGGGATCACCCACCGGTCCCTCCCCGCAACAACGCCCTTGCTGCTGCCCTGGGCGAGCCGACCCAGCCCGAGTTACGGCGCTCCTACAAGGTGCTTCGGATCCACGATGGCGACGGCCAGGTGGAGTCGCTCAGAGACGGCATCCTCACTCCCGCCACGCCGTAGACGGCGCATGACGTGACCACGTGGCACTTCGAGCGCGAGGTCATGCCCGATCGGCCGTATGTCGACGAGCAGGACTGCCGCCGCATCATCGCCGCTCCGCTCCACACTGAGGTGCAGGCCGACGGCAGGATCCGCTTCGGGGGGGAGGTCACGCTCCCTGGCGAGGATGAACCACGTATCATGCGGGCGGTGACGCTTGCGGATGGCGAGACGATCCACACGGCGTTCATCGACAGGAGCTTCCGGAGGGCGGGCGCGCCATGAGACTCGGCTACGACCCTGAGACGGACTCCGCATACATCAAGTTCGAGCCCCAGCCGAGCACAGAGTCGTTCGAGTTGTGCGACGGCATCGTCATCGACCTCGACGCCGACGACCACGTCGTGGGGATCGAGGTCGAGTGGGCGTCGAAGAAGTTCGACGTGGAGCGGCTGCGGGCCGCACTCGAATCGAAGCCGGCCACCCACCCGGCCTGACGCCCGCCTCCAACCTCTCCGCACCGCATCGGCCGCCGCTCGCTCACCGAGCCGTCGCAGAGCGGGCCGGAACCGCACGCCCGGCTATGCTCTGGCTCGAGGGGCTACACATGCCAGATCGACCGAACCGGGGGCTCGTCCAGACCGTGCTCGGCACAGTCGCGCCCTCGGCGCTGGGGGCCACGACGATGCACGAGCACCTGCTCTGCGACCTCTCCTTCCTGTGGCGGCCCGCGCCCGACGCGCTCGGGCGGGACCTGGCCGACGCGCCCATCGCGCTCGAGCACCTCGGGTGGATCCGGCGGCACTACTACAGCAACCGCGCCAACCTGCGGCTGGACGACGTCGACACCGCCATCGCCGAGGCGCGGATGTACCGCGCCGCCGGCGGCGGCACGATGGTCGACGCGACCACGGCGCGCATCGGGCGCGACCCCGAGGTGCTGGTGCGCGTCGCGCGCGAGTCCGGGGTGCACATCGTCATGGGCGCCGGGTTCTACGTGGACAGGACCCATCCCGAGGGGATGGACGAGCGGAGCGTCGAGGACCTCGCCGCCGAGATCGTCGCTGACCTCACGGAGGGCGTCGACGGCACCGGGGTGCGGGCGGGCATCATCGGCGAGGTCGGCTGCGGCTGGCCCGTCACGCCGAACGAGCGCAAGTCGCTGGCGGCGTCGGCGCTCGCGCAGCGGGAGACCGGCGCGGCGATCCTGATCCACCCCGGCCGGAACGAGGGTGCGCCGGCGGAGATCCTCGGGCTGCTCACGGACGGCGGCGCGGACCTCTCGCGGGTGGTCATGGGGCACCTCGACCGCACGGTGTTCGAGTTCGAGACGCTGCGGGAGATCGCCGCGTCGGGCTGCTACATGGAGTGGGACCTGTTCGGCAACGAGGGCTCCTACTACCCGCAGGCCGACACCGGCATGCCCAGCGACGCGCAGCGGCTCGACGTCATCCAGCGCATCGTCGGCGAGGGGTACGGCGACCGCGTGGTGATGGCGCACGACATCTTCACGAAGCACCGGCTGGTGACCTACGGCGGGCACGGCTACGGCCACATCATCGAGAACATCGTCCCGACGATGCGGCGCAGGGGCTTCTCCGAGGACGAGATCCGCGCGATCACCGTCGAGAACCCGGCGAACATCCTCGCGCTCGCCTGACCTTCCCGCCCTCGCGCGCCGGGGAGCCGGTCGCACGGGCTGTATCATCCCGCGCACGTAGCACGCCTGACCCCGAGGAGCCCTCGATGACCACACAACCCCTCGACCTCGACGCGCTGGTCGACCCCGCGTACCGCGAGGCGCTGGCCGCCGCGCCCGGCCGCGCCATCGACCTGAGCGACGGCATCCAGGCCGCCGTCGACCGCTGGCGCGCGACCTCGATGCAGTTCGAGCCGGCCCCGCCGCGCCCCGGCCTGTCGGTCGAGGACCACTACGCGCCCGGCCCCGACGGGGCGCCCGACGTGATGGTGCGCGTCTACCGGCCGGACGGCCTGCCGACGCCCGCTGCCGCCGTCTACAACATCCACGGCGGCGGCATGATCGGCGGCGACGTGCCGTTCGGCGACGCTGACTGCATGGCCTACGCCGCCAACCTCGGCGTGGTCGTGGCGTCGGTCGAGTATCGGCTCGCGCCCGAGCACCCCTACCCCGCGCCGATGGAGGACTGCTACGCGGGCCTGCTCTGGCTCTGGGAGCAAGCCGACGCGTTCGGCATCGACCGCTCGCGTATCGCGATCCGCGGCGGGAGCGCGGGGGGCGGGCTGGCCGCCGGCCTTGCGCTGCTCGCGCGCGACCGCGGCGAGGTCGAGATCTGCTACCAGGTGCTCGTCTTCCCGATGCTCGACGACCGCAACACCACGCCGAGCAGCCACCAGATCACGGACCTGCGCGTGTGGAGCCGGTCGCACAACGAGCTGGGCTGGAACGCCTACCTCGAGGGCCGCGCGGGCGCGGACGACATCTCGCCCTACGCCGCGCCCGCCCGCGCCACGGACCTCGAAGGCCTGCCGCCGGCGTACATCAGCGTCGGCACGCTCGACCTGTTCCTGGACGAGGACGTGGACTACGCGCAGGCGCTGGCGCACGCGGGCGTCGCCGTCGAGCTGCACGTCTACCCCGGTGCGTACCACGGCGCGCACGGCACGGTCCCCGGCGCGCCGCTCTCACGTCGCTGGCGCCGCGAGGAGTACGCCGCGGTGGAGCGTGCGCTGAGCGGGGAGTAGCCCTCGATGAGTGCGACCTGGGTGCAGCAGCTCCGCGAGCTCCACGACGCGAGCTTCTCGGCCGATCACGACTGGGCCGCCCACATGCGGTCCGTGAATGAGGACCTCGGCCTCGAAGACCGGCGCGAACTCGCGACCCCGGCTCCCGGGCTGCCGCCCTCATGGTTCGTCGGTGATGTCGAATGCCTGCAACCGGGTCGCTGGGTGCTGTTCGTCGGCCTGAATCAGGCTCGCTCGCGCCATGATGAGGCTTGGCATAGTGCCCAAGGCTATACCGCCCAGACCTACTGGGATTACTGGCGCCTCTTGAACAGGAATGCGTGGTACGCCCGGTACTACTCCCCGCGCGTGCGCCTCGCAGCAGCCGCTCTTGACGTCGAGATCCCGGGCACGCGCGAGCAGCAACAGGAGTTCGCGACGACGAGCATCGTGTTCGTGGAGATCTGTCCGTACTCGTCTGAGCGGTTCCAGTTCGCAGACGAAGATCTCCTCCGGCTGTCCGAGGAGGACCATGGCTTCCGGACCGCAGCGGAACTCAGGCGGATCCTGATCCAGCACGGTCGGCCGGCCGTGGTGATGGTGAGTGGGAACCAGGCCGTCACCATGCTCGAACGCGCCGACGGCGACCACCTCACGCTTGGGCGGGCTCGTTCCTACCAGTCGGTCAGCCGAGCCGGGAAACGACTCTGGCACCGTGAAGGGCACTACAGGAGGGGAGCATCCCGAATCCCCGTGCTGGCGTTTCCGTTCCTGCGCACCCAGAGCACGCACAACTCCTATGCCGAGATCGACCAGCTCGGCGAGCGCGCCCGTGTGCTTGTCCGTGAGAGTCGCGAGTAGCCGCTCTCAGCGGACGGCGAGCACAGCCGCGAGGAGTACGCCGCGGTGGAGCGGGCGCTGAGCGGGGAGTAGCCGCGCGTTCGTGCCGACGCCACCCCTGTGCGCTGGCGGGCACGGGGCGCATCCTGCTAGAGTGCCGGAGCCCGGCGCAGCGCGTCTGCGTTGCTTCGGCGAAGACACCTACTGGATCTGACACCGTCCAGTGCCCGGAAAGGTCACTGCCGATGAGGTCGGTTCTCGTTGCGTGTCCGCGCGCGCTCACACTCTCCCTCGCAGTCGCACTCATGGCGCTTACGGTCGGATCGGCGTGTACCGAGTCCGAGGACACGGCTCCGGCGACCGGCACGACCGCGAGCGTCGGTGCAACCGCGGCGACGCCCGATGCGGACGAGGGCGATCCCGGCGTCTCCGATACTCGCATCCTGTTCGGGCAGTCGGCCGCCTTCACCGGTCCGGCGGAAGGCCTGGGCCTGGAGATGCGTCGCGGGATCGAAGCCGCGTTCCACGAGCAGAACGAGGCGGGCGGCGTCCACGGCCGGATGCTGGACCTGGTCTCGCTCGACGACGCGTACGAGACGGACTTCGCCTTCGCGAACACGCGGCGGCTGATCTTCCGCGAGGAGGTGTTCGCGCTGATCGGGGAAGTCGGCACCCCGACGTCGCGCGCCGCGTCTCCCGTCGCGCACGACGCGGGCGTGCCGTTCATCGCTCCGTTCACCGGCGCCGAGTTCCTGCGCGATCCGGCCCTCAACAACGTCCTGAACCTCAGGGCGTCCTACTACCAGGAGACCGAGGAGATGGTCGCGCGGCTCACCGATGAGCTGGGCGTCACCCGTGTCGCGGTGCTGTACCAGAACGACTCGTTCGGCCAGGCAGGGCTGGACGGTGCGGTGAACGCCCTCGCCAGGCGCAATCTCAGCCCGGTGGCGGCGGCGTTCTACGGGCGCAACACGGACGCCGTGAAGATGGCGGCCCTCGACATCGCGTACGCGCGGCCCGAGGCCGTGATCATGGTCGGCACGTACCGGCCGGTCGCCAGGGCCATCAGCCTGCTGCGACAGGACATCGACCCCGTGTTCATGGTCATCTCGTTCGTCGGCAGCAACGCGCTCGCCGAGGAGCTCGGGTCGGCGGGGACGGGCGTCTACATCACGCAGGTCGTCCCTCAGCCCGAGGACGACTCCATCCCCGTGGTCGCCGACTACCGCGCGGCGCTCGCGGCGTTCGACCCCGACGCCACCCCGGGGTTCGTGTCACTGGAGGGCTACCTCGCCGGACGCCTCGCGATCGCGGGCCTCGAGCTGTGCGGGCCGGCGGTCGACCGCGCGTGCTTCCTCGACGCCATCCGCGGAGCGGGATCGCTCGACCTCGACGGCATGCTGCTCGAGTTCGGTCCGAGTGATAACCAGGGGTCCGATGGCGTGTTCCTGACGACCATCGGGAGCGACGGCACGATCCACCCGGTCGACAGTCTCGGAGGGGGGCGCTAGATGCACCGGTTCCAGATCTCGCCGGCGATCGTGCTCAGCACCCTCGGCGCCCTGGTTGCGATCGCCGCACTGACGGCGGCCGCCTGGCTGGCCATCGACGGCCTCATGGAAGACGACGCCGACGCCGACACGGACGCGCTTGCCGCCGCCGTGGCGATCACACGACACGCAAACGACCTCATGGCGACCGGCGCGGTCGCCAGCAACGCCACCATGACCCGCGACAGCGTGCTGGCCGACCGCTCGGAGATCGCGCGCCTCAAGTCCGCGCTGGCGGAACAGGTCGCCATCATCGAGGGCAGCGACTACGACGCAACCGCGAGCCGGATAGCGGGACACGTCGATGCACTGGTGTCGGCGGTGGAGGGGATCGACGGCGGTCGCCCCGACCTCCTGCGCGCGCTCCTCCTCGGCGAGCAGTCCTTCCAGGAACTCGTCGTCACCAACACGCGGTCGCTGTTCCCCGCGATCACCACGAGCATCGACAACCAGATGTACTTCATCCTCACGGGCGACGGCGAGGACCGCTCCGCCGACGTGTCGGACACGGGCGCGCGCTCCGACAGGGAACTGCTCCGCCTCTGGCACCTCGCGGCAGTACAGCGGGACACGAGCCTCGGGCACACGGTCCTGTCGATCGCGAGCCTGCTGCAGAACCCCACTCGCGTGGCGCGGACGCAGGAGTCGTTCGAGACGGTCGCGCAGCGACTCGCCGTAAGCCTGGACTACCTGTCGGCAAACCCGGCGCCTGAACTGGACCCGGAGATCGTTCCCCTCGCGACCAGCCTGCGCGAGGCAGGCACGGGCCAGGGCAGTCTCTTCGAGGACCTCGCAGCGCGGCTCGAGCTGTCGGTCCGCGAGCAGGACCTGATCGCAGCCAGCGAGGCACACCACGGTGCCCTGCTGGCCGAACTCGACGCATTCGCGGGCGAGGTCCAGGCGGGCGCCGCCGCAGGGAGCGACGACGCTGCCGAGCAGGCAACCGCGGGACAGACCACCCTGCTGGTCATCGCGATCGTGGGGGCGATCGGCATGCTGATCCTGGGCGCCATCGCCAGCCGGCGACGCGCGTAGGCCGTAGGACGGGCTGAACGGGAGCGGGGCGCCTCGATGAGGCGCCCCGGCTGCGCCATCGCGGCCTACGCCGACCGCTCGGCGAGCACCGCCATCTGGGCGAACATGTAGAACGGCGACTCGGACTCGGCCCACGCGGCCCATGCGCGTGACAGGCGGTCGAGGTCTGACTGGGTGGCGTAGCCATACTCGACGGCCTGCTCCCCGACGCTCGAGTAGAGGATGCGCTGCGACCACGCGCGGCCCCAGATCCGCGCCTCCTCGCCGTCGAGGGCGACGACGTTGGGGTGGAGCTCGATCTCCGGGAAGCCGGCCGCCCGCACCCACGCCGGCAGGATCCGGCCGGCGTCGGGCTCGGCGTCGTTGTGGTACGCGGTCTGGTGGTAGAGGCGGAGCCAGTCCTCGAACTCCGGGAACTTCGGCGAGGGCACCATGGTCGCGTAGTCGGCGTCGCGCACGGCGAGCAGGCCGCCGGGCCTGAGCACGCGCCGCATCTCGCGGAGGGCGCGCACCGGGTCGGTGAGGTGCTGGAGGAGCTGGTTGGCGTAGACGACGTCGAACGACGCCTCGGGGTAGTCGAGGGCGTACACGTCGCCGACGACGAACGTGACGTTGTCGACGCCCTCCCCGGCGGCGTGGGCGCGCGCGTGTTCGAGGACGCCGGGCGCCACGTCGAGCCCGACCACCTCGCCCGGCGCGACGGCGCGCGCGAGTCCGGCGGTGACCGTGCCCGGCCCGCACCCCGCGTCGAGGAGGCGCATGCCGGGATCGAGGCGCGGGAGCAGGAACCACGCCTCGACATCGGCGCGCCGGCGGGCGTGCGCCTGCACGACCGACTCGTGGTGGCCGTGCGTATAGCGGTCGCGCGGGGTGTCGGTCATCTGCGAGTCCGTCCGGGTGCCTCGTCGGCGCTTCGGCTGCTCGACGTGCCATGATGGAGGCACGACGGGCCAGCCGGAACACGGTCAGATCACGGGGGTCGGGATTAGGACGCCATGAAGCGGGTATTCACGGCAAGCGTGTTCAACGAAGGCGACTGGCACATCGCGCAGGCCCTCGAGGTCGACGTGGTGAGCCAGGGCGAGACCGTCGACGACACGCTCGCCAACCTCCGCGAAGCCCTTGAGCTGTACTTCGAGCCGCCGGCGGCCGGGACGCTGCCCCAGCTTCGCCGCATCGAGGTCGACGTACCCGCTGGTGAGCAAGGGACGGCCACACGGTGAGAGTCACGCACGATCCCGAGACTGACACGATGTACATCGAGTTCGAGGACCGACCGAGCCTCGAGTCGTTCGAGCTGTACGACGGCATCGTCGTGGACCTCGATGCGGACGAGCATGTCGTTGGCATCGAGATCGAGTGGGCCTCGAAGAAGCTCGATGTCGAACACTTGCGGGCCGCCCTCGAACGAAAGCCCGCGGCCCGCCCCGCGTAGCGGGCGCACCGCCCCCACACTCCCGCGCCGTATACTCGCAACGTGATCGAGCAGCCCCCGGACGGCGTGGAGCGCCGGCCCGTCACCTCTGCCGCCCGCATCCTCATGAGCGGCCCCGTCGCCCTCGTCACCACCCGCGACAAGGGCGAGAACAACGTGCTGCCCGTCGCCTGGCACATGCCGCTCTCCGTCGACCCCGCCCTCGTGGGCATCGCGCTGGAGCAGTCCCGCTACAGCCTCGACATGATCCGCAGCTCCGAGCAGTTCGCCATCAACATCCCTACCCGCGCCCTGCTCCACCACGTCCAGTACCTCGGCGGCTACACCGGCGAGGACATCGACAAGTTCGAGGCGACCCAGCTCGAGGTCTTCACGCCGACGCACGTCGACGCGCCGCTCCTGCAGTACTGCGCCGCGTGGATCGAGTGCGAGTTGCAGGACACGGTCGTGCTCGGCGACCACGAGCTCTGCATCGGCCTCGTCGTCGCGGTCCACGTGGACGTCGAGGCGTTCGGTGAGCGCTGGCTGCTGCGCGGCGACGAGCACAGCCCGCTGCACTACCTCGGCGGCAACGAGTACGCACAGCTCGGCCACGCTCTGGAGGCGCGCGTGCCGCGCGACTTCGAGGCGCCGGAGCAGATCCTCGCCGAGCGCATCGCGGAGGAGCTGGAGCTCACCGAGGAGGCGCGCGAGCGCCGCGCCGAGCAGCTCGACGAGATCCAGCGCGAAGTCGACGCGGGCAACGTCGTCGACCTCGCGAGCCTGGCCGAGGAGCACCTGCCGGATCTGGATCTCTCGGCCGGCATCATCATCGGCGAGCCGCCGCCCGGCGGTCCCGCCGAGGAGTAGGCCCCGCGCGTACTACCCGCCGGGCTCCTCGGACCGCTCCGGACGGCGGCCAAGCCACGCGGCAATCAGCCCGAACGTCACGCCGATTCCCGCCAGCGCCGCCACGCCCGCTGCCGCCCCAGGCGGTGGTTCCCATGCGCCGGTACCGGCGCTCCGCGCCACGGAGTGCGCGGCGGGCGTCGACGTCAGTGTGGGGGTCGGCGTGAGGGTCGGCACGGGCGTTGCGGTCGGCGTTGGCGAGGGGGCTGGTGTGGCGGTGGGCTCCGGGGTGGGTGTCGGCGTGGGCTCGGGTGTGGGCGTCGCGACGGGGGTCGGGGTCGGGGTCGGTGCGGGCCGCTCCTCGGCGAAGGCCTCGTACGCCATGCGGGCGAGATTGCGGATCGCCTCGTAGCCGGGGCCGAGGGTGTCGTCGCTCTCCGTGAGCAGCACGAGCACGAAGGGCCCCGCGGGCGCGTACACGATGCCTGCGTCGTTGGCGTACTCGTAGAGGCGGCCCGTCTTGTGTGCGATCTCGACGTCGTCGGGCAGGAACCACGGGATGCGGTCGCGGACCAACTGCCCGCGCAGCATCTCCAGCATCGCCTCGTCCTCCTCGGGTCCCAGGAGCTCATGCGCGTGGAGCCGTGCGAAGAAGTGCGCGATATCGTCCGGCGTCGTCCGGTACTGCAGGCTGAGGACCGTGTTGGTCAGGCCCAGCCGCGCCGGCGCCGCGTCCACGGCCTCCCACGTCAGGCGTCTCGCCAGCGCCTCGGCCGTGTTGTTGTCGGAGACCTGGATCATCCGGCGAGCGGCCTCGAGGGCGTCGAGTTCGAAGACGTCGACGCCCTCGGGGCGGGTGTCGGTGGCGGGGCGGTACGCGCGGATGGTGAGCGACTCGCCGAACGAGAAGACGCCCTGCCGCGCCTGCTCGTGCGCCTCGGCCAGCACGAGCAGCTTGTAGAGCGAGGCGGTGCGGAAGACCTCGCCGGCGCGGTTGGCGCAGCGGCTGCCGTCGGTGAGGTCGAGCACGACGAACCCGACGCGGGCGCCGGACTCCTCGGCGTACGCCTGCATGGGGGCGCACGCGTCGTCGACGGGCCCCGCGTGCGCCGCGCGCGGCGCGGCGAGCGCTGCCACGGCAAGGACGAGCAGCGGCGCGGCGACGGCGCTGCGGACGGGGGCGCGGAGCAAGGGCGTCATCGAGACGTGCTCTCCCGACTTCAGGTCGCGGCAGGATAGCAACGGGCCGCCTTGACCAGCAGCCACCCCGACGGCTCCGCGGGATCGCGGCACCCGGGAAACACGAGCCATAGCCGGCAGCACCGCGACCGTTGAGCAGCAGCCGGCGGGGTCGAAACGGGCGCATTGCGGGCCATCCACAGCCCGCATTTCGGCGATAGCCACCAACGTGAACGTGCAACCCGCCGCCCGAGGTTGACCGCCCATCGGCCGCTCTCCCATAATCGCGCCGCTGGGTAATGACGGCCCGGCACTCGGCGGGGGACTCGTGAGCCGGGTTCCCGTGTGCGCTGAGGCCGTGCCGGTCGGCCCTCGGCGAGCCGTGTCCGCCCTGCGGATGCGGGCGAGTCAGTCGGTCCGGGACGGGCCGCCGTCCAGGTGTGGGCGGCGAGGACCGTGCCGGGCACAGCGCATCGCAACCCGCGGGATGGGCCTGCCGCGGGGGAGTGGGTGGGAGACCCGCTCTCGTGTCAAGGCCGCAGCAGGCGAACGACATCGGCGTGACTG
>DAOULE010000099.1:0-6987 GCA_034420575.1 Dehalococcoidia bacterium
ATGCCCGTGATCGCCATCCGGCGCGGCCCGAGCCGGTCGATCATCACGCCCGTGACCGGCGCGAGCAGCCCCTGCTCGAAGCTCCGCAGCGACTGGCCCGCCGCGATCGCCGCGACGCTCCACCCGAGCTCGTCGCGCATCGGGCCGATGAAGACGCCGAAGCTGAACGTGACGAGCCCGATGACGAGGAAGTTGGTGCCCGCACCCGCTGCGACGATGTACCAGCCGTAGAAGAGCCCACGCCGCGCCGCGACCACCGCGCGCTCGGCGATGAGCTCGGCGACCTCGGACATCCCGGCGTGTGTGACCGTCATCGGCGCCGCTCAGCGGGCAGGCGCGAAGGAGCCCTCCGCATGGAGGGCTCCTCTTCGCTCGGTTCCCCGGCGTGTCGAGCCACGGCGGGGTCTACGCGTTGGCGCATGCAGTCGTGCTGCATACGGGCGACCTGGGTATCTCTCTCCTCGATGCTCCCGGCTAGCGGTTCTTCCAGTTCGGGTCGCGCTTCTCGGCGAACGCCAGCGGTCCCTCGAGCCGGTCTTCGCTGTTGTTGTTGATCTCCTTGACCTCGAAGGTCAGCTCGGAGAGCTTGTCGAGCTCCGTCTGGCCGGGGTTCGGGGCCGGCATGTTGCGCTTCGTGCGCAGCGTCTCCTTGATCGCGCGGATCGCCAGCGGCGCGCAGAGCTTGACCTCGCCCGCGAGGTCCTCGGCCGCCTGGATCAGCTCGTCGCGGTCCTCGACCAGGACCTGCACCAGGCCGTTCTGGTAGGCCCGCTCGGCAGTCATGTGGCCGCCAGTGAGCAGGATCCACGCCGCCTCGCCGGCGGTCGTGAACAGCTCGGGCGTGTCCTCCACGCCGACGGCCGCCAGGGCGCGACGCGCCTCGGGCATCCCGAATCGGGACTTGCGCGTCGCGATGCGCATGTCGCAGCGGTTGCTGAGCTGCATGCCGCCCGCCAGCGCGTAGCCGTCGATGGCCGCGATCACGGGCTTGGGGCATGCGCCGACGGCGTCCAGGCCGGTGCCCGGCCCCACGTCGTCACCCGACATGTCGGTGCCTCCCGCGGCGTCCTCCTGGGCGCGCCACTTGAGGTCCATGCCGGCGCAGAACGCGCGGCCGCCGTTGCCGATCAGCACGACGACGAGGACGTCGTCGTCCGCGGTCGCCTCATCGATCGCTTCCTTGATGCCGAGACTGATCTCAGGGTTGAGCGCGTTCATCGCTTCAGGGCGGTTGAGCGTCACCCACGCGACGCGGTCGCGCTTCTCGTACAGGACGGTGTCTGTGTTCGGAGGCATGTCTCCTCCCTCTCTGGCCATGCGGCCTCTGCTGCTGTTGCCTGCGGTCGCGATGATACAGAGGCGAGCACGGCATCACACGCGCAGTGCCGTCCATAACAAAGAGATGTTGAGTAGCCGACTCAACTATGTGAACATTACCGCGATGAGCGCGCTCCCCATGTCCATGGACACCGTCCGCACCATCGACCGCTCGACGGGCGTGGGCATCCTCGCGGTCGTCGGCCTCGCGGTCGTGTGCCTGATCGCGCTCCGCACCGACGCCGCGTGGCCGGTGTTCTGGGTGTCTGGCGTCGCCTTCGGGGTGATCTGTCAGCGCAGCCGGTTCTGCTTCGTCGCGGGATTCCGTGACCTGTTCCTGATGAAGCAGGGACGGATGATGCGCGGCATCATCGCCGGCCTCGCCGTCGGCACCGCCGGCTTCGCGATGATCATGGCGACCGTCATCCCCAACCCCGGCAGCGGCGTGCTGCCGTCGGACGCGCACATCCTGCCGCTCGGCATCGCAACGGTGCTCGGCGGCCTGATGTTCGGCTTCGGCATGGTGCTCTCCGGCGGCTGCGTGAGCGGCACCCTCTACCGCATGGGCGAGGGCTACCTCGGGTCGTGGGTCGCCATCTTCGGCGTCCTCGTGGGGCTCTACGCGATGGCCCGGACGTGGAACTGGTGGTGGGACAACCAGATCAGCATGGACCGCCTCTCCTGGCTGCCCACGGACCTGAACTACACCGGCGCGGTCGTGATCACGTTCGTGCTGCTCGGAGTGGCGTACGCCGCCGTCTCGTGGTGGGAGCGCCGCGCGTTCGCCGGCATGACCTTCACGCTGCCCGTCATCCCCGGCTCCGCCGCCGCACCGGCCGCGCCCGGCGCGGACACTACCCTCGGCGCGCTCGCACGGAAGGTCTTCCGGGCCGAGTGGACGCCGCTCGTCGGCGGCATCGCGCTGGCAGCAGTCAACATCCTGATCTTCATCCGCTACCGCCCGCTCGGCGTCGTCGGCGAGCTCACGCGCTGGTCGACGGACTTCGCGAACAACATCGGCGCCGGCGTGGGCGAGCTCAACGGCATCAACGACATCCCCGGCTGCGTGCCCCGCTTCGTCGAGGGGACGTGGTTCACGGACGCGTTCATGCTCAACGCCGGCATCATCGCCGGGGCCTTCACCGCCGCACTGCTGGCGCGCGAGTTCCGGCTGCGCGTGCCGCGCGGGCCGCGCCGCTACATCCAGTCGCTGGGCGGCGGGCTGATCATGGGCTACGGCGCGGGGCTCGGCCTCGGCTGCACCATCGGCGCGTTCTTCTCGGCGATCCCGTCGCTCGCGCTCAACGGCTGGATCTACGCCATCGCGCTGGCGATCGGGGCGTACGGCGGCACCGCGTTCATCAGGCGGTTCCCATGACCAACGAGACCACCGAGGTGCTGGACCTGCGCGGGAAGCCGCCGCCGGAGCAGATGCAGGCCGCTCACGCCGCCGTGGAGCAGGCGGCCGAGGGGACGGCGGTGCGGATTGTCACCGACCTCGACGTCGTCGCCACGTACGTGCTGCCCGCGGCAGCCGAGCGTGGCGTGCGATGCCGTCTGGAACCGCCCGCCGAGGGCGTGCGAGAGATGACGCTGTCGCCGGGCGCGCGCCCGGTGGCGGCCACAGAATAGGGAGCAAGGAGGAGACTCCATGACCGACCAGAGCGAAGCGCCAGTCCTGGACGTGCGCGGCGAGATCTGCCCGTACCCCATGCTGCGCACCAATCGGGAGCTCGACGAGGTGCAGCCCGGCGTGCCGGAGCTGCGCGTGTGGACCGACCACCCCCCCGCACTGTCGACCATCCCGCCCGAGGCGATGAAGCGCGGCTACGGCTGTGAGATCGCCGAGCGGGCTGCGGGCGAGTGGGAAATCCGCATCTTCAACGCAGAGGCGGGCGCGGCGGGCTAGCCCCGCATCGTCCTCGATAGTGCCGGCGCGCGGACGCGCCCCGGCCGAAGGGAAGCAACGATGGCAACTGAAGTACGAACGAGGCCCGCCTGGGGCCTGCTCGGACGCGGCGCGGCACTGCTCGCGCTGCTGGTGATCGCCTCATCAGCGTTGCTCGTCGCGTGCGGCGACGACGATGACGACGACACGGCGACGACCACTCAGGCGACGCCCGCCGCGCAGCAGGCCGCGGCCACGGACGATGCGGACGACGACACCGCCGCCGCCACCGACGAGGCGGACGACGCGGATGACACCGCCCCCGCCACCGACGAGGCAGACGACGCGGACGACACCGCCGCCACCACCGATGAGGACGACGCGGGCGACACCGCAGTGGCCCAGGCCACAGGCCTCGAAGATCGCGGCTACGCCAACACGAGCCGCCTCGTGACCACCCAGTGGATCGAGGACAACCTCGATAACGACAGGGTGCTCCTGTTCGACCTCCGCAACGAGGAGCAGTACGGCGAGGGCCACATCCCGGGCGCGGTCCGGATGCAGGCCGGCGCGGTCTTCCAGAAGGAGATCGACGGCGTCGCGGGCCTGATCCCGCCCGCCGAGGAGGTGGCGGCATCGCTCGCATCATTCGGCGTGACGCCTGACCACACGCTGGTCTTCTACGACGCCAGGGGCTCGATCTGGGCTTCCCGCGCCGTGTGGGTGCTCGCGGTCTACGGGCACGCGGATGTGCGGCTGCTCGACGGCGACTTCCCGCTCTGGCAGTCCGAGGGCCGCGAGGTGAGCACCGACGTGCCGTCGCCCACGGCTGCGGAGTACGCGTTCAGCGCGGCTCCGAACGAGGCGATCATCGCCGGCTGGCAAGAGATCGTGGATCAGATCGAGGACCCCTCGTCGCTGGTCTGCGACGCCAGGTCGGCCGAGGAGTACGCCGGGCGTGACGTCCGTGCGGACCGCGGTGGCCACATCCCGGAGTCGGTCAACGTCGACTGGGCCCGCGCGCTGGCCGAGGACGGCACGTTCCTCCCCGCCGACGAGCTCCGCGAGCTCTACGAGGGCGAGGGCGTCGTCGGCGGCAAGACGATCTACACGCTCTGCCAGACGGCCGTGCGCGCCACGCACACGTGGTTCGTGCTCACCGACCTGCTGGGCTACGAGAACGTGAAGGTCTACGACGGCTCCTGGACCGAGTGGGGCAACCGCACAGACACGCCCATCGAGTCCTAGTACGATACGGCCGAAGCCACACGCTCGACGGGGCGGGTGCTTGAGCACCCGCCCCGCTTGCAGTCCGGGGGGTGAGCATCGTGGGTGGTCCACTTGAAGGCATCAAGGTGTTCGAGGTGTCGCAGATCCTGGCGGCGCCATACGGCGGCATGATGCTCGCGGACCTGGGGGCGGACGTCCTCAAGGTCGAGTCGCCGGACGGCGACAGCACCCGCATCCTCGGAGCCGTCGTCCCAAACGAGTCGAAGTTCTTCCACGTCGTGAACCGCGGCAAGCGCGGGCTGGTGCTCAACCTCCAGAGCCCCGACGCGCAGGGGCTGGTGCATCGCATCATCAAGGACTACGACGTCTTCATCATCAATGCCCGCCCCGGCGTCTCGAAGCGCCTGAAGGTGGACTACGACACGCTGCGGCAGTTCCGCCCGGACCTCGTCTACGTCGACAGCACCGGCTTCGGCACCGAGGGGCCGAGCGCGGAGCGCTCCGGCTCCGACGTGGTCTCGCAGGGCTACTCCGGCCTCATGGCGAACAACCACAAGCTCGACGAGCACGGCGCGCCGCAGATGATGTCGATCGCGATCGGCGACATGAGCACCGGACTCGCGATGGCGATGGGCGTGTGCGCCGCGCTGTTCCGCCGCGAGCTCACGGGGCAGGGCGAGTTCATCCAGACCTCGCTGCTCAACTCGGCACTGTCGCTGCTCGGCGCGTCGGTCGGGCGCGTGCCCGTGCAGGACGCGATCACGCGGGACCCGATGATGGAGGCCCTCACGGCGGCGCAGCAGGCTGGCGCCAACTACCAGGAGCTGATGGACATCCACGAGGGCCAGCGCGCGATCGCCACGGCGTTCCTGACGTACTACGGCACCTACGTGGTGCAGGACGGCGCGATCGTCGTCGGCGCGCTCACCCCTCGCAACCAGGCGCAGATCCGCGAGGCGCTGGGACTGACCGGCGAGGACCCCATGGAGGATCCCGACTTCGACGCCCTCGACCCCGAGTGGGAAGCGAAGGCGCAGGCATTCCAGGAGCGCGTGCGGCAGCTCTATCGCACCAAGACCATGGACGAGTGGATCGAGCTCCTCGACGCGCAGGGGGCGCCCGCCACCAAGGTCAACTTCCCGGAGCAGATGTCCGAAGACCCGCAGGTGCAGGCGATGGGCTACATGGTGGATATCGACCACCCGCTGACGGGCCCCGAGCAACTCGTCGGCCCGATCCTGCGCATGACGAACTCGCCGACGGGCACGGATCGCCCGTCGCCACCGCTGGGCGGCCACACCGACGAGGTGCTCGGCGAGCACGGCCTCACGCCGGACGAGATCACCGCACTGCGCGAGGCAGGCGCGTTCGGCTAGCGCGCATGGAACGACGACCCTTCGGCAGCCTCGGATACGACGTCAGCGCGCTCTCGCTGGGAGGTGGGGGCATCGGCCAGGTGTGGGGGCCGACCACCCGCGAGGAGTCCGTCGCGACCACCCGCGAGGCGATTGAGCTCGGCATCAACCTGCTCGACGTCGCGCCCAGCTACGGGGACGGCGAGGCCGAGCGCGTGGTCGGCGAGGCATTCGATGGCCGGCTTCCCGACGGCGTCATGGTCTCGACCAAGTGCCGCGTCAACACTCCACCCGCCGATGAAGTCGCCAGCCTGCTGCGCTCCAGCCTCACCGCGAGCCTCGACCGGCTCCGCCTCGAGCGCGTCGACCTGTTCCTGGTGCACAACATGCTGGTCGCGGACACCGACGCCGAGCGCTACGCCGGAACGCCGCTGACCCTCTTCGGGGAGGCGGTGCGTCCGGCCCTCGAGGGACTGGTGGCGGAGGGGTTGACGGGCGCGTGTGGCATCACCGGCATTGGCGTCCCCGACGCCGTGATCACGGCGCTGCGGTCAGACTCACCGCCGGGGGTGGTGCAGTGCATCGCCAACCTCCTCGACTCGGCGGGCGCGATCCAGCGCTTCGACGGCGCGCTCCGGCCGCGCGAGGTGATCGAGGCCGCTGCTGAGCGAGGCGTGGGCGTGATGGGCATCCGCGCCGTCCCGGCAGGCGCGCTCACCGACGCGATCGACCGCGAGCTGCCCGAGGGGCACGGGGACGCCGTGGACTTCGACCGCGCCGCGCCGTTCCGCGACCTCGCGCGCGAACTCGGCGAGTCGCCTGCCGCGCTCGCACACCGCTACGCGCTGTCGATGCCGGGCATCGCCACGGTGGTGCTCGGAGTGAAGCACCGCGTGGAGCTACGCGAGTGCGTCGAGGCCGAGGCGCGGGGGCCGCTCGAGGGCGAGCTGATGGCTCGCATCGACGCGGCGGTCGGGCGGGTGTAGCCGGGCTCGCCGGGGACTACGCGGCAGGGGCCTCACTCGCCTCGGCAGCGAGCGACGCCGCCACGGGCACACTGGCAGGGCGCGGCGGTGGGCTCCCCGCCCAGAGCATCAGCAGCGAGCTGGCGCCTGCTATCAGGGCCAGCAGCGTGAACCCGACCTCGTACGAGCCGGTGTTGTCGTAGACCATCCCGGCGAAGATCGGGCCGACGAT
>DAOULE010000100.1:0-21415 GCA_034420575.1 Dehalococcoidia bacterium
TCGAACTCGTCGGGGTGCCAGAAGCGCTCGATCGGGAGGTGCTTCAGCGAGGGTCGCAGGTACTGCCCGACCGTGAGCAGGTCGCAGCCGTGCTCGCGCAGGTCGTCGAGGACGGCGCGGACCTCGTCCATCGTCTCACCGAGGCCGACCATGATGCCGGACTTCGTCGTCATCGCCGGGTCGATCTCCTTGACGCGCCGGATCAGCTCCAGCGAGCGCCGGTAGCGCGCCTTCGGCCGGACGCGGCGGTAGAGCCGCGGCACGGTCTCGGTGTTGTGGTTGAGCACGACGGGCCCCGCCTCCACGACGGTGGCGAGGGCGTCCCAATTGCCCTCGAAGTCCGGGATCAGCACCTCCACCTGCGTCCCCGGCAGGCGGTGGCCGATGGCGCGGATGCAGGCGGCGAAGATGCCCGCGCCGCCGTCCGGCAGGTCGTCGCGGTTCACCGACGTGATCACGACGTAGTCGAGTCCGAGCCGCTCGACCGCCTGTGAGAGCCGGTACGGCTCCAGCAGGTCGAGGCCGAGGGGCTTGCCCGAGGTCACGTCGCAGAAGCCGCAGGCGCGGGTGCAGATGTCGCCGAGGATCATGAAGGTGGCCGTCCCGGCGTTGAAGCACTCGCCGATGTTGGGACAGCGCGCCTCCTCGCAGACGGTGTGCAGCTCCTGCTCGCGCAGCAGCGATTTGATCTCCGAGAAGCGCTCACCCGCGGGGAAGCGCGCCTTGAGCCATCGTGGCTTGCGCGGGAACGGCCGCACGGCGGTCTCAACCGGCATGCACGACCTCCTGGAGCGTGGGAGCGCCGGCCGGGGCTTCGAGGTCCTCGACGACCCGCACGCCGAACGCGCGCTCGAACGCCGCGACCATCGCGTCCTCCACCTCGCGCATCGGCGGGGCCTCCGCGAGCAGGCGGTCCATCGAGGTCACCTCGGCGTTGGGGATGCCGCACGGGACGATCTGGCCGAACCACTCGAGGTCCGTCGAGACGTTGAGCGCGAGGCCGTGGCGGCTGATGCCGCGGCTGATGCGGACGCCGATCGCGGCGATCTTGGCGTCCTCGACCCACACCCCCGGACGCCCCTCGACGCGCTCGGCCGTGATGCCGAAGGCGGCGAGGGTGTCGATGATGACCGCCTCGAGGCGGCGCACGTACGTCGCCGCGCCGAGCGAGCGGCCGCGCACGTCGAGGATCGGGTAGGCGACCAGCTGACCAGGGCCGTGGAAGGTGATGTCGCCGCCGCGGTCCGTCGGGACCACCGCGGCGCCGCGCGCTGCGAGGACGTCGGGCGTCGCGAGCAGGTGCTCGCGGTTGCCGCGCGCGCCGAGCGTGAAGACCGGCGGGTGCTCCAGCAGCGCGAGCGACTCGCCCTCGACGCCCGCGAGGAGCGCCTCACCGCGCGCCCGCTGCCACGCGAGCGCGCGATCGTAGTCGACGAGCCCGGGCCGCCAGAGGCGCACGCCGCCGCCGGCGCGCGTTGGGCGGGCGCTGCTCGTGGCGGTCATGCGTACGTCCTCGTCCCGTGGGCCCCGGAATCGGTGCAGGCCAACGCATCCAGTATATGAACCTCACGCCCGTGGTGCGGAAGCCGCGAGGAGCCGTCGCGTCGGCGCCTCTCGGCGGTCAGGCGGCCCCCTCGAAGCGGTCGAGGCGGAAGAGCGAGATGTCGTGGGCGGTCTCGCCGCGCGTGGCGAGGTCCGCCATGATCTCGCCCACCACGCCGCAGAACTTGAACCCGTGGCCAGAGAACCCCGCCGCGACGAAGACGTTGGGCGCATCGGGCAGCGCGTCGATGATGAAGTGGCCGTCGGGCGTGTTGGTGAACATGCACGCCTTCATCGACAGGACCGGGCCGTCCGCCTCCGGGAAGTACCGTGCGAGGCCCTCGCGCAGCACCGCCTCGTCCTCGTCGCCGCACTCGCGCCTGAGCGTGTCGGCGGTCGTCTGCTCGTCGAGGTGGTGGTACTTGCCGAACTTGAACCCCGGGATCCCGAACACCGGCAGCGAGTAGTACAGCCCGCCCTCGAGGTCCGCGATCACCACGGGGCAACGGTCGGGCGTGAAGTGCGCCGGTTCCAGCGGCTGGAACCAGCCCAGCACCTGGCGCTCCGGCACCACGAGGTGGTGCAGTGACGGCAGCAGCGGTCCGGCCCACGCGCCGCCGGTCACGACGAGCGCGCCCGCCTCGTACGACCCACGCGTGGTCGTCACGCGCACGCGGTCGCCGTCGGTGTCCCACTCCAGCACCGGCTCGCGCGCACGCACCTCCGCGCCGTGTTCGAGTGCGCCGAAGACGTGGGTCACGATGGCGCGCTCCGACAGCACGAAGCCGGCGTCGGGCTGGTAGACGGTCATCGTGTCCTCGGGGAGCCGGATGCCGGGGAAGCGCTCGCTCAGCTCGGCGCTGGTCAGCACCTCGTGGGCGAGGTCGTGCTCGATGCAGGATTCCAGCGCGCCGCGGAAGACCTCGCGGTCCTCGGGGCTCGAGTCGATGCCTCCCGTGATGTGGAGCAACTGCTCCCCGCTCGCCGACTGCAGCTCGCGCCACAGCTCGTAGGAGCGCCGCAGCAGCGGGACGTACGAGGGATCCTCGTGGTAGGCCATGCGGATGATCCGCGTCACCCCGTGCGAGGAGCCCATCTCGTGCGGGATGTCGAACTGCTCCAGGCCGAGCACGCGCTGCCCTCGGCGCGCGAGCTCGTAGACCGTCGCGGACCCCATGCCCCCCACGCCGATCACGATCACGTCGTACGTGCCGGTCGTGGTCATACCGCGTCCCCTCGCGCCGGCCCCGGGAGCCCTCGGCCATTGTAGGGAGGGGCCGGGCGTGTCCGCCGTCCGCGGCCGCGCCGGGCGGCGGCTGAGACCGCCCGCCGCTATGCTCGCGAGGCCGCAGCACGACGCGCGTGCGGCGCGTGGACGGAGCCTCGACTGAGCACCGCCGAACTTCGTCGCTGGTCGGGCTTCGCGCTCGTCGTGATGGGCGCGGGCATCCTGCTCGCGACGCTCACCCCCATCGACGGCGCCGAGGATGGCTGCCCCCTCGGGCTGCCGTGCCTGGCATGGCACTTCGGCCTGTTCGCGGCGCTCGGCATTGCGATCGCCGCACGCTACGCGACGAGCGACGCGGCGCGCCGTTCGCCGCAGCGCGTGCTCGGGATGGTGGTGCTCACCATCTGGATGTTCGCCGCCGCGACCGAGATCGGCCAGGGATGGGTCGACGGCCGCGAGCCACAGCTGATCGACTGGGTGGCGAACATGGCCGGGGCCGTCACCGGCCTGCTCCTGGGCAGCGTGCTGCTGCGCTGGCTCCTCGAGGGGCGTTAGGCCTCGTCGGCCGAAGCGTCGGCGTAGACCCGCAGGCCGTAGTCGTTGTAGCGCCGCTCCGGGGACAGCGAGGAGCGCGCGGTCACGCGCGTGACCTTGACGCGGTGGCGCCATGACCCGCCCCTCGACGCGCGGCGCACGCCGTCGTCGGGCCCGTGAGGGTCCTCCACGTCGGCCGGGTCGTAGGGCTTGCCGTACCAGTCGGAGCACCACTCGTGGACGTTCTCGGCCATGTGGTACAGGCCGAAGGCGTTCGGCGGCGTAGACCCCACCCGGTACGGACGGTCCGTGCCCTTCGACCCGAGTGCGAACAGGCCCTCGACCCACGGATCGTCGCCCCACGGGAAATGCGTCGGGGTGTCCGCGCGCGCGGCGTACTCGCGCTCCGCCTCGGTCGGCAGGCGGCATCGCCGGCCGAGGAGGTCCCCCAGCCACTCGCAGTACGCGTTCGCGTCGAACCATGAGACGCCGACGACGGGGCAGTCCGGCGCGTTGAAGCGCTCGTCGCCCCAGAAGCGCGGCTCCTCGTGGCCGGTCGCATCGAGGAACGCGCCGTACTCGCTGTTGGTCACGGGCGTGATGGCCGCGGCCAACGCGCCGACGGTGACCAGGCGCTCGGGCAGCTCATCGTCGCGCACGGGGGAGCCCATCGTGAACGAGCCGCCCGGCAGGCTCACGAACGGCGTCGCTGCCGGGCCCTCGGCGAGCAGTCGTTCGATGCGCGGATCGGCTGGGGGCGCGACGGGCTGTTGCACGAGGTGATGCTACCAGTGTGGGTGTGGGCCGAGAAACGGGGGCTCCCGCGCGCCGGATCAGGTCAACACGGAAGAGCCGGGACGGTCGACTATTGCGCCCGGTGTATCGAATACTACCTTTGTGTTAGGCTAACTCGCCATATTGAGCAGAGCACTCGAAAGCGAGGACGTGTGCCGCTCAAGATTCCCGAGGTCGTGATTGAGCGCCTCCCCACGTACTACCGGCAGCTGGCCGAGTTGCGCGCCGCCGGCGTCACCACCGTCTCCTCCCAGGAGATCGGCGAGGCGCTCGACGTTACACCGGCGCAGATCCGCAAGGACCTCTCCTACTTCGGTCGCTTCGGGAAGCAGGGCCGAGGCTACCCCGTGGACCGGCTCACCGAGGAGCTCGAGAACATTCTCGGGTTCAACCGCCGTTGGCGCATGATGCTCGTCGGCGGAGGTGGTGTCGGCCGGACCATCGCCTCCCTCAACCACGGCAGCTTCCAGCCCTACGGATTCGACATCGTCCGTGTCTATGACGTCGACCCCGCGCGCATCGGCAGCCTCGTCAACGGGACACGCGTCCGCGACCTCGCCAACATCGAAGCCGACATGCGCGAGGACCCCATCGAGATCGCCGTCATCGCGACACCGGGCGTCGTGGCGCAGGAGGTCACGGACACGCTCTCCAACGCTGGCGTGCGCTCCGTCCTGAACTACACGACCGTGGTCGTGCAGGCCCCGCCCGAGGTCGAAGTGCGGCACGTCAATCCGCTGCTCGCACTACAGACGCTCACCTACCACCTCACCAACACGCGCGAGCCGATCACCACGCACTAGCGAGGGTGCCGCTCCGTCTCGCTGCTACGGCTGGTCGGCGATGAGTGACTCCTCCTCGGTCGGGATGCTGCGCGCGATCACGTCGAAGTAGTCGAGCGCGGCTCCGGCGCCCTTCGCGACGCAGCGGTCCGGCTCGTCCGCGATGTGCACCGGCACGCCGATCTGGTCCAGCAGCAGCGCGTCGAGGTGACGCAGCCGCGCACCGCCGCCCGTGAGCACGATCCCGTGATCGATCACGTCGGCGGCAAGCTCCGGCGGGGTCCGCTCGAGCACGGAGCGGACGGTCTGGACGATCGCGCCGAGCTGCTCCTGGATCGCGAGCGTGATCTCCGAGGACTGCACCGTGATCGTGCGCGGCAAGCCCGTGATCTGGTCGCGGCCGCGCACGCGCATCGTCTCGTCCGGCTCCTGCGCGAGCGCGGAGCCGATGGCGATCTTGAGCCCCTCGGCGGTGCGTTCGCCCACGATGAGGTTGTGTCGACGCCGGATGTGGAGCCCGATCGCGTCGTTCAGCCGGTCGCCGGCCACGCGGACGGAGTCCGCAGCGACGATGCCGAACATCGAGATCACCGCTGCCTCGGCCCGCCCACCGCCGATGTTGAGCACCATGTGCCCGCGCGGCGAGCCCACGGGAATCTCGGCGCCGATCGCCGCCGCGAGGGGCTCCGGGATGAGGTGCGCCGGGCGGCGCGCGCCCGCGGCCTCCGCGGCGTCGCGCACCGCGCGCTGCTCGACGCGCGTCACGCCGTAGGGCGTGGACACCATGACCTCGGGGCGGATGATGCGGAATCGCCCCATCACCTCGCCGATGAGGTAGCGCAGCAACGCCTCGGTGATGAGGTAGTCGGCGATGGCGCCGTCGCGCATCGGCCGGATCACCGAGATGGTGCCCGGCTGACGGCCGATCATCTCGTACGCCTGGTCGCCCACGGCGATGACCGTGTTGTCGCGCTCGGCGAGCGCCACGACCGCGGGCTCCTCGAGCACGATGCCGCGCCCGCGCTCGAAGACGAGCACGCGCGCCGTACCGAGGTCGATGCCGAGTCGCTTGGTGACCATGCGCCGCCTGCCAGAGTCCCGAGGACTTACCTTAGCGGGCGTACACCTCCGCGCCCAGCGCCTCCAGGCGCTCCTCGATGCGCGGGTAGCCGCGCTTGAGGTGCACGATGTCCCGCACCACCGTCTCGCCCTCGGCCGCCAGGCCCGCGATCACGACGGCGGCGGCCGCGCGCACGTCGAGCGCTCGCACGGGACTGCCGACCAGCGGGGTGGGGCCCTCGATGATGACCGACTGCCCGCCGGTGGTGATGCGGCCCCCCATCGTGCGGAGTTCGCCGACATAAAGCAGCCGGTTCTCGAACACGCGCTCGTGGATGATCGAGATGCCCTGCGCCTGCGTCAGCGCCGCGGCCATCGGTGCATGCAGGTCCGTCGGGAAGCCCGGGTAGGGCACCGCCTGCAGCTGCACAGCGCTCAGCGGGCCGTCGACGCACGCCCGCACCGACCCCTCGTCCACCTCGACGCGCGCGCCGGCCTCGCGCAGCTTCGTGAGCAGCGAGTCCATGTGCGTGGGGTTGGCGCCTTCGAGGGTGACATCGCCGCCCGTGGCGAGGCCCGCGAGGAGGAACGTGCCGCCCTCGATGCGATCCGGGATGATACTGAACTCGGCGCCGTGCAGCCTCTCGACGCCGCCGACGGTGATCTGGTTGCTGCCGTGGCCGGAGACGCGCGCGCCCATCGCGTTCAGCAGGTCGCCGGCCATCTGCACCTCGGGCTCGGCGGCCGCGTTCACGATCGTCGTCGTGCCGCGCGCGAGCGTGGCCGCGAACAGCACGTTCACCGTCCCGAGCACGCTCGGGTAGTCGAGGAACACCCGCGACCCCTCGAGCCGCGGGCTGTGCGCGACGAAGTTCTGGCCCTCGCGACGCACCTCCGCGCCGAGCGCGCGGAAGCCCGCGAGGTGCACGTCCACCGGCCGCACGCCGATCGCGTCGCCGCCCGGCGAGGGGCATCCCGCCTCGCCGAAGCGCGCGAGCAGTGGCCCCATCACGAGGAACGATGCGCGCAGCGCGACGACGTGCTCGGGTGCGGCGACCGTCTCCGTGACGCCGCTCGCGTCGAGCGTGACGTCTTCGCCCTCGATGGTGACCTCGCCGCCGAGGGACTCGATGAGCCGCCCCATCTCGCCGATGTCGCGGATCTCGGGAACGTTGTGGAGCCGCACGGGCTCGGCCGTGAGGAGGGCGGCGGCGAGGGCGTAGAGGGCGGCGTTCTTGGAGCCCGAGGCCGGGAGACGACCCCGCAGGGGCCGTCCGCCCACGATGGCCAACTGCTGTTGCTGGCTCATGGCGTCCGCATCACCCGCCGCGGCGTGTCACCGCGCGAGGTCCGCGCCGCAACCACGGCACGACGCCTCGCGGTTCCCAGTGTAATGCGAAGTGCGCCAACCGGCGTAGCGAGACGTGAACTCCGTCCCCGATGGCTACGCGCCCTCATCCTTCTTGGCGAGTTCCTGCTGGGTGAGCACGCGCGCGCGGCGCAGCTCGTGCACCCGCACCTCAGCCAGCAAACCGCGCGTCATCGCATCGACGCGCTGGCGTCGCTCCGGCGTGAAGTCAGCGGTCAGTCGGCTGAATGGATGGTGTCCGCTCATTCGGGCTCGGACTCGAGTCGTAGCGGCGGCGAGGCCTACCCGCGCGGGCCGGGCAGGCTACATGCCCCGGTACTTGCGGTAGATGCGGATCCGGGCCTGGGCGCGCAGCAGCGCGAGGCGGGCCCGCGCCATGTCGAACGCCTCTTCCATGGTCACGCGGCCCTCGACGCGCTCCGAGGCGCGCTCGCGGGCGGCCTCGGCTCGCGCCTCGTCGATCTCGTCGATGCTCTCGGCCGCGTCGGCAAGGACCGTGACCTGGTCGCGCAGGATCTGGATGAAGCCGCCGTGCACGACCATCGGCTCACGGTCACCGCCCGCGACCGCGACCATCTCGCCGATGTCGAGGCTCGCCATCAGCGCGGCGTGGCCGGGCAGCAACGTGATCTGGCCCTCGGTCGTGGGCACGATCAGCCGCTGCACGTCGTCGCGCGAACTGATCTCGCGCTCTGCCGTGACGATGGAGACCTGCAGCGGCATCTCGGCCTACTCCTCGGCCATGGTGCGGGCCTTCTCGACGGCCTCGTCGATGTTCCCGACCATGTAGAACGCGTTCTCCGGCAGGTCGTCGTGGCGGCCTTCGAGGATCTCCGTGAAGCCCCGCACCGTCTCTTCGACCGGCACGTAGCGGCCCTCGAAACCCGTGAACTGCTCGGCCACGAAGAACGGCTGGGTCAGGAAGCGCTGGATGCGGCGCGCCCGGTTCACGGCCTGCCGGTCCTCGTCCGTCAGCTCCTCGATGCCGAGGATGGCGATGATGTCCTGCAGGTCCTTGTAGCGCTGGAGCGTGCGCAGCACGCCCGAGGCGGCCTCGTAGTGGGCCTCGCCCACCACGTTGGCGTCCAGGATGCGGCTGAACGAGGTCAGCGGGTCCATCGCCGGGTACAGGCCCTGCTCGGCGAGCGAGCGCTCCAGCGCCACCACCGCGTCGAGGTGGCCGAACGTCGTCGCCACGCCCGGGTCGGTGTAGTCGTCTGCGGGGACGTAGATCGCCTGGAACGAAGTGATCGAGCCCTTGTTCGTCGAGGTGATGCGCTCCTCGAGCTCACCAACCTCGGTGCCCAGCGTCGGCTGGTAGCCGACCGCCGAGGGCATGCGGCCCAGCAGCGCCGAGACCTCCATGCCGGCGAGGGTGTAGCGGTAGATGTTGTCGACGAAGAGCAGGACGTCGCGGTTCTCGTCGTCGCGGAAGTACTCGGCCATCGTCAGGCCGGTCAGCGCGATGCGGAGCCGCACGCCGGGCGGCTCGTTCATCTGGCCGAAGACCAGCGCCGTCTTGTCGAGGACGCCCGACTCCTCCATCTCGTGCCAGAGGTCGTTGCCCTCGCGCGAGCGCTCGCCCACGCCGGCGAACACGGACAGACCGCCGTGCTCGGTGGCGAGGTTACGGATCAGCTCGGTGTTGACGACGGTCTTGCCGACGCCCGCGCCGCCGAAGAGGCCGACCTTCCCACCACGCGCCAGCGGGGCGATGAGGTCGACGACCTTGATGCCCGTCTCGAGCATCTGCGCCTCGGTCTCCTGGTCCGCGTAGTCCGGAGGCGGGCGGTGGATCGGGCGGCGGATCGCGTCCTCGGGGATCTCCTCGCCGGGGTCGATGGGCTCGCCGAGCACGTTGAAGATGCGTCCGAGGGTGGCCGGGCCGACCGGGACGGCGATCGGTGCGCCGGTGTCCTCGGCCGGGGCGCCGCGCTGGAGGCCCTCGGTGGCGTCGAGGGCGAGGCAGCGCACCCAGTTGTTGCCGAGGTGCTGCTGCACCTCGGTGACGAGGGTCTTGGTCGAGCCGTTGTCGCCCATCTCGACGTTGACCGCGTTGAAGATCTCGGGAAGGTCGCCCGTCGGGAACTCGACGTCGATGACCGTGCCGATGACCTGCCTGACGTACCCGGTTGCCATGGTTCGCTCCCGTTCGCCGGGCGCCTGCGCGCCCGTGCTCCTAGCGTTCGACTGCGGCGGTGCCGCCGACGATGTCGAGCAGCTCGCTGGTGATGAGTTCCTGTCGTGCCTTGTTGTAGGTCAGCGTGAGGCCCGCGACCATCTCCTCGGCTGCGTCGGTGGCGGCGCGCATCGCGACCATGCGCGCGGACTGCTCCGACGCCATCGCTTCGAGGATCGCGCCGTAGACCTGCATCTCCACGTAGCGCGGCAGCAGCGTCTCCAGCAGCCCGGCCGGGGACGGCTCGAAGATGAAGTCGACGGAGCCGCCGGCCGTCATGTCCTCGCTCATCTCGTCGTCGTCCTCAGGCGGCTGGATCGGGAGGATCTGCCGCACCGTCGGGCGCTGGATGGCGGTGTTCACGAAGCGCTGGAAGCCGATGTAGACCTGGTCGATCTCGCCGGCGATGTAGTCGTTCACGACGATGCGCGAGATCGGCAGCGTGTCGGACATCGTGGGGTAGTCGCCGAGGTCCGTGAACTCCGCGAGCTGCGGGAAGCCGGCCCGGCGGAAGAAGTCCCGACCCTTGCGCCCCACCGAGATCACCGAGACGCGGTCGACGTCCGGCTGGTGCTCGAGGGCGAGCGCGGCGCCGGCGCGGTTCATGTTGGAGTTGAGCCCGCCCGCGAGGCCGCGGTTCGCGGTGATGTGGATGAACGCGAAGTGCTTCACGTCGCGCTGCTCCAGCAGCGGGTGCGAGTCATCGCCGCCGCTCGTGTCCGTCGAGGAGGCGAGCCGCAGCAGCACGGCGCGCATCTGCTCGGCGTAGGGCCGCGCGGCGAGCGCGCGGTCCTGCGCGCGTCGCATCTTCGACGCGGCGACGAGCTCCATGGCCTTGGTGACCTTGGCCGTGTTCTCGACGGACCGCATGCGGTCGCGGATGGCACGGACCTGGCCGGCGCCTGGCATCTAGTGCTGCTCCTCTGCCTTCGCTTCGTCCGCGCGGCGCCTAGTAGGCGACCGTGCCCTTGAACTGCTCGATGGCGGCCTTCAGTTGCTCCTCGGTGTCGTCGTCGATCTCACCCGTGGACTGGATGGACTCCAGGATGCCGCGGTGCGTCGCGCGCATCTGCTCGTGGAAGGCGCTCTCGAAGTCGGCGACCTTGTCCACGGGCACGTCGTCCATGTAGCCGTTGACGCCGGCGTAGAGGATCGTCACCTGCTCGGCGAGCGTCTGCGGCTGGTACTGCGGCTGCTTCAGCAGCTCGGTGAGCCGCTGCCCGCGCTCCAGCTGGCGTCGCGTGGCGGGGTCGAGGTCCTCGGTACCGAACTGCGCGAACGCCTCCAGCTCACGGAACTGCGAGAGGTCCAGGCGCAGGCTGCCGGCCACCGACCGCATCGCGCGCCGCTGGGCGGAGCCGCCCACGCGCGAGACGGAGATGCCGGGGTTCACCGCCGGCCGCTGGCCGGCGTTGAAGAGGTCGTTCTCGAGGAAGATCTGGCCGTCGGTAATCGAGATGACGTTGGTCGGGATGTACGCCGAGACGTCGCCCGCCTGCGTCTCGATGATCGGCAGGGCGGTAATCGAACCGCCGCCGATCGATGCGTCGAGGCGCGCCGCGCGCTCCAGCAGCCGGGAGTGCAGGTAGAAGACGTCGCCCGGGTAGGCCTCGCGGCCCGGCGGGCGGCGCAGCAGCAGCGAGATCTGGCGGTACGCCCATGCGTGCTTGGTGAGGTCGTCGTAGACGATCAGCACGTCGCGGCCCTGCTCCATGAAGTACTCGCCCATCGCGCAGCCCGCGTAGGGAGCGAGGTACTGGAGGGCCGAGGACTCCGCGGCGCCGGCCGAGACGATGATCGTGTGCTCCAGCGCGCCGTTGGCCTCGAGGATGGCGGCGGTCTGCGCGACCTTCGCGTCCTTCTGGCCGATGGCGACGTAGATGCAGACCAGGTCGCCGCCGCGCTGGTTGATGATCGCGTCGATCGCGATCGCGCTCTTGCCGATCGAGCGGTCGCCGATGATGAGTTCGCGCTGGCCGCGGCCGATCGGGATCATCGCGTCGATGGCCTTGATGCCGGTCTGGACCGGCTCGCTCACGCTCTGCCGGGACACCACGTCCGGCGCGATGCGCTCCACGGGCCGGCGCTCCGTCGCGGCGATAGGGCCGCGCTCGTCGATCGCGTCGCCGAGGGGGTTCACGACGCGGCCGATGAGGGCCTCGCCGACGGGGACCGCGGCCACGAGGCCGGTGGTCTTGACCTCGTCGCCTTCCTTGATGTCGGTGTAGTCGCCGAGAATGATCGCGCCGACCGTCTCCTCCTCGAGGTTCAGCGCGAGGCCACGCGTGCCGTTGCTGAACTCGACGAGCTCGGAGGCGAGGGCCTCACCGAGTCCGTGGATGCGGGCGATGCCGTCCGAGGCCTCCACGACGGTGCCCACGTTGGTCTCCGTGACACCGACGTCGAAGGTCTCGATCTGCTCCTTGAGGATCGAGGCGATCTCTTCTGCTCGTACCATTGTTCCCCCGTCGTCTCCCGGCGCCGCGGCTCCATTGAGCCTCAGGCGCTGCTAGAGGGTTCCCTGCTCGAGGCGCTGTCGCAGTCCGCGCAGCGCCGCGCGCGTCGACCCGTCGATCAGGCGGTCGCCGATGCGAATCACGGCCCCGCCGATGAGCTCCGGGTCGACCTCGGTTTCCAGTTCCACCGCGCGCCCGGTGCGCTCCGCCAGCTCCGTGGCGAAACGCTCGCGGCGCTCGTCGTCGATCTCGACGGCGGTCCGCACCACCGCCCGCGCCACCCCGCGCCGCTCGTCCAGCAGCTCGCGGTAGTACGACGCGATCGAGGGGCCCAGGGCCAGCCGGTTCTTGCGCCGCAGCAACCGCAGCAGGTTGAGCTGCGTGTCCCCGATGTCCGGGAGCACGCGGCGCACGATCTCCTGGAAGAGCTCGTCCGTCATGCCGTCGCCCTGCAGCGCGGCCACGTACGAGCCGTCGCTGGTGAGCGCATCGAGGGCGTCGACGGCGCCGGTCCAGGCGTCGGCCGTGGACTCGTCCTCGTCGAGGAACGCCATGACGGCGAGCGCGTAGCGGCGGCCGGCTACGTCTCGGGCTTCACCCTCGGGCATTGCCGCCTCCGCTCCCGGCCTAGTTCTGGTCGCCTACGCCGCCCTCGACCAGCACCTCGTCGATGAGGCGCTGGTGGGCGGCGCGGTCGAGCGACTGCCGGGTGACGCGCTCGGCGGCGGTGATGGTGAGGTCGGCGAACTCGCGGCGCAGCTGCTCGATGGCCTGGTCGCGCTCGATCGCCACCTCTTCGCGTGCGCGCGTGACGATCTGCTCTGCGTCGGCACGGGCGCGCTCCTCGAGCTCCGCGCGCAGTTGCGCGGCGCCCTCCTGCGCCTGGGCCACGAGCTCCCGTGCCTGCTGCTGGGCCTCCTCGATGGCCTGCCGGGCCTCGGCCTCGCTGGCCGAAGCCTCCGAAGCCGCCTGCTCGGCCCGTTCGAGGCCTTCCTGGATGCGCGCCTTACGCTCATCGAGGAGCCGCAGGATGGGCTTGTACAGGAAGAGCCGCAGCACGATCAGCAGGATCGTGAAGTTGATCAGGTTCGAGACCAGCGACGGCAGGCTGAAGCCGAGTGCGGCTATGCCGCTGGCCTCCTCCGCCGCACTGGCGAGCGCCGGCGTCGCCGCGAGCAGCGCACCGCCGGTGACGGCCGCTGCCCGCTTGCCGGGCGCCGGGATCCAGCTCGGTCGTCGATCGAACATCGTGACGCCTCGCTTGCTGCTGCCGCGTCCTAGAAGACGAAGCCGATCAGAATGGCGACGACCAGCGCGTAGATGCCGATCGCCTCGGTGAACGCGATCGCGAGGATCATGTTCGTCTGGATGGGGCCGGCGGCCTCCGGGTTGCGGCCCAGCGCCTCCATGGCCTTGCCACCGAGGAAGCCGATGCCGATGCCCGGGCCGAGGGCGCCGAGGCCCATGGCCAGGCCGGCAGCGATGAACTTCATCGCGTCGGCGGTGTAGCTGTTGTCGGCCTCCTGCGCACCGGCGATGCCGCTCGCGGCGAACCATGCCAATGCACCCAGGCCGAGCGCCATCAGGGCTCGTCGCGCGACTGCTCCGACTGTCATTCCGGCGTTCCCTCCCAACAGGACGGCGGCCGTCCCCCTCGGCTCCGGCTTCCGGCCGGCGCCGTTATTCATGCGCTGCTTCATGCTCCTCGTGGTCGTCGTGGTGCGACGTCACCGCGGACTGCGCGAACACGAGCGTGAGCATCGCGAACACGAAGGCCTGGATCAGCCCCACGAACAACTCGAGGCCATAGAACACGTTGATGAGTACCAGCGGCACCATGAAGCTCATCATCAGCAACAGCACTTCGCCAGCGAAGATGTTGCCGAAGAGACGGAAGGTGAACGACACCATCCGGCTCAGCTCCGAGATCAGCTCCAGCAGCCCCACGAAGACATCGATGATGCCCATCGGGCGCAGCCGCAGCAGGTTGCCGAAGTCGAAGAACTTCTTGAGGTAGCCGAGGCCGAGCGTACTCAACCCCCAGTACTCGACGAAGATGAACGACATGATCGCCAGCGCCAGCGGCGCGTTCACGTCCGTCATCACGGACCGGAACAGCGGCGCCAGCAGCCCGCTGAAGGAGTCGCCGGCGTACTCCGCCTGGAGCGCCTCCTCCTGCGTGGTGTCGACCGTCTCCGCCTGGATCGGGATGTAGGCCATGTCGATCCCGGCGATCGAGGTCTGCTCGAACACCGCCTGCACCTCGCCGGTGCCGGGGTGGGTGGCGCCGATCGCGAAGTTCATCGGCAGCAGGCCGACGTAGTTGGAGACCAGGACGTAGAGGAAGATGGTCGCGACCACGGGGAAGAAGCGGCGCGCGTTCGCCTCGCCGACGATCCCCTCGGTCATGTTGTAGAAGCCGCCGATGAACGCCTCGATGGCGCCACTGAGGCCACTCGGAACGAGCGACATCGAGCGGCTCAACCAGACGGCGGTGATGACGAGCAGCGCGACCACGAACCACGAGGTGAACATCGTGTTCGTGACCTCGAGCGGGCCGATGGAGAAGATGTACTCCGGGGCGACGATGATGGCAGGCGTCGGCGGCTTGATGAGGACAAAGCCACCAACGATGAGGACGACGATTCCGGCCACAACGAGCCAGCGCACCCGCAACCCCCCGCTATTGCTTGTCGGCCTGGCGGAGCACCCAGCTCAGCTGCCGATACGCGCCTGTGAAGCCTACCAGCAGCCCCAGTACGAGGAAGGCCAGCGTCAGGACCGGATCAGTATCGAACCGCCGGTCCAGCAGGTTCCCGATGACCGTGAGTCCGACGATCGACGTGGCCAGGTAGAAGCCGATGCCGATCAGTCCGGCGGCCGGGGATCTCCACAGGCCCACGCCCTCGTCCCTTCGGGGTCGAGGCCGCCGGGAGCCTAGCACGGGCCGATCCCTCGATCAACGCGGGCAGACCGGCATGTCCCGCCGCGGCCTCAGCTCTCCTGTGGGTCGTCGTCCTCGCCCAGGTTGTCGAGGTCGAGCTCGTCGATGAAGTCGCTGAACGCCGACAGTTTCTCGAGCTCCTCCGGCGTCACGGCCGCGGGCGTGTCGGGTCCGTCGACCTCCTCGCCTTCCTCGTTGAGCAGCACGCCCGCGCGGTCCAGCACGGACTCGTTGGCGTAGATGGGCACGCCCGCGCGCACCGCGAGCGCGATGGCGTCCGAGGGTCGCGAGTCCACCTCGAGCGTCTGCCCGTTGTGCTCGACGTTGATCTTGGCGAAGAAGGTGTCGTTCTCGAGGTCGTTGACGATCACGAACTGCACGGTCGCGCCGAACTCGCCGATGACGTTGTTGAGCAGGTCGTGCGTGAGGGGGCGGGCGACGGTCTGTTCCTGGAGCCGGACGGCGATGGCGTCCGCCTCGGCGGGGCCGATCCAGATCGGGAGGTAGCGGTCGGAGTCCTGCTCGCGCAGGATCACGACGCGCTGGTAGTTGCGCAGGCTCACCCGGATCGACTCGATCGTCATCTCGATCATGCGGGGCTCCGCCTCGGCTCCCGGGTGGCAGTCGAGTGTAGGTTCGCCGCTCTCAGGGAGTCAACGAACGCGCTGCCCAACGCTGGCGCGGACTATCCACGGTCCGCCGTGGCCGAGTCGTTGGCCTCCAGGGCCTGCTCGATGGCCGGGTCGAGGGGCGGGCCGCGCTCGATCACTCGCTCGGCGCGGCGGCGCAGGGTGGCGCGGTCGAGCATGACGCGACGCTCGCAGGTGCGGCAGCGCAGCCCGATGTCGGCGCCGGTGCGCACCACGTCCCACTCGAACCCGCCGCAGGGGTGCTTACGCTTCAGCCGCAGCACGTCGCCCATGCGGATGTCGAGGACCATGCTCAGCCTCGCCGCGCAGCGTTGATCGCGTCGCGCAGCCTTGTGGCCTCGGCGCGCGCAGCCGAGGCGTAGTCGCCGTCGCTCCCGGCGTAGAGCACGCCGCGCGAGGCGTTCACGAGGATCCCGCCGCCGTCCGCGTCGACCGCCGCCTGCACGGCCGCCTCAAGGTCGCCCGCCTGCGCGCCCACACCGGGCATCAGCAGCAGCATGTCCGGGCAGAGCGCACGCACCTCGCGCGCCTCGTCCGGGTAGGTCGCCCCCACGACGAGCCCGACGTTGCCGCGCGTGTTCCACGCGTTCGCCGTCGCCGCGACGTGCAGGTACAGCGGGCGGCCGCCCTCGCCGACCGGCAGGTCCTGGAAGTCCCCCGCACCGGCATTCGAGGTGCGGCACAGCACGAAGCTGTGGCGATCCTCGTGGGCGAGGAACGGCTCGACGGCGTCGCGGCCGAGGTACGGGCTGACCGTCACCCCGTGCGCGCCGAGCTGCTCGAACACCGCCCGCGCGTAGTGCTCCGCCGTGTGGCCGATGTCGCCTCGCTTCGCGTCGAGGAGGACCGGCACCTCGTCGGGGATGCCCGCGATGAGCGCTCGCAACTCCTCGACGCCCTCCGGCCCGCGCGACTCGAAGAACGCCGCGTTCGGCTTGAAGCAGCACACGAGGTCCGCCGTCGCCTCGACGATCGACTGGAGAAACTCAAGCATCCCGACGCCTTTGGGGATGCGCCCCGGATCCGGGTCCAGCCCGACGCAGAGCAGCGAGTCGTTGGCCGTCGAGGCGGCCTCGTAGCGCTCGCGGAACGTCGGGCTGGTCATCATGCGGGAACCTCCTGTGCCACCTGCACTAGGGGCAGGTCTGCATGCGCCTCGCGCAGCCGCGCGAGTGTCGTCTTGAACGCCGTGGCGCCGCCCGTGGCCGTGCACTGCGCGGCGACGGGCGCACCTTCGGGGATGGTGCTGCCGTGTGCCTCGAGTTGCTGCCGGACGCGCCGCGCGACGGGCTCGGCGGTGTCGATGATCTCGACGCCGGGGCCGAGCAGGGCGGTGAGCGCCGGCCGCAGGAACGCGTAGTGCGTGCAGCCGAGCGCGACCTCGTCGACTTCATGCGCGCGCAGCTCTCTCACAGCCACATCGAGGATGGCCTCGACGCGCGGCCCCGCGACCTCGCCGGCCTCGACCAGGTCGGCGAGGCCCGACATGGGCACCGTTAGCACCTCGCGGTCGCCCGCGAAGCTCGCGTGCAGCCGAGCGAGCCGGTCGCCGCCGGCGGTGCCCGCCGTCGCAAGCACGGCGACGTGCCCGCTGCGCGTGCGCTCGGTCGCGGGCTTGAGCGGCGGCTCCATGCCCACGATGGGCACGTCGAAGCGCTCGCGCAGCAGCTCGAGCGCGGCCGAGGATGCCGTGTTGCACGCGACGACGAGCAGCGCGCAGCCCTCGTCGATGAGGCGCGCGCCAAGCTCCAGCGTGCGTTGGGCCACCTCGGCGGATGGCCGGTCGCCGTACGGGAATCGGGCGGTGTCTGCGATGTAGCGGACGGGGAGCGCGGGCATGGCGCGCTGCATGGCGGCGACGACGCTGAGGCCGCCGACGCCGGAGTCCAGGACCCCGACGGTGGTCACAGCGGAGGCTTCGGTAGCGCTCATCTCGCTCCGACCCGCCATGTATCGAGGGTAGGCGTCAGGCGGGCGAGCGGGCAACCATGCGCTGGGTGCCTCCGTTCCCGGCGGGGGCTGGCGCGCCGGATGCGGTTGACGCCCGTGACTCTATTGATACTATGTCTCGCTTGGCACCCAATGCGGCACAAGCCGACATCGGCGTGTCGCGCGCGGGGGCACGGAAGTCGGCGGCGAGCGGGGACACGGCGGGATCATGCACACAGCAGTTGCGCGGGACGTTTCGTTGAGCAGCAGTGACACAGCATCGCAACTGCCACCGAGCGATGCAGGTTGGTTAGAGGCGGCCGAGGTGTTGATGCACGACCAGTGCTGGTGCTGGGGCCAGGATGTCCTCTACCCCGACGGCAACCTGCTCATCCGCTACGGACTGGAGCGCATAGCCGCGCAGGGCGGGGACGGGCGAACGGCGGGCTACACCTGCTCGATCAACGAGCACGGAGGCGTCTGGCTGCGCGGGGCCGGGATGTTCTATTCGGACGGGTGCGGCTCAGGCATCTTCCTGGGCCGATACGACATCCGCCCGCGAGTGATCACCTGCGACGCCCCTCCGCTGAAGACGTGGATCGAGCAGGGTCTCGACGCCTTTGCCCTCGCCGAGGAGTCCGAGCAGGGAATTGCGGCAGCGCGCCAGCTGGTCCCCGAGGCGTGTGCCTGGATTGAGGCCTACGAGCGCTGGATCACGGACGCTGTGGGCCTCGCGCATCGAGAGCAGTGCCTCCAGCGATGGCCACAGGGCGAGACGCCGGCAGGGGAGTTCGCGCTGCGCTGGGGCGCGCTCCGTCATGGCTTCGGGACGGGCGCGCCTTCCTACTGGTGAGCGGGAGCACGCATCCCGCCCAGGCCCGCCACCTGTCGAACTTGCATTAGTCCGTCACTTAGCTAGACTTGGGACAGGATCACCCGCATGACGACCGTCAACATTCACGAGGCGAAGACCAACCTGTCACGCCTGCTAGCGCAGGTCGAGGCGGGCGACGATGTCGTGATAGCGCGCAACGGCAAGCCGGTGGCGCGGCTGGTGGCGGTCGAGCCCCCGGCGAAGCGCGAGTTCGGCGCGCTTCGAGGTCGAATCAAGCTCGACAACAGCTTCTTCGAGCCCCTCCCGGACGACGAGCTTGACGCATGGGAGGGCCGCTAGGCCTTGCGCCTGCTCCTCGACACGCACGCGCTCATCTGGTGGTTCGAGGGCAACAGTGCATTGCCGCTCGCAGCCCGATCAGCGATCGCCGATGACTCCAACGACGTCTTTGTGAGTGCCGCATCTGCGTGGGAGATTGCCACCAAGCACCGGCTCGGGCGGCTATCCGGCGTGGATGAGCTGGCGCTCAACATTCCCCAGTACATAGCCAGCCAGCGCTTCGAGCGGCTCTCCGTCACGATCGAGGACGCCGTACGGGCGGGCGCGCTCCCGGGCCCGCATCGAGACCCGTTCGACCGGATGCTCATCGCGCAGGCGATCGGCCACGAACTGGTGATCGTCTCCAACGAAGCGCTGTTCGATGGATACGGCGTCACGCGCCTCTGGTGACACGTCGCGTCTCGCGCGGTCGTCGCCGGAGATCCCGGCGATTGGCCTACAGGTCCTCCGGCAGCGGGTGCGCCTCTTCCCACTCGTCCAGCCGCCGCTCGAGGTCGTCGAGGTCTCCGTCCTCGGGCTCGTGGCGGCCGTAGCGCGTGCGGTCGAAGCTGTCGGCGATGTCCGGGAACGGCGGCGCATGGAGCCGCCGCCCGGCGTCGGCGCCGAACTCGATCGGCGTCTGGCCCGCGGAGCGGTCGATGCCGCGCGCGTGGGCGTCGTCCAGCATGCGCGCGAAGAGCTGGTAGGCGCGGCTCCGGGCCAGCCACTCCCACGTCTCGCCGCCCCCTCGCGGCCTCGGCACCACGCGCCGGAACAGCGAGGCGAGGCTGCCGCTGCTCTGCGAGGTGGCGCGCACCTCGGCGTACGCCTCCTCGCTGCCGCGCCGTCCCCGGCGGAACAGGAACAGCCCCACCCGGTACAGCAGCACGAGGATGACCGCGACCGCGAAGCCGCGGATCGCATCCGGCAGCCAGCCGGGGAAGCTGATGACGCCGTCCCGGACCTCCTCGTCCTCGGCGGTCGTCGCCTCCTGGATGTCCATCCCGACCCGCTGGAACTCGACCTCGCCGACCAGCGAGCCGAGCACGAACTCCACGAACCAGGCGACCGGCGTCAGGATGATGATCAGCACCCACGTCAGCAGCCACGCAGCCGCCGCGCCGATCGGATCGAACGCGCGCTGGGCGTCGATCAGCATCAGCAACCCGAACAGCAGCGCGATCGCGGCGAGCAGCCCGACCGTGCCGACGACGGAGATGGCCCACGGCGCGTCGCGCCGCACGGCCGTATCGTCCTCGGGCGCGCGCGCGGCATGCGACGTGGCCAGCGCGAGCGAAGCGATCACGAAGTAGGGCAGGACCAGGCCGCCTGCCACGTCGGCGCCCGCGGCATGGCCGAACAGCGTCGTGACCACGACGGCGGCGAAGCCGACGCCGAAGCTCCGCAGCACGCGGTCGAAGGTGACCGGCCCGCGTCCGGCGAAGAGGAAGCGCAACCACAGCACGGTGAGCCCGACCACGGTGACGGTGCGCGAGACGCCGCGCAGCCGGTCGACATCCGGGTTCGCCACGAATTCCTGGACGCCCACCTCGCTGACGATGCCGGTGAGGATGCCGCCCTCCCAGGGTGCGCCCTCGGCGAGCGAGACCTGGATGCCCGCCGTCAGCATGAGGATCGAGCCGCTGACCCCGGCCGCGGCGCGCGCAGCGCCGGGAAGGTCTGACATCGACAGCACGCGCATCAGCCCGAACGCTGCGAAGGCGAGGGCGAGCACGACGATGATCGGCGCACCGCCCACGGCTGCGTCGGCGGCGACCTCGGCCATGGCGCGCGCGTTCTGCGCGCGGTCCGGCTCCAGGAAGTCGCCGGCGCGGAGGCCACGCTCGATGCCCCTCACGAGGTCCTCGAAGCGGTTGCGCTCGACGCTGCTGGCGAACGTGCGCAGCACGATGAACCACAGCAGCGCCTCGGCGAGGAGGTACAGTCCGACCGCGAGCGGTCGTCGCCAGCTCACGCCGCGACCCTCACCGTCCGACCCTCACCACCTGCACGCGCGAGCGGGTCCACGGCTGACTCTCGTCCTCCTGCGCGGCCTGCTCCTCCAGCGCCTCCATCCGCGTGGCGACCTCCGTGACCGGGATCGTGCCGAGGGACTGCTCCCACGGCTCCGGCGAGGTCTTCACGACGTGGACGGTGTGCCCCTCGTGGGTCAGGCGCTGGAGCGTCGCGGAGAGGTCGGGCGGCATGAGTGCCGCTACCACCACGATCGTGGCTCCCAGCGACAGCGCCTGACCGGGGCGCTCGAGCTCGGCCGAGAGCGGGTGCATCGCGAACGGGTTGGCGCCGGCGAGCGCTTCGAGCACGCGGACCAGCTGGTCCGGGCGGCGTCCCGCGCCGATTCGCACCGGCCGGTCGGCGTCCGGCAGCGCGCCGTTGGAGATCAACCCGATAGCCGACTTGCGCTCGAACGCGTCGCGCGCGATCGACGCCGCCACCACCACCGCGCGCTCGAGCAGCACCGGGTCTGAGCCTTCCCACGTGTGCTCCAGCGTCATGACGTCGAGCGCGACGATCAGCGCGTACTCGCGCGAGGGCTCGTAGAGCCTCGACTGCAGCCGCTGGGCGCGGGCTGTCGCGTTCCAGTCGATCTGCTTGAGCGGGTCGCCGGGGATGTAGTCGCGCACGCCCACGACGCGGATAGGGTCGGGGAAGATGGGCGACCCGCCGCGGTGCTCGCCGAACGGCCGCGAGCTCGCCAGCCCGAGGTCCCCGATGGGGTACGTGCGCGGGTAGACGATGAGGACGTCCTCGCCGCCGTGGTACTCCTCGCGCTC
>DAOULE010000101.1:0-6996 GCA_034420575.1 Dehalococcoidia bacterium
TCGAACTCGACCACGTAGAGGCCGAAGGGGTGGAGCATGAGTGCGCCGACGAGCCACTGGGTGCCAAAACCGGCGACGACGATCCACCAGCCGTAGAAGACGCGCGGCGCCGAGAGCAGTCTCACTCGTGCAGGCTCCAGTCTCGTCGGAGGTTCAAACGAGCCTACCAGCCCTCGGAGCTAGGCTCCCCACGGCCGCGCGAGGGTTGCGTGTTCTGGCCACCGGGCCTATAGTCATGACCATGGTTGAAAACGATCCGACAGGCTTTGAGCTCAGGGAATTCGTCGGCGTGTACAGCACGCGGCGGTTCATCAAGGCGTCCGAGTTCAAGGCGAAGTGCCTGAAGCTCATGGACCAGGTGGCAGAAACGGGCGAGGAAATCGTGATCACCAAGAACGGGGACCCCATCGCGAAGCTGGTCTCGTACCAGCAGCCCCACAAGGTGCCGTGGGGCGCGGGCAAGGGACAGATCCGCATCCTCGGGGACATCATCAGCCCGATCGATGAAGACGAAGTGGACGTGCTCGCAGATCCGGATCGGGTGCTCAATCCCTGAGCGGCCGGTGTACCCGTGATCCTGCTCGATACCCATGTGCTGGTCTGGATGCATCTCGATAACCGTGAACTGGGACGGCGGGCTCGCGCGTTGCTCGATCGGGCCTGGCCGGATGGCGAGGCTGCGGTCTCGACCATTACGTTCTGGGAGATCGCGATGCTGCAGCGCAAGGGCCGCGTGGGCGTGACCCGCGACGTGCTGGGCTGGCGTGGAGGCCTGCGCGCCACCGGTCTGGGAGAGGTCGGCGTGACCGCTGAGATCGCCACGCTCGCGGGCGAGATCCCCGACATGCACGGAGACCCGGCAGACCGGATCATCGCCGCCACGGCGCTCACGGTCGATGGCTGCCGGCTGCTGACCGCCGACAAGCGACTCCTCGACTGGCCCGGGGAGATGGATCGCGTCGACGCGCGCACCTGAGCCAGCCGGGCTCACCTCACGCTGCTTCCTCGATGTGGCTAGAATGCACGCGGACGGGATGGCGCACGTAAGGAGCTCGACGTGACCGGGCTACCTGGCTTCGAACTGCTGGACCAGCGCAGCGAGGAGCGTGCGTTCCCTACCGGCCGCCCGACACTGCTGGCCTTCGTCAAGGAGGACTGCCCCACGTGCGGCACCTCGATGCCGCTCATCGAGGGCGCGCACCGCGCCTTCGGCGGTGGCGTCGACGTGCTCGCGATCGGGCAGGACGCCGAGGGCAACGCGATCCTCGTCGACCGTCACGACCTGACCCTCCCGCTGCTCGACGACTCCGAGCTTGCGGTCTCCTACAACTACGACCTCGAGACTGTGCCGACCGTGATCCTCACCGACGGCGCGGGCGCGGAGGTCGACCGCTTCGTCGGCTTCGGGCGCGAGGACTGGCGCGCACTCTACGGCCGGCTCGCGGACCTCTCCGAGGGGGACGCGGGCGACGTCGACTGGGAGCGCTACCCGATCTCGCAGCCCGGCTGCGGCTCACGCACCCTCGAACCCGGCATTGCCGAGCGGCTCGCGGCGGAGGCCGAGGGGAGCCCGCTGCGCGCCCGGCGCATCGAGGTCGGCAGCGCCGACGACGTCGACGAGTTCATGTTCGACCAGGGCTTCACGGACGGGCTCCCCGTCGTTGCGCCGAGCCCGGAGCGCGTCCTGAGGATGCTCGGCGGCACCCGCCGCGACGCGCAGGAGGTGGTAGCCGTGGTCCCGCCCAACATGGGAGACGCGACGGTCGAGAAGGTCGCGATCAACGCAGTGCTCGCCGGCTGCAAGCCCGAGTACCTCCCGGTCGTCCTCGCTGCCGTCGAGGCCGTCTGCACCGAGCAGTTCAACGCGCACGGCGTGATGGCCACGACGATGGGCGCTTCGCCGGCCGTCATCGTGAACGGCCCGATCCGGGACCGCATCAGGATGAACTCGGGCCTCGGAGCCCTCGGGCAGGGCAACCGCGCGAACGCGACCATCGGACGTGCCGTCCGGCTGGTGCTCCGCAACGTCGGCGGGGCGAAGCCCGGCGGAACCGAGCGCTCCATGCTCGGGTCGCCGGCCAAGTTCACGCTCGCATTCGCCGAGCGCGAGGAGGCCAGCCCCTGGGAGCCGTTCCACGTCGGGCATGGCTACGACGCGACGGAGAGCGTGGTCTCGGTCTTCCCGGCGTCGCCTGGGCCACTGGTGTGCGTCGACCAGACATCACGTACCGCCGAGGCGCTCGCGGGCAGCCTCGCCATGTCGCTACAGGCGATCGGGCACCCGCGCTCGAGGTCGGGCGAGGTGCTCATGGTGCTCTGCCCCGAGCACGTCGACACCATCTGGCGCGACAGGTGGACGCGGACCGACCTGCAGCAGCGGCTCTGGGAGCTTACGCACCGGCCGGTCCGCGAGCTCCTCATCGACGAGCGGGCGGGCGCGGGCATCCCGCCGGAGAGCTTCGGCCCGGACGGGCCGAGCGAGGAGCAGCTCGAGGAGCTCATACCGAAGTTCCAATCGCCGGATAACATCCACATCGTGGTGGCCGGGAGCGGCGCCGGGAAGTTCACGTCGATCTTCCCGGGCTGGGCCAGCGGCCTGGACAGCAGGAGCATCGAGGAGGTCGTATGACGACGATTCTTGACCCGACGGACGAACGAGAACCGATCGGGAGGCAACTCACGAAGCGCCCCGAGCACATCACCGGAACCGTGGGCCTGCTCGACATCAGCAAGCCGCGCGGCAACGTGGTGCTCGACCGCATCGAGTCGCTGCTGAACGAGCGCGTGCCCGAGGTGACGGTCAAGCGCTACATGAAGCCGACCTTCGCCAAGCCGGCGCCGGACGAGCTGCGACGCAAGATGATGGAGGAGGTGGACTTCGTCATCGAAGCCCTCGCCGACTGAGGCTCCTGCACGACGTGCAGTGTGCACGACACGGTCTGGTTCGAGATTCAGGGCATTCCCTCGGTGATGATGGCCTCCGACGAGTTCGTCGACGCCGCTGAAGCGCAGGCGGTCTCGCTCGGCCTGCCCGCCATGCAGCGCTCCTTCGTCGAGCACCCGATCCAGGATGCGACGGACGACGAGCTCCATGAGAAGGCGGACGCCGTCATCGACGAGGTGATCGCGGCGCTGATCGACTAAGTCGCACGCGGGACGCGAGCCGCCCCGCAGGGCGAACACAATGTGGGCGCGTGGTACTGCGGTGCTACGCGCCCGCGTCGTCTCCACGGGCCGCGCTCAGGGCCTCCTCGCGCTGGGCGCGCGTGCGCTCGGCGAGGGGGACGAGTTCGGCGATCTCGAGGCCGTAGCCCTCGAGGCCGGAGCGCTTCACCGGGTTGTCGGTGATCAGTCGCATCTCGCTCACGCCGAGATCCACGAGGATCTGCATCCCGATGCCGTAGTCGGGGAGCCCGAGGGCCTCGATTGGGTCCGCCGCCTCGCCATCGCTCGTCTCGGCGGGCTGGACACCCTTCTGATGCAGCCCGATGGCGCGCCCCTGCTGGTACAGGTAGACGACGACTCCTCGACCAGCCTCACGCACGAGGTCCATCGCCGCTCGGAGCTGGTACCCGCAGTCGCAACTCAACGAGCGGAACACGTCGCCGGTCACGCACTGGTCGTGCACGCGCACCAGCACCGGCTCGGGTGTGGAGATGTCACCCAGCACGAAGGCGATGTGCTCGCGGGTGTCGACGAGCGTGCGGTACGCGACCGCGGTGAAGTCCCCGAAGCGGCTCGGCAAGCCGGCATCGGTGACGCGCTCGATAAGCGTGTCGGTGCGGAGGCGATGAGCGATCACATCGTTGACCGTGACGATCCTGATGTCGTGCTCGCGGGCGAATGCCACGAGGTCCGGGGTGCGGGCGACCGAGCCGTCCTCGCCGAGCATCTCGCAGATGACCGCGGCCGGCGTGCAGCCGGCAAGGCGCGCCATGTCCACGGACGCCTCGGTGTGGCCGGCGCGAACGAGCACCCCGCCATCGCGGGCGCGCAGCGGGAAGATGTGCCCGGGCCGCGTCAGCTGCTCGGGCGTGGAATCGGCGCCGACGAGCACCTGGATCGTACGCGCCCGGTCGGCGGCCGACGCACCTGTCGCGATGCCGTCACGGGCTTCCACGGAGACGGTGAACTGCTTCGAGAGCGGCGAGGTGTTGCGGCCGGTCATGAGCGGCACGTTCATCGCGTCCAGGCGCTCACCGGCCATGGCCACGCACATCATGCCGCCCGCGCCGCGCGTCATGAACGCGATCATCTCGGCGTCGATGAACTGCGCGGCGATGCACAGGTCGCCCTCGTTCTCGCGACCTTCGTCGTCGACGATGATGATGGGGCGTCCCCGCCGGAACTCGTCGATTGCCTCGACAGCGCTCACCCGCTCCGGTGCGCCGAGCTGGAGCGCCCCCGCCTCCGATGTCGTCATCGCCACCTCGCCGTGCCCACTGTGCACCTCGTCACGATGCACCCTGCGAGGGTATCACTGACGCGGGGCCGGATGCCTGCTCACGCGCTCCCGCTGGGGCGCTCGCGGCATTAGCATGGCGCGGACGGCCGGGAGCCGCGGGGCAAGGGAGCGATATGAGCAGCGGCGTCTCATTCGACCTGGCCGATCCCGCGCTCGCCGTGCACCGATGGCGCCTGGCGTGCCCGCAGGACGCGGAGGCCCATCCCCCGCTCATCGCCGACCTCTACGCCGAGATTCACGGCGCCGACGCCCTGGCCGTCGGGGGCTACCTCTACCGGCGCGACGACGCTCCGGGCGGCGCCGACACTGCCGACGGTGAGCCAGCACCGCTCGACCGCCTGTACGTCGAGTGGCTGCCGCGCGTCGAGGCGCTCGCCGCCTCGTTGGACGGCATCGATCCCGCCGACCTCGGGCCCGACACGCTCGCCGGGCCCGTCGAGGAGTGGCGCACCCTCGCGAGTGGGGTGCGCGACGAGGTACTGCGACCAGCCGAGCGGGCGGCGACGGCGTTCGTCGAGGCGTTCACCACCCAGTTCGGCGAGGGGCGGGACGACGACGAGCGGACGCTGATCGAGGCGATCCCGTCACGCGCATCGCGACGCGCGGCTGTGGTCTGGGAGATGAGCCGCCTGCTGCGCAGCCAGGGCAGCAGGCTCTCGGCGACGTTCGGCCCCACGGGCGGGCAGCGCGAGTACTGGCTGCTGCGTGACCGCGCGCAGCGGGAGTTCCCGTTCCGGGTGCCGGGCTACCGCCAGGACCTCCCCTCGTGGAGCGAGGACCACGCCACGATCACCCGCGCGGTACGGGCCGCCTCTGCGCTACCGGACGAGGCGAGCCCGCTTGCGGCGCAGCAGCGTCGCCTCCAGCAGCGCAACACGGCGCAGGCGGAGCTCGCCCGTGCGGCCATGCAGCCGGGCGTGGCGGAGCTGATGGCGCTGCTGCCGAAGGCCCAGGAGCAGGGCCTCGCGGTCGACGCGCTCGCCGAGCCCGTCGGGCGTCTCATCGCCTCGGCGCGGTCGATGTGGCTCCGCGCCGGCACGGACCTCGAGGCGCGCGGCAAGCTCGCCGCCGGGCACGATGTGTTCTACCTGAGACGCCACGAGTTGTTCGAGGCGCTCGCCGCGGGGAGCGGCCCGGCGCCCGACGAGATCGAGCGACGCCGTGCCGAGCACGCGGCGTTCGAGGCCGCGACGCCGCCCTCGACGCTCGGAGTGGGCGCCACCGGCTAGACGTCGTCGGTGCCTGCCTCGTCGCCGAGCGAGCCCGCCTCGTAGTAGACGTTGCCCTCGGCCGAAGGCGGGCGGTGGGTCTGGTCGGGCACCACGTGCCCCTCGAAGTCGTGGGCGTAGCGGTAGCCCTCGCCGTACCCGAAGTCGCGCATCAGCCGGGTCGCGGCGTTGCGGAGATGGACGGGCACGGGGTCGTTACGCGTGCGCTCCACGTCGGCGGCGGCGCGAGTGTAGGCCGCGTAGGCCGAGTTCGACTTCGGCGCGCGCGCCAGGTACACGGTCACCTCGGCGAGCGGCAGACGCGCCTCGGGCATCCCGAGGAAGTGCACGGCCTGTTGCCCGGACACGGCGACGACGAGCGCCTGCGGGTCGGCGAGCCCCACGTCCTCGGCGGCGAGGATGACCATGCGACGCGCCACGAACAGCGGGTCCTCGCCTGCCTCCAGCATCCGGGCGAGCCAGTACAACGCGCCGTCCGGGTCGGAGTCGCGCACCGACTTGATGTACGCCGAGATGTGGTCGTAGTGGGCATCGCCCATGCGGTCGTAGAGCACGGTCGGCCGCTGCCCGGTCGCCTCGACGGCCTCGCGCGTCACGTGGCGCACGCCATCGTCACCGGGACGCGTCGAGGTCGCGGCGAGTTCCAGGAGGTTGAGCGCGGCGCGTGCGTCGCCGCCCGCGAGCCGCACGATGGCGTCGACGGCGTCCTCAGCCACGTCGAGGTCGAGGCCGGCGAGCTGTGCGTCGCGCTCCAGCGCGCGCATCACGATGGTGTGGACATCGTGCTCGGTGAGCAGGTCGAGCTTGAAGACGCGGGCGCGGGAGATGAGCGGAGCAACGACATAAAACGACGGGTTCTCCGTCGTCGCGCCGATGAGTGTGACGGTGCCGTCCTCGACGTGGGGCAGCACGTGATCCTGCTGTGCACGGTTGAAGCGGTGTAGCTCGTCGATGAAGAGGATGGTCTCGACGCCGCCCGCCGAGCGGCGCTGCCGCGCGTCGGCGACCACGCGCCGGATGTCCGCGACACCGGCGTCGACGGCCGAGAGCGGCTCGAAGTAGCGCTGGGTGCGCCGGGCGATGATGGCGGCGAGCGTGGTCTTGCCGGATCCAGGCGGCCCCCACAGCACGAGCGAAGGCGTCTCGTCGCGCTCGATCATCCCGCGCAGCGGGCTGCCCGGCCCCACGACCTCTTCCTGCCCCACGAAGTCGTCGAGGTCCCTCGGGCGCTGGCGGGTGGCCAGCGGGGCGGAGCGGCGCGGCGCGTCGCCGACCGCGCCTTCCGGGAGGCGCGGCTCATCG
>DAOULE010000102.1:0-2212 GCA_034420575.1 Dehalococcoidia bacterium
CGCCCACACCGGTCGCTGGACGCGCGGCCGCACCCCCGAGGGCGTCATCGGCAAGGCCAGGCTATGGTCGTGACCCACGGCGTGATGTGTCGGCAGATCCTGGTGGCAGGACAAGCTAGCCGCTCGCTGCCTCGGCCGCCTCGCGCTCCACCTCGAGGGCTGCGTTGAGCGAGGCGATCGCGACCTGGATCTGCTCGTCGTCGGGCTCGCGCGTGGTGAGCCGCTGGAGAGCGAGGTTCGCCGCGAAGAGCGTGCGCACGAGGGCGTTGCCGAGGTGGAGGCCACCGAACCGGATCGCCTCGTACGAGATAGCGGCGACGACCGGAATCAGCGCGATGCGGGAGGCGAAGCGCCACCACAGCGGCTCCGAGCCGGCGAACATAAAGACGATCGCGGCCACGACCACCACGGTCAGCAGGAACGAGGTGCCGCACCTCGGGTGCTCCTTCGGGAGGCGGCGCACGGCCTGCACGGAGAGCTCGCGGCCGTGCTCCAGCGCCTGCACCGCCTTGTGCTCGGCGGCGTGGTACTGGAAGACGCGACGCACCTCCGGCGAACGCCCGATCAGGCGGATGTAGCCGAGGAGCAGGCCCAGCCGCACGACGCCCTCGATGGCAATGACGGCGGCGTGCGGCAGGTACGAGCGGAGCCACGCCGTCACGAGCACCGGCCCGCCGAAGAACACGGTCACGGCGAACCCGAGCACGATGGCCAGCACGAGCCAGCCGAGGACGCCGAACGGCCTCCCCTCGCCGTCCTCACCAACCTCGTCGGCGGCCACGGCGCTCGCCCAGGACAGCGCCCAGATGCCGAGCGCCAGCGTCTCCCAGAGCACGAGCACGCCACGCACGAGGGGGATGCGGCGCACGCGGTTGGTGACCGAGCCGCCGAGCCCGCTCGTGCGGATCGTGATGTCGCCGTCGGGCTTGCGCACGGCGACGGCAATGGAGCGCGGTCCGCGGATCATGACGCCCTCGACGACGGCCTGGCCGCCGAAGCTGTTGGCGGCGGGGTGTACCGGGGGCTGGGTCGGGGGCTGGTCTGCGGCCATCGCGCGCAGCGTACGACGCCGTACGGCCAGTGTCGCCGGAGCCGTCAGGAGCCCGTGTGCGGGGTGGAGCGAGCCGGCTTAGTCGCCGTCCTCCGAGTCGCCGAGGTGCTGCGCGTAGCGACGCCGGAAGCGCTCGACCTGGCCGGCGCTGTCGACGATGCGCTGCTCGCCCGTGAAGTACGGGTGCGAGCTGGAGCTGACCTCGACGCGCACCACGTACGCCTCGACGCCGTCGACCTCGCGCTTCTCCTCGGAGGTGAGGGTCGAGCGGGTGAGGAACTCCTCGCCCGTAGAGATGTCGACGAAGACGACGGGGTGGTACTCGGGGTGGATCTCGGGCTTCATCGCGGCGCTCTCGCTAGACCTCGGCCTCGAGCGGGATGATCGAGACCTGCTTCCGGCGGTTCTTGGCGTACGGCGCGAACTTGACCGTGCCGTCGACCCGGGCCCACAGCGTGTGGTCGCGGCCGACGCCGACGTTCTCGCCGGCGTGGATACGCGTCCCGCGCTGGCGCACGAGGATCGAGCCGGCCGTGACGAGCTGACCGTCGTAGCGCTTCACGCCGAGTCGCTGGGCGTTGGAGTCGCGGCCGTTACGGCTGGAGCCGCCGGACTTCTTGTGTGCCATGCCGCTGCCCCCTGCTCGCTAGCTGCCGGACGTGATGCCGGTGATGGTGAGGCGCGTGCGCTGCTGGCGATGCCCGCGCAGCACGCGTCGCCGCGTCTTGTTCTTGTACTTGTAGACCGTCACCTTGCGGTCGCGGTAGTGCTCGTCCACTCTCGCGGCGACCGAGGCGCCTTCGACCGTCGGGTTGCCGACCGCGACGCCGTCGTCGCCGCCGACGAGCAGCACGTCGCCGAGCGTGACCTCGTCGCCCTCGGCGGCGTCGAGCCGCTCGACGGCGATGCTGTCGCCGGCCGAGACGCGGAACTGCTTACCGCCGGTGCGGACGATTGCGTACATGCGGCCTTCCGTCAGTCGGGCTACCGATCGATCCTAGGGGTGGCCGTCGCCCAGCGTCAACGAACGACGAGGCACACGCCGCACGCCCGAAGGACGACCGTGGAATTCGTCGACGTCATCACGGCCCCCTACGACTTCTTCAACTGGATCGCCGATCAGGGCTTCCTCGCGATGAAGGCGCTCTACGACCGCTACGG
>DAOULE010000103.1:0-6840 GCA_034420575.1 Dehalococcoidia bacterium
AAGATCATCCGCAGCGACGTCGCGGCCGACGGCCTGCCCATCGAGGGCGGCAAGGCCAACGAGGGAGGCCTCGAGATCCTCGCGGTCATCCCCGAGTTCGCCGGCGGCTCGACTCAGGTCACCACGGCGGACCTGACACCCGGCCAGTACCTGCTGTTCTGCAACGTACCGGCCCACTACCAGCTCGGCATGGCCGTCTCGGTCAGCGTCGAGTAGCAACGAGGAAACACACGCAGCGAGGCTCGGCCGCACCGCGGCGACCCTCGTCACGCGGCAAGAGGAGGCGACCGCCCAGGCGGCGCCGGCGGAGGGGAATCACATGGCAGTCGAGACGGGCAAGCGCTACCGCTGCAACACCTGCGGCGCCGAGTTCATCGTGACCCGCGGTGGCGACGGCGCTCTCAGGTGCGGCGACGACGAGCTCGAGCAGATCTAGGGGGCGCACGATGGCCGTAGCACTGGGCAAGCGATACCGCGACGACAACTCCGAGGTCGAGGTGCTCTGCATCAAGCCGGGCGAGTGCAACCTGAACATCGACGGCCGCGGCATGGAAGAGCTGCAGCCGAAGGTGCTGCCCTCCGCCGACTAGTCCTGCCTCCGGCAGACGCTGACGAGCGCGCGGCCTCACCGTCGCGCGCTTGTTTCGTGTCCCACGCCGGAGGCTCCTCGCGCCCGCTCGCGCGATGACCACGCCCGACTCCCCGCCGCCTGAACCGCTGCTCGTCGAAGCACGAGTGCTCGTGCCCGACGGGGCCTCGCTGCGCCACGCCCACGCGGCGCTCGCCTGCGCCGACGGCCGCATCGTCGCCCTCGGCACGCCCGAGGAGTCCGCGCGCGTGCTGCCGGAGGGCCACCGCCGCATCGCAGCGCCCGAGGCGTACGTGCTGCCGGGGTTCATCGATGCCCATGTGCACATCCTCGCCGCAGCCGCGGCCGAAGCGGGCGTGGACGTCTCGCCGCGCGCGGTGGCAAGCATCCCGGAACTTCTCGCCGTCCTCGCGGGCGCGGCGGCCGAGCGCCCTTCGGGCGCGTGGCTGCGCGCCCACGGCTACGAGGAGACGATGCTCGCCGAGCGCCGCCACCCGACGCGGAGTGAGCTCGACGCCGCCGCGCCGGACCACCCCGTACGGCTCACGCACCGCTCCGGCCACGCCGAGGTGCTCAACTCGAGCGCGCTCGCCCTCGCGGGCATCGATGAGTCGACGCCGGAGCCGCGCGGCGCGGCGTTCGGGCGATCGCTCGAGGACGGGCGGCTCGACGGGCTGCTGCTCGGCATGGCGGACCGCATCGAGGCAGTCATGCCGCCGCCCGACCGGGCGGGGGTCGCGGCGGCCGTCGCCGCGTGGGGCCGCGCGCGGCTGGCCGAGGGCGTCACGACGCTCGTCGACGCCGGGCCGCGCAACGGCGCGGCGGAGTGGGAGACGCTCGTCGCCGGCGGCACGCTGCCGCAGCGCCTCGTGGTGATGGAGGGCGTCGACCACCTCGGCGAGTTGCCCGAGCAGGCCGTCGCCGGCCGGGTGCTGCGAGGCGAGGTGAAGGTACAGCCGCGCGCGCTGGAGGGCGACGCAATCCGCGTCGAGGACCTCGCGGCCGTCGTGCGTCGGGCCGCCGCCGCTGGCCGCCGGGTCGCCGTCCACGCACCAACCGTCGACTCCGTGCGCGCGGCACTCGACGCGTTCCGCGCGACGGGCGAGCCGCGCGGACACCGCATCGAGCACGCGCCGCTGCTGCCGCGCGACCTCGTCAAAGCCATCGCCGAGGCCGGCGTTGCCATCGTCGCGCAGCCCGGGCTGCTGACCGAGGTCACGCCCCGCTACGAGCAGTTGCTGACGCCCGCCGAGCGCGAGCGGCTGCATCCCTGGAGCGAGGTGATCGAGGCAGGCGTGCCACTCGCGTTCTCCTCGGACGCCCCGGTGAGCCGCTCGGGACCCCTCGCCGCGAGCGCGGCGGCGTCGTCGAGGCGTCCCGGGACGCTCGCGCGGGGACAGGCGCTGCGGCCGCTGGAGGCGCTGGCGGCGTGGACGACGGGAGCGGCGGCGGTGTGCGGCCTCGGCGATCGGGGGCGGCTGGAGACCGGGCGCGTCGCCGACCTTGTGGTGGTCGAGGGGCCGCTGGAGGCGGATCCGGCGGCGTGCCGGGTGCTGGCGACGGTGATCGGCGGTGAGGTGGTGTATGAGGCGCCTGAGGACGAGACTCGCACGCCTCGTGTTTGACGCCCCCGCCGTGGCGCACCTACGATTCAGGTCCGCACCGATGGCCTGCGAGGCAGGCGTGGGGCGGAGCCGCGGGACCATCCCGCGGGGAAGTTGCGAAGGGTCGGCACGACACGTGACCGAGGTGTTCGTCGGGGAGACGGAGTCGTTCGAGGCCGCGCTGAAGCGCTTCAACAAGCGCGTGCAGGCCGACGGCATCCTCTCCGAGGCGCGCCGGGCGGAGTACTACGAGAAGCCGTCCGTGCGCCGCAAGAAGAAGGAAGCCGCTCGCCTCCGCAAGCTGCGCAAGGCGATGCGCGCGCAGGCCAAGCAGCGACGCTAGGGCGCCCGCACGGGCGTGTCGAGGTCTCGCTCCCGGGTCGGCATACGCGGCTATCGCGCGCGCCAGCCCGTGCGCGTGACCGGGGACGGCAGGCGCTGAACAGATGCCCACGCTCGCGGAGACCATCCGCGCGGACATGACCGACGCCATGCGTGCCCGCGACACCGGGCGTCGCGACACGCTGCGGCTGCTCATCGCCGCGCTCGACAACGCGCGCATCGCCGCCGGCCATGACCTGGACGACCAGGAAGCCGTGGTCGCCCTCCAGCGCGAGGCGCGGCAGCGCCGTGACTCGATCGAGGAGTACCAGAAGGGCGGCCGCGACGACCTCGCCGCCAACGAGCAGGCCGAGCTCGACATCATCAGCACGTACCTCCCCGAGGAGCTGACCGAAGACGAGATCCGCGCCGCCATCGACGAGGTGGTCGTAGAGGTGGGCGCGAGCGGGCCAAGCGACCTCGGCAAGGTGATGGGACCGGTGATGGGACGAGTGCGCGGACGCGCGGACGGACGCCGCGTCAACGAGCTTGTCCGGGAGCGGCTGGCGAGCGGTTGACGGATCGCCGCGGGCGTAGACCTACGTGTCACTGAATCAGAGCGACGCTGCGACCGCGTGGTACTCGCGCCTCACGGCCGTGGCGCTCGGCCTCGTGATTGCCCTCGCGCTCAGCGCGCTGCTGTTCCCGTGGTATCCCGGCGGGACGAAGCTGCGCGAGGGGGAGCCCTCGCCGTTCACGCTCGCCGCGCCGCGCGGCATCTCGTACGAGTCCGACGTGCTCACCGACGAGGCCCGCGAGGCCGCCGCGGCAGCCGTGCCGGCGAAGCTCGTCTTCGACCTCTCGATCTTCCGCCGCCAGCTCGGCGAGCTGGACCAGCAGCTGATCCAGATCCAGGAGGCGCGGATCGCGACGCTGGGCGACGCCGAGCGCGAGTCGCGCATCCGCGCCGCCACCGCCGGCGCGCTCACGCAGCGCGCCATCGAGACGTTCGCGGCCGCCTCGGACGCCGAGTTCGGGGCCCTGGCCGACGAGGCGCGGGTGGTGCTCGAGGCGATCCTCGGGGGCCCCGAAGTGACCGCCGAGCAGGTCGACGAGGCGCGCCGCAGCGTCGCGTCGCGGTTCTCGGAGACGCTCACCGCCGACGAGCTGGTGGCGCTGACCGAGCTGCTGACGCCGCTCGTCGTCGCGAACGTCGTCGTCGACCCGGAGGAGACGACCGCCGCGCGTGATGTGGCCCGCAGCCGCGTGGCCGCGGTGCGAGTCACGCGCGAGCGCGGCCAGGTGCTGGTCGAGGAGGGCCGGGAGCTGACGGCCTCGGACCTGGAGATGCTCCGCGAGGCCGAGCTCGATACCTCGGGCGTCGATGCCCGGGGCGTGGCGGCGGCGGTGATCGTCGCGCTGATCGCGGGCGCCGCGAGCGGCGCCTACCTCTACGTCGTACAGCCGCCGGCGCTGGTGGGGGTGCGCAGGCTCGCGCTCTTCGCGTTGCTGCTGCTGCTGCCCTCCATCGCGATGAAGTTCGCGCTGCCGCTGCTGCTCCCGGACATCGAGCGCCACTTCCTCGCCTACGCGATCCCCGTCGCCGCCGGGCCGATGGCCGCCGCCGTCCTGCTCGACCTCGGCGTGGCGATGCTGATCACGCTGCTGCTGACCACCGTGGCGTCGTTCGTCTCGATCTCGCTGCCGTTCGCCGACGCCGCCGGGGGCGGGCAACTTGAGACGGCGCGGATCTGGCTCGCCATCTCGTCGGGGTCGCTCGCCGGGGTGTTCGTCGCGTCACGCGCCCTCCACGTCAACCGTTACCTCGTGGCGGGGCTCGCAACGGGCGGGGCCGTGGTCGCCTCGCTGCTTGCCGTCTGGCTGCTCGACGCCGACCGGCAGGTGGCGGACCTCGCGTGGATCGTCGCGGGCGGGGGAGTGAGCGGGCTGGCGTCGGCGCTGATCGGCGTCGGCTTCTTCCTGCTGCTGAGCCGCCCGTTCGGCATCATCACGCGCGTCGAGCTGATGGAGCTGGCGCAGTTCGGCCACCCGCTGCTGCGGCGCCTGCAGGACGAGGCGCCCGGCACCTTCCAGCACTCGGTGCTCGTCAGCAACATGGCCGAGCGCGCGGCGGACCGCATCGGCGCCGACCCACTCCTGGTGCGCGTCGGCGCCTACTACCACGACGTCGGCAAGCTCACCGCGCCCGAGTTCTTCATCGAGAACCAGTCCGAGGAGGACCCGCACGCCACGCTCGACCCGCTGCAGAGCACGCGCATGATCCAGCAGCACGTGGCCGCGGGCGTCGAGCTCGCCCGGCGCGAGGGCATCCCCGCAGCCGTGGCGCAGTTCATCCCGCAGCACCACGGGACGCGCCGCGTGCAGTTCTTCTACCGTCGCGCCGCCGCCGAGGACCCCTCGATCGACCCGGAGCTCTTCCGCTACCCGGGCCCCCGGCCGCAGTCACGCGAGGCCGCGATCATCATGCTCGCCGACTCCAGCGAGGCCGCGGTGCGGGCGAGCGCCGACCGCACCGTGGGCGCCATCAGCTCGATCGTGAACGGGATCGTGCGCGAGCGGATCGAGGAGGACCAGTTCGCCGAGTGCGACATCTCCCTGCGTGACCTGCGCATCGTGGCCGACTCGTTCGTGCAGACGCTGAACGCCGTCTACCACCCTCGCGTCCAGTACCCGGAGCCCACGGAGCACGAGCTCGAGGAGCGCGAGAGCGGCGGGATGGGTGAGCCGCCCGCGTCCGCCGACGCCACTCCGGAGCCGGGCGAGACGGAACTGGAACGCTGACGGCCCCGAGCCCACTCGACCCGCCGCGCGCGTGACGTATCATCGGGGCATGCAAGCCGCGATCGTGGTCTTTCCCGGCACGTGGAGCGACGGCGACTGCGTGTTCGCGCTCGAACGCCTCGGCGTCACCGCCCGGCGCGTGTGGCACCGCGAGACGGACCTCGGCGACGCCGACCTGGTCGTGCTGCCGGGCGGGTTCTCGTACGGCGACTACCTGCGTTGCGGCGCAATCGCCCGGTTCTCGCCCGTCATGCGGGCCGTGCAAGCGCACGCTGCCTCGGGCGGGCTCGTGATCGGCATCTGCAACGGCTTCCAGATCCTGTGCGAGGCGGGGCTACTCCCAGGCATCCTGATGCGCAACGCCTCGCTGCAGTTCCGCTGCCAGCCCACCCACCTCGTGCCCGCCGAGCACGCCTCGCCGTTCACGGCCGGCATCGAGCCCGGCCGCGTGCTGCAGGTGCCGATCTCGCACGGCGAAGGCAACTACTTCGCCGACGCGCCGACCCTCGAGATGCTCGAAACCGAGCAGCGCGTCGCGTTCCGCTACTGCGACGCCGACGGCCGAGTGACGCCCGGAGCCAATCCCAATGGCTCCATCGCGAACATCGCCGGCGTGCTCAACGAGCGCCGCAACGTGCTCGGCATGATGCCCCACCCCGAGCGCGCCTCGGCGGCCATCCTCGGCGGCGAGGACGGCAACGCGATCTGGGAGTCCGCGCTGGCAAGCCTCGGGCGGGCGGCGCGGGCGGCCTGACCGCTACTCCCCCGGGGGAAGGAGGCGCATCGTGAGCGCCGACTACATGAGCCAGCCCGGTGCGCCGTATCCCGCGCGACTCGACATCGACTACCCGGAGCAGGGACTCAGCCGCCTCTCGACCCTGTTCCGCGCCATCCTTGTGATCCCGATCTTCGTGGTGATTGGATTGCTCGGGGGTGGCGCGCCTAACACCCAGCAGCTCGGGGAGGCGACGTGGATCACGGTCTCGACCGGTGGCTTCCTCTTCGGTCCGACGCTGCTCATGCTGCTGTTTCGCCGCAAGTATCCGCGCTGGTGGTTCGACTGGAACCTCGAGATGTCGCGCTTCACGACACGCGTCACCGCGTACTTCATGCTGATGCGCGACGAGTACCCCTCGACCGACGAGGAGCAGGCGGTCCGCGTCGACCTCGACTACCCCGACGCTGAGCGCGACCTCAACCGCTGGCTGCCGCTGGTGAAGTGGCTGCTCGCGATCCCGCACTACGTCGCGCTCGCGATCCTGTGGCTCATCGCGATGGTGCTGCTGGTGGTGGCGTGGTTCGCGATCCTGTTCACGGGCCGCTATCCGCGCGGCATCTTCCGGTTCATGGTCGGTCTCAGCCGCTGGGGGCTGCGCCTGGGCGCCTACATGTGGCTGCTCACCACCGACCGCTACCCGCCCTTCAGCTTCGAAGAGTAGGCTGGGGGCGAGGCGCCGACGTTCGGCCTCACCCGAGCTGCGGCGCAGCGAGGAGGTGAGCCATGGCAGCCGATAGCATGGACGA